>CAYZVQ010000314.1:0-6094 GCA_964481925.1 uncultured Acidimicrobiaceae bacterium
TCGGCGGCTGAGCCGCCGTTGCCGCAGAACATGACTTTGCCTCCCGCTTTCAGGGTGCGCACCATCGCCGCCACCACGCGGGTGACCGTCGCGTAATCCCGCTCGCCGAAGGCGTCCAGGCTTTGCCTGACGTTGTCGACCTCTTCCTGCACGAAAAGTTCTTCCCGCTCCTGTACCCCTTTATCAGTCATAATTGCCTCCATTATCCCTAACTGCTATTCTACCGTCACGCCCGGCGCCCCAAGGAAAAACTTTCTGCATGGGCGCCTGCGTTGTTCGGTAAGGCTCAGGTCAATTGTGCGGGTAATTTGCACCGCCGTGATGGGTGCTCCTATATGCATTATTGTGGGCCCCTAAAAAGCGGCCCCGCCCGCGAGCGCGTAGCTTCCCGCCGGCCGGGCCTGGTGGCCCGAGGTGCCGCCCAGGGCCAACGGGCGCCTGCTCAGGGATGGTCCACGGTCGCCTGAGCGCGCCGTTAGGATTGGCCCGCAAAACCGGGAAGGACAAAGCGGATGAGCAGTCGGTCGCACACGGGCCAAGGAGCGGGCGGGCACCGTCCGCACCCCTGGGCCGTCGCCTGTGGCGCGGTCATTTTGTCCTGGGGGGCCCTCGCTCCCGCACCGTCCGCACTGGCCGCCGCCACTGCGGGCCTGCCCGCCTGGTACGTTGCCACCCAGCCGTCCGGCGTGTTCTCCTTAGCCCCCGCCGTCGCCTGCGTGAGCGGGGGCTCTGACTGTGCCGCCATAGGTGCGGGCACGGCCTGCGCCAAAATGGTCGGGATCATCTGTGTGGCCCAACGCAGTTTCAATGTGGCCGAGTACTCCAGGGACAGAGGCCTCTCCTGGCAGGTCGCCCCCGTCCCGGCCGCCGCCGACGGACAGTTCATCGGCTTGGCGGCCGTTTCGTGCGCTCCGGCCGGCCGGTCCCGCACGGACTGCGCGGCGTGGGCGATGCTCACCCCCGGGATCGGGGCCAGTCCCTCTGAGCAGGTCGCCTACTTCTCCGACAACGGGGGGGCCAGTTGGGCGGTGGCCAGTCCCCCCGCCCCCGTGGGCCAGGCCTCGTGGCAAGCCCCGGTGGTGTCCTGCTACGAAGTGGACCTGGGGGTGGACTGCATAGGCGCACCGGACAGCGTGGGCACGCTGTACAGCACCAACGGCGGGGCCAGCTGGTCGGCGTCCTCCTCTGTCCCAAGCCGGAGCTTCGGGCCCCTGGCCGCACAGGACCTGTCCTGCGTCGTCAGCCGGGGCCTTATGGACTGCGTCGGCGTCGGGTATGTGTTCGACGCCGCGACCAGCACACCGGTCGACACGGCCTGGTATTCCACGGACGGCGGCGCCAAGTGGGCGCCGGGCGTCCTGCCCCAGAGGATGGGCGAGCTCAACACGGTGTCGTGCTTTGCCTCCCGGGGCCAGGTAAGTTGCGCCGCCCTCGGCACCGAGACGACCGGTAGCATCACCGCCAACGTGGCCGTGTACTCGCAGGACGCCGGCAAGTCCTGGTCCAACAGCGTCTTCCCCGCCCACGTGGCCCTGCCGAGCCCGTGGGGGAGCGTGTCGTGTGCCGCCGCCGGGGCCCGGACCGAATGTGCCGCCTCGGGTAGCACGCTGCTGTTCTCCGCCGACGGGGGCGCCTACTGGGTGACCACCACCGACCCCAACGGCGCGTGGGGCGACTTGGACTGCCTGCCGTCGGTGCCCGGCCCGAGCTGTTACGTCGTGGGCGCCCGGGCCGCCTACTCGGGCGACGGCGGCGCCACCTGGTCGGCGAGCAAGGCGGCCAGGGGCTTCGACGTGGAGGACTCGAGCCTGCGCGACAACATCGCCTGCGTGTCGGCCGGCGACTGCGTCGTCGCCGGGACGACGGAGCTGTTCAGCAGCAATCCTCAGGCCTGAGCGGTACTAGCAACTTCTCGAACGACGCGTCGGCCCTTTCTGACAATGCCCGGGCCTCAACCCGGGCGGGCGGGCGACGATCTAGAGTCAATGGGACAGGCCGTTCTTCTGATGCCGGGTGGCGGCCTTAGACAAGACCGTCGGGCTGGGGGGCGCCTGTTTTGACCACGACGATCTGCGTCCTGTCCGGTCTGGTAGCGGGGGGGTACTCGGGCGCGATTATCCCGGCTGTGGCCCGAGCGGTCTCACCGGCCGGTGGCCGGGTCCTGGCCATGCAAACTGTGGCCACGGGCATCGATTACCACGAGGAAATCGCCCTGGACGACCTGGCGCACGTCGGCTGGCGTGGCATTTCCGGCTTCATAACGATCGCCAACGCCGTCTCCCGGGACTACCTCGAGGCTATTCGCGACGCGGGCAAGCCCGTCGTGTCCATCGGCAACGAGGAACCAGGCTTCGCCTGTCCCGCAGTGCTGGCGGACAACGCCGGTGGTACCCGGGGCGCTGTCGAGCACCTCTTGGCCCACGGCCACCGCCGCATCGCCTTCGTTGGCTACCTGGGCGAGTTCGACATCCGCGAGCGCTATGAGGCCTACCGTTCGACCCTGCTGGACCACGGCCTGCAGCCCGACCCCGAGCTGTTGTTCCCGGCCCCCAACAACCTCGAGAACGGGGGCATGGTGGCGGCCCAAGCCTGGCTGGCGGCGGGCCTGCCCTCCACCGCGGTGTTCGCCGCCACCGACCTCAATGCCGTGGGGACCATGAAGGTCCTGCAGGCCGAGGGCCTGCGGCTGCCGGCGGACCAGGCCATTGCCGGTTTTGACGACGACCCGGACGCCGAGCTGGTATCGCCGGCCCTGTCGACGGTCACTCATGACGTGGGCCAGCTGGGCCGCCTGGCTGCCGAGCTGTTGTTGCGCCAATTGGCCGGCGTCAGCGTGCGGCCCGGTCGTCACGTGGTGCCGACGACCTACCTGGCCCGTGAAAGCTGCGGCTGTTCAGGAGCCGAGAACGGCTTGACCCTGGCCAGGTCTTTGCTGGCGGCGCGCAATGACTCGTACTACGAGCTGCGCAAGATGGTGAGGGACGACTACAGCATCACTATCGACCTCCTCTACCACGACCGGGACCCCCGTCTGTTGGACTGGTTGCAGAAAACCGGGGCCCGGGCCGGCGCCCTGGGCTTGTGGCAGGACAAGGGTGCCGATGGTTCCAGGCCGGTCGAGCCCGGACCGGTCGAGCCCGGGCTGGAGGGCACCCTCGACATCGCCGGTACGTTCGCCGCCTCGGGCGACGGGCTACAGCTCAGTTCTTACAGCATGGACGTGGGCTCGTTCCCCCCCGAGGAGCTGTTCGCGGTGGGGGAGGGCCAGGACGTCGTCTACCTGTTCCCGCTGAAAAGCGCAAAAGCGGACTGGGGGTTCCTCGCCATCGTCCAGCCGCTGGTCGCCTCTTTGGAACAAGAGGCGTACTTCACATGGTCCGCCCTGTTCAGTCAGGCCCTGTACCAGAGACAACTGGTGCGCTCGCTCAGCCAGAGAAGCGGTGAACTCGCCATTTCTTACCAGCGGGAAAGGGAAATGGCCGCCGCCGTGCGGGCCAGCGAACAGCGCTATGCCCTGGCGGCGCGCGCCGCCAATGACGGCCTGTGGGACTGGGACCTGACCACCGGGACGGCTTATCTCTCCCCCCGCCTCCAGGAAATGCTGGGCGTCGACCAAGCCGACATCGACAGTGGTCCCGACCAATGGCTGAAGCACGTTCACCCCGATGACCGCTCCGGCCTGCTGGCCGCAATTTCCGGCCTCGAGACGGGCGAAACCACTTCAATGACCTACGAGCTGCGGGCGCAGGTGGGCGACGGGCCGCTGCTTTGGGCTCTTTGCCGCATCCTCGCCGTCCCCGGCCAGGGGGCGCCGGCCACACGCATCGTCGGTTCCATGACCGACGTGACGGAACGACGGTCACTGGAGGACCAGCTGCGCCGCCAGGCCCTTTACGACCACCTGACCGGGCTGCCCAATCGGCAGCTGTTCCTTGACCGGCTGTCCCAGGCCATGCTGGCATCCAGGCGGCAGCCCGAGCACGCCTACACGGTCCTGTGGATGGACCTTGACAATTTCAAGCTCGTCAACGACACCAAGGGCCATCTTTTCGGCGACCAACTGCTCATCGAGGTGGCCGATCGTATCCGAGCGCACGTGCGTGAATCGGACACGGCGGCCCGTTACGGCGGAGACGAGTTCCTGGTCCTTTTGCAGGACGCCAGGGACGCCGCCATGATCGAAGGCGTCGTCCAGCGGTTGTCGGAGCACCTGCGCCTGCCTTACGTCCTGCGGGGTGAGACCTTCTCGCTCACCGTCAGCATCGGGGTGGCGGTGGGCGGTGCGTATTACGCATCGACCGACGACATCCTGCGTGACGCGGACAGGGCCATGTACATGGCCAAATCGTCGGGAACTGGGATCTGCAAGGTCCTAGGAGCGCCCTTTCACCACCGGCACCAGGCAGCCGTAGCAACGCCCGACGGTATATGAGTAGGGCAGGGCGGCCACCTCGTCCGAGTCGATCAGTACCCCCTTGGTGCCTACGAAGCTCTCGAGGGTGAAATCGTCGATGTAGAGGGTCCCGGAGACCACTGTGCCGGCTGGGGCCGTGGGCGTGATGGTGACCCCGATATCCGTGCTCTGCCCCGGCGCCAGGTAGTAGAAACGGGAAAACTTCAAGCCCACCTCCCACAGGTCGCTGACGCCGGAGCTCACCGTGGTGTCGAAAGCCTGGGTCACCGCTGTCACCTTCGCCGCCACCGTCTCTTGGGGAGCGCCCCCGGGCGGGTACGGCCCCACCTCCGCCGCACTGAGCTCCCACAGTCCGGGGGTGAGCTCGGGCTCGCTCAGCTGGAGGCTCTCCGACGTCGGCGTGCCCGAGGTGGTGAGACCTGTGGCGGGGACGGCGGGCGATACCTCAGGGTCGCCGTCGAGGGGGGACAAGGCAAACGACACCCGCCCGGTGCCGGTCAGGCGCGAGACGCTGGCGTTCAGCCTGCTCGTGCCCGAAGGGACCAGGTAGATCGGGGTCCCGAGCGGGAAGGCCTGCCCGACCCGGGCCGGTAGGTGTAGCTGGGCGGCGCTAGTGCCGGTGTTGAGGTTCTTTAGGACGAGCGTCGTGGTCTGGTCCAGCCGGGGGTCCACGAAGTAGGCCTCGGGGGCGACCCCGCCGTTGGCCACGGCGACGGCCAAAGAGACTGGCTGGCCCCTGAGCAGCAGGGTCGAAGGGGAGTCCGGCAGCTGGCTGAAAGCCTGGACCCGGTTGAAGCGGATGGCGCCGGAAAAGTCCTCCGTGAGCTCCTTACCCGTAACGGGCTTCTCCCAGTCCAGGACCAGTTCCAACTCTCCGGCCGGGGGGCCGACGGCGAACGTCTGAAGATAGCGGGTCGAGCCGGGCTTGAGGTCGGAGGTTGACTTGGGCACCTCGGTGTAGTTGCTGGAGTAACCCACCGTCTGGCCGTCCGGGCCTATCAGGTAGCACACCAGGACCTCGTCCGGGTCGGTGTGCAACGCCACACTGGCGGCGAGGTCCGTCTTGCCGGCGGGGACGTCGAAAAAGTAGGTGTTCGTCTGGGCATCCGACCCGTCCCGGCCATTGCCGCCCATGAGCACGCCCTGGAAGGTGCCGCCCGCTGCCCCTATCGCCACCATCGTCCTGATGGTGACCGGGACGGTGGTCTGCCCGGCCGAGGAGGACACGACCACCGACTCGTCCGTGTCGCCGGCCGGTTGGGGGTTGGTGACAGAGATCGTGGCCGTGGCCGTGCGGCCCGCGCCGATCGACAACGACGACGGGCTGATGGGCGAGGCCGGGTCGTACCCCCACGTGCTGGCGTCCCATTGCACCGTGCCCTTGGTCCCTTTTCCTCCTTTGGTCGCACCGTTCTGCTCGGTGAAGAACAACGCTGTCCAGCGTCCTGCCGGCGCGTCGGCCACCTCGACTTCGGCGTAGTCGGCCAAGCCTTGAGGGTCGGAGTAGGCGGCATAACTGCCGTCCGGCTCGAACAGGGCGAAGTGGAGCAGGGACGTCTGGCTCGTGTTCGGGTAATCGGCGGAGAAAATGAGCCGTGCGCCGCTCACCGCCGGGACCGTGAAGCTCTCGGTCTGGTAGACCTCGGTCACGCCGCTCCATATCGGGAACGTACCCGTGTT
>CAYZVQ010000315.1:0-6090 GCA_964481925.1 uncultured Acidimicrobiaceae bacterium
GGCCACCCGGCCGACCTTGACGAGCTGTTGGCCTCATTGGCTCGCCAGATGGCGGCGGCGCGGGCATTGCTCGGTTCCCTCAGCCCGGAGCAGAGGGCCAAGCTGGCCGAGCTCTCCGAGGCGCTCCTGGAGGGCGATGCCGCCCTACGCACGGAGCTCGAGAAGCTCCTCGGTCACCTGGAAGGAGAACCAACCGACGAGGACCTGCTCGGGCTGCCCTTCAGCCTTGGGCCGGCCAACACCGCCGCCGGTGAGCTGTCGGACCTCGACCAGCTCGAGCAATTGCTGGCGGGGGCGCCCAGCCCGGGAGCCCTGGCCGAGGTGGACATCGACCGTGCGCGCCAGTTGCTGGGGGAGGAAGACGCGCTGTCCCTGGAGGCGCTGGGGCGGCTTTCCCGCCAACTGCGCGAGTCAGGTCTGGTGGAGCAGAAGGAAGGGCGCATGCGCCTAACCCCGCGGGGCCTGCGCCGCATCGGGGACCAGGCCCTGGCCGATCTCTACACCAGGCTGCAGCGCTATCGGAGCGGCCAGCACCCCGTGGGCGCGGCAGGCGGCGGCCATGAACGGGCCGGCGAGACAAAGCTTTACGAGTGGGGCGACCCCTTCAACCTGTCCATCCAGCACACCGTCCGCAACGCTCTGGCACGGCGCGGCCCGGGCACGCCCGTCCAGCTGTCACCGGAGGACTTCGAGATAGAGCGGACCGAGGCGCTGACGCGCTCGGCGACGGTGATCATGCTCGACCTCTCGCTATCGATGCCGATGAGGGGAAATTTCGTCGCCGCCAAGAAGATGACGATGGCTTTGCACTCGCTCATATCCGGCCGTTTCCCTTCCGACTACCTCGGGATAGTGGGTTTCTCGCGTTCGGCCCGGGAGGTTAGTTTCCGCGACCTTCCCGAGGTGTCGTGGGATTACGACTGGGGCACCAACATCCAGCACGGCCTGGCGGTGGCGCGCCAGCTCCTCTCACACCAGCGGGGCACAAAGCAGGTGATAATGGTGACGGACGGCGAGCCCACGGCCCACTGGCCGGTAGGCGCCCGCGAGCCCGTGTTCGCCTACCCGGCTACACAGGAAACCGTCGATGCCACCCTGGTAGAGGTGGCGCGTTGCACTCGGGACCGCATACGCATCAATACGTTCGCGCTCGATGCCACCGGCTACCTGCGGCACTTCGTCGAGCAAATGACGCGCCTCAACCGCGGGAAGGCCTTTTTCACCACACCGGAGACCCTGGGCGACTACGTGCTGGTCGACTTCATCGAGTCGCGCATGGCGTCGCGCCGGCGGGGCCGCCGGCTTGCCTGAGCACCGGCTCAGCGCCCCCTTGGGGTACCGCCGCTCTCAAACCGCCGCTGTTATACGGCATGTTCACCGTGATGAGGGGCGCGGGCGGACAGCTCCACGAGCAGGGCCTGCGCCGTTGCGGTCACGCCGAACAACCCGCCCGCCATCTCGACCATGCCCAACGCGCCGGCGGCCAGGTCGGGCTCGAAGGGGGCACAGGCGTCGGCCACAAGTAAGCACTCCCAACCCCGGTCATTGGCCGTACGCAGGGTTGAATGAACCGGCCCTTCCAGGCCGAAACCGGCCACGACCAGGTGGGTCGTGCCGAGCCCCCGCAACCCCTCGGCCAAAGGGCTGGCACTAAAACCGTCCACGCCATAGGCCAGGGCCACCAGGTCACCGGGGAGCCTTGCCGCCGGTCCCCGTTCCGGGCCGTGCGCCGGAGGCAGTACCGTGCACGCAGCGTTGGCCGGCGAACGGGCATGGCGGGCCCAGGCGATCTTCGCTCCCCAAGACCGCAGGGCGACGACGAGGGTACTTATTGTCTCCCAGACGTAGGAGGCGCCGGCGCACTGGCTGGCGATAGCCCGCTGCGCCCCTACTACCAAAAGGGCCGTCGTCTCGGGCTTCGCCGCCCCCGCGGCCGGCCAACGATGGGGACGGGCACCCGCCACAACCAGGCCGCGCTCGGCGTAGCGGGGGCCAAAAGCCTTGCTCACGCCACAGAGACGAGGCCTGGGGCCAGGCAGGTCGCACCCACGGGGCAAATCTGAACATCGACGAGTTACCGTCTTGTATCACTTCGGTTACGAGCGTGATAACGGGCCCGGCGCAAGCCCTGCCGCCAGTAGAAGTAACACGGGCGAAACAGTGGCCTGATAGCCCCGCCGGGACCGCAGCTCCCCGGACCAGCGCCGCGCTTGACCACCCGGAACTTTCCTCTTGCGGTAAACGCCAGGATGAGGGAAGATGACAGGGATGTAACTACGGGTCACGTAGTTACATTGGTGCTATCCTGGAAACCCCAGGATGCGCCCGTCCGAAATATCACAAGCGATGGGAGCCGCCGGTGAACGATATTGGGCGCTTTTTGCGCCTACCGGCCGATGCGAGCGGGCTCCGCTGGGACAGCGAAGTGCCGACATGGCAACGGTCCGCGAACTGCCTCGGCGTCGATCCCGACCTCTTCTTCCCCGAGCGGGGAGGGTCGACCCGTGAGGCCAAAGAAGTCTGCCGCGGCTGCGTCGTGCGCAAGGATTGCCTCCAGTACGCCCTGGACAACAGCGAAAAGTTCGGCATCTGGGGCGGCCTCTCGGAAAGGGAACGTCGCCGTCTTCGGCGCCGCCGCAACGGAGCACCCTACCGGGTCAGCCAGGCCTCCTGACTCAGGACGGCCCGGCCTACACCCCTGCAGGACTTCCCCCGGCGAGGCTCGCCTCGGCTCATAGCTGAGAGCCTGAGGCGTGCCTCGCCGTTAGTCGTGCCTTGCGGTCATCTGTCCCTCGTCGCCAACCGGTGCTCGATGGTCCGCTCCGGAGCGAGGTCGAGCTCTGGCCAACGTCTTTCGGGGATAGCACGCATTACGTTGTCCGGGACCAGGCCGACCAGTTCGCAACGCTCTATGTCCGCCCACCGGGCGACCTGGTCCCGCACTTGCTCCGGCCCCACCGAGAGGGGTTGGACCAGGTTGCAGGAAACCTGGACGTGGCCGTCCAAGCCAAAGCCCAAGGCCCGCACGGCAGGCGAGCGTATGACGGCCGCGATCGACCGAGCTCGGGCCAGGTCCCTCCCGCCCAGCCAGAGGTTGTAAGCAACCATCAAGGGCCGGCACCCCACCGCCACTGAACCCGCCGTCGGGTGAGGAGCGTGGGGGCCGGCATCGGGGACAAGACCCGACCACGCCTCCCGGCGGAGCTGAGGCAGGGAGCGCTCGGGCCCGTAGAGGAACACCGGCAGATCCAGCTCGACCGAAGCCCATAGAGCGAAGCGGTCGCGCGCCTCTTGCGCCCGTGCGGCCCCGGACGTACCGGCGGGGGCGTCCCGGACCGGCCAGCCTTCCAAAGCCACCCAGGGCACGACGTCCAGCACCCCGAAGCGGGGATGAACGCCGCTGTGCCCGCTCAGGTCGAGGAGGGAAACGGCTGTGCGGGCAAGGTCGCGCACGGCGCCCTCCACCACCTCGTCGTCGCCGGCCATGGTGAGCACGGCGCGGTGATGACCACCGTCGGCGTGCAGGTCCAAAAGGCAGGCACTGCAGGCTTGCGCCAGGAGCGCCAGAGCGCCGGCGTCCCTGCCCTCGCTGATATTGACCACGCACTCCAGCACGAAGTCCCTCCTGGGCCCGGTCGTCGTGGTCCGGTCACCCTGGTACGGTCACCCTGGTACGGGCCGGCGGCGTAGCTCGGCCCGGGCGATCGGTAGGATAGGTCTAAATAAGCTTGCGCACCAGGGAGGTCTGTGATGCTTGCCAACATCTTCGGTGACTGGTACTGGCTCGTCCTGGTCGTCATCGTGCTCTTCGGAGGCAGTCAACTGCCCAAGTTGGCGCGCAACAGCGGCGAGGCGCTCAAAGAGTTCAAGAAGGCCCACGATGAGGCGACCGGGGCGGCGCCACCGGTCGGGCCGGTCGTCGGCCAAACCGCGCTCACGGGTACGGCGAACACCGCCGCTCCGGCCTATCCGCAACCTGAGACGGCTCGGGTCGTTGTACCGGCCGCCCAAGTGGTCCCCCCGACCGCCGAGGAACGCATCACACTCTCCAGAACAGAGCTCGATGCTCTTCTGGCCGCCAGGGAGGCACAGGTCAAGGCCGACGAGGCCAGCGGGACAAAGCCCCAGGCCTGACCCTGCCTGTCCTAGAGACCCTGCCTGTCCTAGAGACCCTGCCTGTCCTAGAGACCCTGCCTGTCCAAGAGACCAGGTCGGCTGGGCATCACCGGCGAGAGAGGCGACGCCGGTCGGGCCGGGAGCCCACGCCGGCTCCGGGCGATACGACGACGCTCACGCTCGGACGCTCCGCCCCAGACGCCGTGCTCAATGTGGCTTTCCAACGCGTACTCCAGACATGGCCCTTTAACTGGGCACTCGGCACAGTAATGACGTGCCACTTCGACCCCGACCCCGTCGCTCGGGAAAAAAATCTCGGGTGGCAGGTCTCTGCAACGCCCTTGGACCATCCACGAAGTCTCCAATGCAACCTCCGTATCGCCTACACCGTGCCCGCTCAACGGTCATTACCTCTCCGGCCCAGATTTCGATCGCTGCCTGGGCTGTTGTCGCAGTCGTGATGCGGCAGGAGGGACGAGGCCATGTCTCGCACCCTAGCCTAGCCCGCCCCGTCACAGCACTATCACGTTGCCATGGCACCCGCGGGCGCGGGCACCCGCTCAGGCTTCTTTAAGGTGTTCTTGACAGTACTGCCCCCAGTCCGAGAACATGGTAGAGCGATGCGCCATCTGAAGAGCCTCCTCCTTATTACCTAGGCGAGCCCCCTCCGGTGCTCGTCACGACCTCCTGTGCCTCTGGCCAGGAGGTTTTTTCATACCTAGGCAGCCAACGCCTGACCCGGAGCCTGACCACAGAAAGGTCGCCCCCAATGACCCGCCCCCCGTTGCCCATTTCAAAGATGCCTTTCGAGAAGTACGCGCCGACGCTCCCCCTCGTCTTGGCCGACCGCACGTGGCCCTCCAGGCAACTGGCCGCCGCGCCCCGGTGGTGCAGCGTCGACCTCAGGGACGGCAACCAGGCCCTCATCGACCCCATGGGCCCCGACCGCAAGCTCTCGCTGTTCGAGACGCTCCTCGCCATCGGGCTGAAGGAGATAGAGGTGGGGTTCCCCTCGGCCTCGGTGCCCGACTACGAGTTCGTGCGCCACATCATCGAACACGACCTGGTCCCCTCGGATGTCTCCATACAGGTCCTGGTCCAGTGCCGCGCCGAGCTCATCGAGCGCACGTTCGAAGCCGTGCGCGGAGCTCCCCAGGCCATCGTGCATTTCTACAATTCGACCTCCGAGCTACAAAGACGGGTGGTCTTCCGCCAGGAACGTGACGGGATAATGGACATAGCCACGAGTGCCGCCCGCCTGTGCCGGCAACTGGAGAAGAAGCTGGACGGGACCGAGGTCCGCTACGAGTACTCCCCCGAAAGCTTCACCGGGACGGAGCCGGACTTCGCCCTGCAGATCTGCGAGGCCGTAGCCGAGGTCATCGAGCCAACGGCAACGGCGCCGTTGGTCCTAAACCTGCCCTCGACGGTAGAGATGTACTCCCCCAACGTCTTCGCCGACGTTGTGGAGTGGTTCGGGCGCGAGCTCAGCCAGCGTGGCTCCTTCGTCCTTTCCGTGCACCCCCATAACGACCGCGGGACGGCAGTGGCCGCGGCCGAGCTTGCTTTGCTGGCCGGCGCCGACCGCCTCGAAGGCACCCTTTTCGGCAACGGGGAACGCACCGGCAACCTTGACATCGTCACCGTGGCGCTCAACCTGTTCTCGCAGGGGATCGACCCCGGGCTGGACTTCCACGATATCGACGCCGTCCGGCGGGTGGCCGAGCACGCTACCCGCATGCCGGTACACCCGCGTCACCCATATGCCGGCGAGCTCGTTTACACCGCCTTCTCGGGCTCTCACCAGGACGCCATCAAAAAAGGGATGACGGCCCTCCCGGCCGGCTACGACAAATGGGAGGTGCCCTACCTGCCCATAGACCCCAAACACACGGGTCGCACCTACGAAGCCATAATCAGGGTCAACAGCCAGTCCGGCAAAGGCGGCGTCGCCTACATCATGGGCGCGGAACA
>CAYZVQ010000316.1:0-6081 GCA_964481925.1 uncultured Acidimicrobiaceae bacterium
ACTTCCCGCTCGTGGTCAGCGACCCCGAGAAGATGACCCGGTCCTGAAGGCTGGCGTGGGTGACCCGCAATGCCCATCCGCCGTCGGCGTCGTGCCAGAGGTAGGCACCGTCGCTCCCGGCCAGCAACGTGGCCGGCCTGCCCTCGGCCACGTTCGGCCAGGCGCCGGCCACGCAGGTGTCCGGGGCCGCCACGGGGGGAGCGGACGGGACCAAGGACTCGGCCATGACGGTCGTCGTGGTGGCGCCGGGGGCGGAAGTCGTGGGGACAGGTAGGCGAGGCGGCCGCCGGGCCCAGGCGGTCCCGGAGGTCACGCCTATGCTCGCCACGACCACGCACGCCCCGAGCAGGAGCCTGCCGGCTCGGGTTGCGGATCTAGCGGTGCGCACGGGTGTTGCCTCCTAGTCAAATGGGCCGCTCCTGGCCCTGGTCATCAGTATCCGTCCGACTTGTTATGCATCGTGCCACCAAATTGTGATGATCCTGCGAAGAACGGGACATTAACAGCAAGTTGATCTTCTCGCTTGGGCGCAGCCGCCGGTCCGGGTACCAGGCTACGGAAGGTAGCGTTCGGGTAAGCGCCACCGTAAGACCAGCCGTTAGCGAAGGAGAGCGCGGACCATGACCCAAACCACCGCACCTGTTGCCCCGGTGCTGCCTGCCCGCCCCCTTTCCGAGCAGGAGGCCCAGCTGACCGATGCCTATTGGCGGGCCGCCAACTACGTCTCGGTCGGGCAGATCTATCTCCTGGGCAATCCTCTGCTGCGCCAGCCCCTCGAGCCGACGGACGTGAAGGCCCGGCTGCTGGGGCACTGGGGGACGACGCCCGGCCTCAACTTCGTTTACGCCCACATGAACCGGGTCATCCGCAACTGGGACCTCAATGCCATCTACGTCATGGGCCCGGGCCACGGCGGCCCGGCGGCGGTCGCCAACGCTTACCTCGAGGGGACCTATAGCGAGGTGTACCCCCATATCACCCAGGACGAAGAAGGTCTGCGCAAATTGTTCCGCCAGTTCAGCTTCCCGGGCGGGATCCCCTCCCACGTGGCGCCCGAGACGCCCGGCTCCATACATGAGGGTGGGGAGCTCGGTTATGCCCTTTCGCACGCCTATGGCGCCGCTTTCGACAACCCGGACCTTCTCGTCTGCTGCATAGTCGGCGACGGCGAAGCCGAGACGGGGCCCCTGGCGACGGGTTGGCACGGCAACAAGTTCCTCAACCCAGTCACCGACGGCGCCGTGCTGCCCATCCTGCACCTGAACGGTTACAAGATCGCCAACCCGACCGTCCTGGCCCGCATAGGCGACGACGAGCTCACCTCTTTGCTGGAAGGCTACGGCCACGAGGTGCACTGGGTCTCGGGCGACGACCCGGCCGAGATGCACCAGCTCATGGCGGCCACGCTCGACACGGTTATCGAACGGGTGACCTCCGTACAGCGGGCCGCTCGCGAACAAGGCGTGACCGAAAGGGCCCCTTGGCCCATGATCGTGCTGCGTTCGCCCAAAGGCTGGACCGGCCCCAAGTTTGTCGACGGGCTCCCCACCGAGGGCACGTGGCGTTCCCATCAGGTACCCCTGGCCGAGGTCCGGACCAACCCCGACCACCTGGCGGCGCTGGAGTCGTGGTTGCGCAGCTACCGGCCCGAGGAACTTTTCGACGAAAACGGTGCCCTGGTGCCGGAACTGGCCGCCCTGCCGCCCAAGAGCCATCGTCGCATGAGCGCCAACCCCCATACCAACGGTGGCCGGCTCCTGCGGGATCTGGTGCTGCCCGATTTCCGCGAGTACGGGGTGCCGGTGGCCAAGCCCGGGACAACTTTCACTGAGGCCACGCGGGTCCTGGGCTCGTTCCTGCGAGACGTGGTGACCGCCAATCCCAAGAGCTTCCGCGTGTTCGGCCCGGACGAGGTCGCCTCCAACCGCCTGGGCTCGCTGTTCGAAGTCACCAACCGCCAATGGGAGGCGGAAGTACTGGAGACCGATGACCATCTGGCGCCCGAGGGCCGGGTCATGGAGGTGCTCTCCGAGCACCAATGCCAGGGTTGGCTGGAAGGCTATCTACTTACGGGCAGGCACGGTCTGTTCACCAGCTACGAGGCCTTCATACACATCATCGACTCGATGTTCAACCAGCACGCAAAATGGTTGAAGAGCACCAGCGTGATCCCCTGGCGCCGGCCCATCGCCTCTCTCAACTACCTGCTGTCCTCCCACGTGTGGCGCCAGGACCACAACGGCTTTTCGCACCAGGACCCCGGCTTTATCGATCACGTCGTCAACAAGAAGGCCGGGGTCATCCGGGTTTACCTCCCACCTGACACCAATTGTCTCTTATCGGTGGCCGACCATTGCCTGCGCAGCCGCCATTACGTCAACGTGATCGTGGCAGGCAAGCAGCCTGCGCTCAATTACCTGACGATGGACCAGGCCATCCTGCACTGCACCCGGGGCATAGGGATCTGGGACTGGGCGTCCAACGACGGGGGCGACCCCGACGTGGTCATGGCCTGCTGCGGCGACATCCCCACCCTGGAGACGCTGGCCGCCGTCGACTTACTGCGCACACATCTGCCGGATCTACGGGTCAGGGTCATCAACGTCGTCGACCTGATGCGCCTCCAGCCCGAATCAGAGCACCCCCACGGGCTTTCGGACTCCGAGTTCGACACCCTTTTCACCAAGGACAAGCCCGTGATCTTCGCCTATCACGGCTATCCGTGGCTCATCCACCGCCTTACCTACCGCCGCACCAACCACGCCAACATGCACGTGCGCGGCTACAAGGAGGAGGGCACGACCACGACCCCCTTCGACATGGTGATGCTCAACGACCTCGACCGTTTTCACCTAGTGATGGACGTGGTCGCCCGGGTGCCCTTCCTCGGTTCTCACGCGGCCTCGCTCAGCCAACTGATGGCGGACGCCCGGGCCGGGGCCCGGGCGTACACCCGCCTCGATGGCGATGACGACCCCGAGATCCGCGACTGGACCTGGCCCGACTGATGCCGCCAAAAAAGTCATAATGCGCCTACTTGTCGTCAACGCCGGCTCGAGCAGCCTGAAGCTGTCGGTCCTCGACGAGCACGACAGGCTCCTAGGTTCGGAGGTCCTGGCCGCGCCCGGGGGCCAGGTGGACCAGGCCGCCCTGAAAGATGTCATTGCTCATCACAGCCCGATCGACGCGGTGGGCCACCGCATCGTCCACGGCGGGACCGAGTTTACGGGCCCGGTGCTCGTGGATGCCCGGGTGGTCCGCCGTCTGGAGGCGCTGTCCGACCTGGCCCCGTTGCACCAGCCCAAGTCCTTGCGCGGCCTTCAGGTCGTCAGCCGGATGCTCCCCAACGTGCCCGCCGTGGCCTGCTTCGACACCGCTTTCCACGCCACCATGCCGGCGGCGGCGACGACCTATGCCCTGCCCGTTCAGTGGCGCCGCCGCTGGGACCTGCGCCGGTTCGGGTTCCATGGGCTCTCGCACTCCTATGCGTCGCGCCGCGGTGCCGAGATGAGCAGCAGCGGCCCCCGGCGCCCAGGCCCGCTCCGGACCGTCACCTGCCACCTGGGTGCCGGAGCCTCCCTGGCCGCGGTGCTCGACGGCGCTTCGGTGGACACGACAATGGGTTTCACGCCCAACGAGGGCCTGGTCATGGCCACTCGGTCGGGTTCGGTCGACCCGGGGCTGCTGCTGTGGCTGGAGGACCACGTGGGCATGCCGTCCTCGGAGCTCGCCTCGACCCTCGAGCACCGCTCCGGTCTTCTCGGCCTGAGCGGCACGGCGGACATGCGCGCCGTCCTGGAAGCGGAAAGCAAAGGCGACGCCGACGCCACCCTCGCCATCGGTGTCTACCTGCACCGTTTGCGGGCAGGGATCGGGTCCATGGTCGCGGCTCTGGGCGGTCTGGACGTCCTCGTGTTCACCGGAGGAGTGGGCGAAGGCTCGGCACCGGTGCGATGGCGGGCGGCGGAGGGCCTCGGGCACCTCGGCGTGGCCCTGGACGAAGACGTTAACGCTACGGCCCAGCCTGACCAGGAGCTGACGGCCACCGGCGCCCCCGTGCGGTCGTTCGTGGTCGAGGCCCGCGAAGACCTGGAGATCGCCCGGGGGGTGCGCCAGGTGCTGGGAGGGCCCGGCGATAGCGTTTTTGTGTAGGCCCGGGGCCCGGCATAAAATCGTTTCAAAGGAGGTGCAACGTTCCGGGTCGGCGGGGCTAGGCTTATAAGATGGCCGAGCTTCGCGACAACCGATGGTGCGAGTGCCACAATGACGAATAGATGCCCGAGGGCATGAGCGAGGGGTATGCGCCCGGGTCTTCCGGGGATGGTCACAACCAGGTTAGTGGTGGGCACGTGAGTGGTGGGCACGTTGCTGGTGGGCACGTTGCTGGTGGGCAGGGCGGTGGGCCTTTGTCCGTCCTGAGGACATTAGGTACGAGCTGGGAGCCGGGCCCTCCGGCCGAGGCCCCGCCCGAGCGGGGAAAAGTCAACTCCCACGTTCACCTGCCGCCGAATTTCTCCGCCTTCAATACCGTCGTGCAAGCCGCCGAGCTGGCTGGGGCGCAGGGCGTCGGGGTCCTCGGCGCCAGCAACTACTACCACTTCGGGGTGTACGAGCTGTTTGCCGAGCGTTCGTTCTCGCTCGGGGTTTTTCCTCTGTTCGGCCTCGAGGTGGTCTGCCTCCAGGAAGATCTTCGCCAGGCCGGCGACCGGGTCAACGACCCGGGGAACCCTGGCAAGACGTACCTGTGCGGCAAAGGCATCACGCAGTTCGCGCCCATGAGCGCCGCGGCCGCCGGTCTGATGGGCACCGTCCGCTCCGTCGACAGCGATCGGATAGCGGCCATGATCGACAAGCTCAGCGGCATATTCGAAGCGTCCGGCATCCGGACAGGCGTGACCGAAGGCTCTATAAGGGCTGCCATCGTGAGCCGTTACGGCATCCCCGCCGACTCGGTGTACCTGCAAGAGCGTCACGTGGCCCAAGGATTTCAAGAGGCGCTATTTGCGACCGTGGGGCCGGGAGCGCTCCCCGCGGCCCTGGTTAGGCTGCTCGGGGCCGACCCGGGCCCGCGCCTGGACGCGGTGAGCGTGCAGAACGCCATCCGCTCCCACCTCATGAAGGCGGGCAAGCCCGGTTATGTCGAGGAGACTTTCGTGGGCCTCGACCACGCCTACCAAATGGTCCTGGCACTGGGCGGCGTGCCCTGCTACCCGGTCCTGGCCGACGGGGCACAGCCGGTGTGCGAGTTCGAGCAACCGGTGGAGCGCCTGGTGGCTGCGCTGCGAGAGCACCGGGTCCATTGTGCCGAGCTCATTCCCAACCGCAACGCCGTCCCCGTGCTCGGCGCCTATGTGAGGGCGCTGCGCCAGGCGGGCATCGCCGTCCTGGCGGGCACCGAGCACAATACCCTCGACATGGTCCCGATGGAGCCCCACTGCGCCGGTGGCGAGCCGGTACCGGAGGACCTGAAAGACATTTTTTGGGAAGGCGCATGCGTGATCGCCGCTCACCAGTTCCTAGGGGCCAACGGGAAAAGCGGTTATGTCGATGCCTACGGAGAGCCCGCCCCGTCTTATTCCAGCCCGGACGCCCGTATAAAGGCGTTCGCCCGTCTGGGCGCGGCCGTTATAGAGAAGTACGCGGACATGGCCCGTACTCATAGCGTTACTTCGTCGAGGGGTTAGCTCATGGTCACGACTACAAAATTGCCGGCTTCTCCGGGCCCCCCCGCCCTCCTCGAGGCCCTGGTGGAGCTGTCGCACTCCTATGGGTCGGACCCCGAGCTGGTCCTGGCCGGGGGCGGCAACACTTCGGTGAAATTCGATGACCACATGTTGGTCAAGGGCAGCGGGACGGCCTTGGCGGACATCAGGGCGGAGGACTTCGTAGATCTTGACCGGGCGGCTCTCCAGGCATTGCTCGAGCGTGACCTGGGCACCTCGCGCGACGAGCGTGAAGCTGCCTTCAAGCAGGCGGTGCTGGCGGCGCGCCTGTACCCCGAGCGGGCGCAGCGACCCTCTGTCGAAGCTGTCCTGCACCATCTGATGCCGGGCCGGTTCGTGGTCCACCTCCACGCCACAT
>CAYZVQ010000317.1:0-1926 GCA_964481925.1 uncultured Acidimicrobiaceae bacterium
GCAAGCTGTGATGCCCACCTTGGCTTCGGGGACTACCACGGCCGCTGCATTTTCTCCCCCCGCCACAGTGACGCCCACTTCGACGGTCTGTACTACTGGGAGACGGGGAAGCCCTCCGAGCGCCAAGTGGCCGGGGCGCGGGCAGCCACGGTGCTTGGTCTGGTCCGGCGTCGACGGGCTGAGGTTGTCGTAGAGCTTTCTCCGAGCAGAAGATGGCGGAGAAGCCTTAGTCGTCGCCGGGGTCGTGCGCGAACAAGCCAGCCCTCGAACTAGGCGACGGTCGGCCTTCGTTCAACCAGTCGTAGGCCCTGAAGCGGTGCCGCGATCGTTCAGCCGCTCATGTCCACTGCCCGCACCCTCTCCGGGACGATCGTTACGATAAGGCGGGTATCCCCGGGAGCGTCGTACTGGCGGAGGTCCGCACCGTACTATTTGTACAGAACGCAACAGGTCTGTATCGTTTAACTCGTGGCCCAGACGTCCGACGCTCCTGAACGCCGGCCCGGACGCCAGCGCGACCCTCGGTCTGACAAGGCCATCATCGAAGCCGTTCTTGACATGATCAGCACCGGCGCCACGCTGTCGGGCCTGTCACTGGTCACGATCGCCCGAGAGGCAGGAGTGTCCCGCAACTCGGTTTACCGTCGTTGGAAGACCAAGGATGACCTGTACCTCGACGTCCTCCAAGCTATAAACCGACCTCTACCAGCCCTGAACGGGGCGAGCGCCAAGGACGACGTGGCCAAGTTGCTGGGGGTCGTGATCGAGCGTGTCCTCGACAAGCGGGCGAGCAATATCCTCCGCGCCCTCAATGCCGAGGCCCAAGCGTTCCCAACCCTGCACCGCCGCTACTTCGAGCAGATCGTTGCCCCCAGGCGCGCCGCTATGAACCTGGCCCTTTGGCGGGGTATCGAGAGCGGAGAGGTACGGGCCGACATCGACATCGACCTTGTTTCGGAGGTCCTGGTATCGCCTGTCCTAGCCCGGGTGGCATCGGGCCTGACCAGCCAACTCGACCCCGAGCGGACGGGCCGACGGATCACCGAGCTGGTCTTCACCGGCTGCGGGAACATCGGTCAACGACTTGATAATGTCGACGAGCCGACAGGCAGGGAAGTGTAGGTGACGATGGCCGTTGTGGCTTATGGGACTTCAGCGGTGCTGGCCCTTATCGGTGACCGGTACCACAACGTCGATTACATCCGGCTCAACTTCAACCGTGTTTTCTCCGAGCTCGGCATGCCCTATGAGTACACGACCAACTACGAGTGGTTCGTCGACGAGGAGGCCACGGCGAGATTGCTCGAGGGCAAGAAGTTGTTCATCTTCGGCCGTGACGGGCTGGTCTTCCCGGATGGTTACGTCGGGCCGGGCTCCTCCGACGGGGTCGTCACGGCGCTGATGGACACACCGCCCCGCGGCGCGTCCGGCACGTGGGTGACCGAGGGGCTGGGGGTGGCCGTCGACCGCTTTGTCCGTGCCGGCGGGTCCCTTTTCTCGTGGCACAACAACCTCAATGTCTCCAATTACTCAAGTACGTACCGGAGCATTACCGGCGGTGCCTATGACGGGCACCCCCCCGAACGACCGTGGAAAGTGGAGGTGGTAAACGGCGAGCATCCCATCACGCAGGGGATGGCGAACTTCATGGTCACGGACGAGCAGCACTTTCCTATCTTTGAACGACCTCCGGGCGACCTGCTGTTACGAGGCGCCAACATTGACGGCCTCAGTTTCGACACGGACTCGGGTGCGGCCAAGGGAGCCACCGTTTCGGCGACGGCGTGGGCCCACACCCATGGCGAGGGGAGGGTTGTCGTGAGCGCGATCGGCCACAACCTTGACGCCCTGTGGAAGCCCGCCTACTTGCAGTTCCAAAAGAACGCCGTGCGCTGGCTCCTAAGAGAAATATAGGGTGCGCTCCAT
>CAYZVQ010000317.1:2026-6052 GCA_964481925.1 uncultured Acidimicrobiaceae bacterium
TCAACTCCGCACCGTCCGCCAACCCGGTTGAGCAAGGCGCAGGGCGCGGGTCATGATCTTCTCTCAGCACTATCTGGGGTGCCTGTCGCACGCCTCGTACCTGATCGGCGACGAGTCGACCGGTCGGGCGGTGGTCGTCGACCCCCGCCGTGACATCGGCGTCTACCTGGCCGAGGCAGCGGCCAAGAGCCTGCTCATAGAGAGGGTGATCGAGACTCATCTGCACGCCGACTTCCTGTCCGGCCACCTCGAGCTAGCCGAGCGGACGGGCGCCGTCATCTCGTTCGGCGAGGCTGCCGACCTCGACTTCCCGACCGAACCGCTGGTCGACGGCCAGCGCATAGCTCTGGGGGAGGTCAGTTTGGAGATCCGGGCGACCCCGGGCCACACTCCCGAGTCCATATGCGTACTGGTCTTCGAACACGTCGACGATCCCGTCCCCTACGGGGCTCTCACCGGCGACACTCTCTTCGTCGGCGACGTGGGCCGACCTGACCTGTTCGCTTCGTCGGCGAGTGGTTTCACGACAGACCGGCTCGCCCGCATGCTCTACCACTCGCTGCACGAGCGGATCCTCGACCTGCCCGACGAGACCAGGATCTTCCCGGCGCACGGGGCCGGCTCCGCCTGCGGGAAGCAGTTGTCCAGCGAGACCAGCTCGACGCTCGGGGAGCAGCGGCGGTCCAACTATGCCCTCGCCGCCATGACCGAGGACGACTTCGTCGCCGCGGTAACCGAAGGGCAGCCCGTTCGCCCCGCCTACTTTTCCTTCGATGCCCAGCGCAACCGGGAAACCCATCAACTTCTCGATGAGCATTCGCCACCCCCGCCGATGGACCTCACCACAGTGGTCGCTCACCAACAGGCGGGCGCCCTGCTCCTGGACACTAGAGAACCGGTGGACTTCGCCGCCGCCCACCTGAGGGGGGCGATCAACGTCGGCCTGCAGGGGCGCTTTGCCGAGTGGGCGGGGGAGGTCTTGGATCCCGGGCGTGACATCGTGCTGGTCGGCGACCCGACCACGGCCTTGGAAAGCCGTGTCCGGCTGGCCCGTATCGGGTTCGACCGGGTCGTCGGCTACCTGAGCGAGCCCGGGCAGCTGCTCATCGGTCGTCCCGATCTGGTCGAGGCCAGCTCTCGGGTGACCATCGTTGAGCTGGCCGAGCTGATCGGGGTACAAGCCGACATCCAGTTGGTCGATGTCCGCAGCCCGGGGGAGACAGTGGAAGGCACGCTGCCCGCGGCCCGTGCGGTCCCCCTCGCCGGGCTCGTCGGCTCTCTCGACGAGTTCGACCCCGAGGCGCCAACCGTGGTTTACTGCGCGGGCGGCTACCGTTCGCTCGTCGCCTCCAGCGTGCTCCGCCACGCCGGCTTCGCCGACGTCTCGGACCTTCTGGGCGGTTACGGGGCCTGGGCCGCGGCCGGGCTCCCGGTCGTCACGGGCACAAAGCCGCCCGGCGACATCATCTGAAAAGGACGTAGTCAGGTCGCCGGCCCATTTTGGTGGAACGGCTACACGAACTGGGGCAACCAGCGTTCGTTGGCGGCGAACATGTCGTCCGTCAACTGCCATATCTCATCGAGCGAACACACGGCGGCGGTGAGGGGGTCCAGGGCCATGGCCTGGCGGACCACCTCGCGGTCGCGCTCCATGTGGCCCTTGACGACTAGCTCCTGAACCGCGATATTGCTCCGGTTGAGCGAGGCGAGCTGGGGTGGCAGAGTGCCCACTACACAAGGATGGACCCCGGCCCGGTCCACCAGGCACGGGACTTCGACGCACGCTCCCTCGGGCAGGTTGGCAATGAGGCCGTCATTGGCAACATTGCCGTTGATGCGCAGAGGAGAGCCTGTTTGCTCGGCATGGACGATGCGGGCGCCGTACTCGTCCGATCGGAACAGTTCGATCGGTTCGGTGCCATCGATCTGGCGGGCCACCTCCGCCTCGTAGGCCTGCTCCTTGTGTTGCCTGGCCGTCACACAGCCCCCCGTGCGCCCATAGTCGAACCATGCCGAGTATTCCGTCCCGTCGGCTTCGAAGGCCTCCACCAGAGCGGCAAGAAGCTCGGGACGCTTACGGAAATACGGGACGTACTCGGAGGCGTGGCCGCTCGACTCGGTAACGAAGTAGCCGAACCGGCGCATGAGCTCGAACCGCACGGGTTCCATGTTGAGCTTCTCCGTGCTCCCGAGCAGCGAACGTAGCCGGGGGTAGAGATCTTTGCCGTCGTGCTCCAGGGTCAGGAACCACGCCTGATGGTTTATCCCGGCGACCCAGTAGTTGAGCTCCTCCACAGGCACGTCGCAGTAACCGGCGAGCAGGCGCGCCGTCCCCTGGACGCTGTGGCACAGCCCGACGACCCGCAACCCGGCCAGCGCCAGCCTCCAGGTGAGGATGGCCATGGGGTTGGAGTACTGCAGGACCAGGGCGTCCGGGCACAGGTCTGCCATGTCCTGTGCGAGGCCGTCGAAGACCGCCAGGTGCCGCAGGCCACGAAAGATCCCACCTGGGCCGATGGTGTCGCCCACACACTGGTTGACGCCGTACTTCTCGGGGACGCGTATGTCGGATTCCCACTGGCTCACGCCACCTGCTTGGATGGTGACGATCACGTAGTCGGCCCCGGCAAGTGCCTGACGACGATCGGTGGTGGCGACGACTCGCGCCGGTGCCTTGGCCGTCTCGACCATCCGGCGGACCAGTTTTTCGGCCCCCGAGAGCCTCTCGGCATCGATGTCCATGAGCACGAGCTCGGTGTCGCCCAGTTCCGGGAAACTGAGGATGTCCCGGGCAAGGTTCCTCGTGAACACCACACTCCCCGCCCCGATAAAAGTTACCCTCACCTTGGAGACCTCCAGTCAGCCGGCTCGCAGCCGCGCGGACCGACAGGCCCAGTTTGTCAGTTGGCCTGAGCCAAGGCCAGACTGGCATAGCTGTCGAAGTCCCCGTACGCCTCAGGCGGTCGTCCGGGGTCGAGGCTGCTTCGCCTGGTCGCAGGTGACCTCCACCGGCTCGCCGCCCTTGGAGTTGCCGTCTGAGCGTGCGCCGGTGAGTAGCCGGCTCCCGTCTGGTCCAGGTCGACCAGGTCTACGAGCCAATCCTCTTGCGGGACGGGACGCCGTACGGGCTCAGGCGCAGAGAGCACCGCCATGGCGGCTCCCGCCTGGTCGTTGGCGCCGAACTGCACCCTGGGCCCGGTAGGCCGGGCCATTGCCGTCCTGGTCCTGCTCACGAGCAGATAGGCGTAGGCGGCCAGGGCGACGTCGCTGAGAGCTTGCAGCGACAGGGTCACCGCAGAACGACGGGCGACCGACACAATGGCAGTGACCACGACCGCTACCAGCAAGACGGAAAGGACGTCACGGCGCCGGCGCCTTGCCTTCATCCGTTTGGCGCTGAGCGAGGCAGCCGCCAACGCCTCCGGCAGGGACGACGGGACACTAGGTGCAGTGCCGGCGCTCGAAGGGGCCGGGTCGCTTTGTGGTCCGCCGAGGGGGTAGCCCGCCACGCTTACGGTGTAGGGCAGCGGCCGGCGGCGATTGGCAGGTGGCACCCGAACCGGGGCGGCATGTTCCAGAGCGTGCAACTCGTTGCGGAACAGCCCTATCGAATCCCCGAAGACGGGCCGCCGTGACCACACCCAATAAATCACGACAACGCCCCAGAGGATGGCGACGAGAAACTCGGCTCCCATTATCTAACTCCTCGGCCTACCGTCGGTCTTTCATCGGACGGTAGTCTGCGCAACACCGAGAATGGTGGATCCTCCCGTTTTGAGGAGCACATTGGCGAAGACGTCAGCGTTCGAAACCCAACTGGTCGTTGCCGATGAGGCCGTCTATTTCCTCCTCGATCGGCCGGGGCCGACTTGCCTCGGACGGCCCGGGAGCAAGGATGGTGGTCGCCTCCCGGCGCCAGTTCCCGCTACGGCCTCCGGTCTTCTCCCACAACGCCAGATCCCCGATAACCATGGCCCGGTCGAACGACTTGCACATGTCGTAAATGGTCAGGGCGGCGACCGCACA
>CAYZVQ010000318.1:0-6049 GCA_964481925.1 uncultured Acidimicrobiaceae bacterium
TCTGGAGGGCAGGGTCGGTCTGGAGGGCAGGGTCGGTCTGGAGGGCAGGGTCGGTAGCGCCGTCCTGGCCGAGGAGCGCACGCTCCCGCTCGTAGCCCCACTGGCTGACCTTTTCCCTGGAAGGAGCTTACGTAGAGGCAGCACGGTGGTGGTGAGCCGGGGCGCCTTCCCCGGGGCCACCTCGCTCGCCCTGGCCTTGCTGAGCGGGCCATGCGCCGGTGGTTCCTGGTGCGCGGTGGTGGGGGCGGCCGGGCTGGGGCTGGTGGCGGCGACGCAGCACGGCTTGGACCTGGAGCGTGTGGCCCTCGTCCCCTCGCCCGGGGCCAAATGGCCAGTGGTCACGGCCGCCCTCCTCGAAGGTTTTGACGTGGTCCTGGTATGCCCCCCGGCCCGCGTCGACCGCTCCATCGCCCGCCAGCTCGAAGCCCGGGCCCGCGAGCGAGGGTCGGTGCTGGCTGTGATGGGAGAAGCCTGGCCGGGCTCGGCCGACATGCGCCTGGCCATCGTGTCCGGTTGCTGGCGAGGCCTCGAAGGCGGCCACGGCTACTTGTGGGGCCGCGAGGTGGAGGTGGAAGCGGCCGGCAAGGGCGCGGCTTCTCGGGCCCGCCGGGCGCGGTCCTGGCTGGGCGGCCCTTTCCAGGTGGCAGTCGACGGGCCCGCTGTGCTGGGAGCGGCCGGGCCGGGAGCGGGCGGGCCTTCGTTCCGGTCCATTGCCGGCGACGAAGCCACAGGCCGGTCGCGCCCGCAGGTTGGGGCGGCCGGCCTGGCCGGTTAAGGCCCCGGCAATGGGACCCCGGGCTCTGGTGGCTTCTTGCGCCGACTGGGCGGTCATATGCACCGGCCGTCCCCCCTCCGCCGAGGTGGCCGTAATAGCCGGCAACCGGGTGGTGGCAGTTTCACCGGCCGCCCGGGCCGCCGGTGCCCGGACGGGTATGCGCCGGCGGGAGGTGCAGAGCCGTTGCCCCGACCTCGAGGTGGTGGCCCGGGACATGGCGGCCGAGGCTCGCAGCTGGGAGCCGGCCCTGGCTGCAGTGGAAGCGTTCGCCCCTGGTGTAGAGGTGCTCGGGCCGGGCCGGCTCGCTCTCGGCGCACGGGGGCCCTCCCGCTATTTCGGGGGGGACGCGCCCCTGGCGGCCAAAGTCGCCGCCGCGGTCCAAGCCGTGGTCGCCGGGATGTCCTTTGGGAGCGGGGAGGCGGGGGACTGGACCGGTTGCTGCCAGGTGGGCGTCGCCGACGGGCTTTTCGCGGCGGCGCTGGCGGCCCAGCTGGCGCCGCTCGGCCAACCGCTCGTTGTGCCCCGAGAAGCCAGCGCCCGGTTCCTGGCCCCCCTTCCGGTCAGGGTGCTGGCCGGGGCCGAGCTCAGCACTCTCGGCGAGCTCCCCGGCACCGCTGACATCGCCGCTCTGGCCGACCTGCTGGTGCGCCTGGGCATAAAGACACTGGGGGACTTTGCCGCCCTCCCCGCCGCCTCGGTGCTGGGCCGGTTCGGTACCGATGCCCTCGTGGCCCATCGCCTGGCCCGAGGCCTGGGAGGACGCTCATTACAGGGACGCTTACCTCCTCCCGACTGGATGGTGGCGGCCGACCTCGACCCTCCGGCGGACGAGTTGCACGCCGCCGTGTTCGTGGGCCGGGCACTGGCCGAACAGCTCCATGCCCGTCTCGTGGGATCAGGCCTGGTCTGCACGCGCCTGGCCATCGAAGCACAGACCGAGTACGGGACCTCTTTGCGCCGGAGCTGGCGCCATGACGGTGCTCTAAGTGCGGCTGCCATCGGCGAACGAGTGCGCTGGCAGCTGGAAGGCTGGGCACAGTCCGGCCAGTACGGCCTGAACGCCCAATCTGGCCAGTCCGCCCAATCCAGTCAGCCCGCCCAGCCCGGCGAGCCGGGGGAGCGGGGGGTGGGGGCGGCGGTGGAGGCGGCGCAAGCCGGCCGGGTCACCCGCCTCGCTCTTGTCCCTGAGGAAGTGCGCCCTGACGACGGCCGCCAGCTCGGCTTTTGGGGTAGCGATGCCGGTGCGGCCGCCCGGGCCGCACGGGCATTGGCCCGGGTGCAGGGCTTGCTCGGCCCCGAGGCCGCGGTGACAGCCGTTCTTCAGGGCGGGCGTGATTACTCCGAGCAGGTCGTCCTTGTGCCCTGGGGGGAGCCGAGAACGCCGCTGCGCCCTGTCGACGGCCTTCCCTGGCCGGGGCGGCTCCCGGGGATGGCGCCCGCCATCGTCCACCATCCAGCGTTACCGGCGCAGTTGATGGACAAGGATGGCGGCCCCATAAGCGTCGGGCGCCGGGGCGGGGCCAGTGCCGCGCCGGCCTGTCTGGTCATCGGGCAGGGCAAACCATTGGCTGTAAATGCCTGGGCGGGGCCTTGGCCGCTCGAGGAACGCTGGTGGGACGGTGGGGGGCGGCGGCGAGCACGCTTGCAGGCCTGCACCGCGGACGGGGCGGCGTACCTCCTGGCCTGCGAAAAGCAGCGCTGGTGGGTCGAGGCCACCTATGACTGAGCCCCTCTCCGGTACGACTGAGCAGGCCCGGTCACCACAGCAGGCGGTAGCGTGAGCGCGGTGAAACTGGCCACCATACGACTCGGTACAAGGACCACGGCCGCCCGCATAGAGGAAGACGCGGGCGAAGCGGTGGAGGTGAGCGCCGCCGACGTCGGCGTCCTGTTGGCCCAGACCGACTGGGCGCAGATCGCCGCCGCCGCCGCCGGCACCAGGCACAGCCTGGCCGAGGTGGACTATGCCCCGGTGGTGCCCAAGCCGGGCAAGATCATTTGCGTCGGGCACAATTATCGTGCCCATATCGCCGAGCAAGGCCTCGAGCCACCGGCCTATCCGAGCGTGTTCGCCAAATTTTCCTCGGCCCTGACCGGGGCGCGCGACGAGATCCTCCTACCCCTTACCTCTGACGCCGTCGACTGGGAAGTGGAGATGGCCGTCGTCATCGGCTCGCCCGCCCACCGGGTGAACGAGCACGAGGCGCTGGCCGCGGTGGCCGGTTATGCCGTGCTCAACGACGTGAGCATGAGGGACTGGCAGTACCGCACGCCTCAGTTCCTGCAGGGCAAGACCTTTGACCGGGCCACGCCTTTCGGGCCCTGGCTCGTCACCCGGGACGACCCTTCGGTAGATGAGAAGGGCATGGACCTGCAATGCGAGATCGACGGGGAGACGGTCCAGCACGGTAATACCGACGACCTGGTTTTTGGCGTGGCGGCAATCGTTTCCTACCTTTCCAACGCCATGACACTGCGGCCCGGGGACGTCATTTCCACCGGTACCCCCGGAGGTGTGGGCCATTTCCGCACTCCTCCCCGGTACCTTCAGGACGCCAACTTGCTCGTCTCCTGGGTCGCCGGTTTGGGCGAGTGCCGCAACCTGTGCCGTCAAGAAAGAGAGGCAGTGTGATGGACACGCGTCGTTTGGGCAAGACCGGTCACCGCGTAAGCGTTATAGGCCTGGGTTGCTGGCAGTTCGGCGGGGATTGGGGCGACGTGAGCGAGGGGGAGGCCATGGCCACCCTGCACGCCGCCGCCGACGCCGGTGTGACTTTTTTCGATACGGCCGACGTTTACGGCGACGGGCGCAGTGAGCGCCTGGTGGGACGGTTCCTCTCCGAGCGCCCGGGCTCGGGCGTGCTCGTGGCGACCAAATGCGGCCGGCGCGTCGACCAGGACCCGGCTAATTACACGGCTGGCGCCCTGCGCCAATGGGCGGAAAGAAGCCGGGAAAACCTGGGCCTGTCGACTATCCCGCTCACCCAGTTGCACTGCCCGCCGGACGGGGTGTACGAAAAGGACGCCGTTTTCGACGCTCTCGACGAGATGGTGAGCGATGGCATCCTGGGCGCGTACGGCGTTTCCATCGAGACCGTGGCCCAGGGCCTGCGCGCCATCGAGCGCCCCAACGTCGCCACCGTACAGGTGATATTCAACGCCTTCCGGTTGAAGCCCCTCGAGCGGTTGTTCCCCGCCTGCGAAAAAGCCGGCGTGGGCGTGATCGTCCGTGTCCCTTTGGCCTCAGGCCTGCTGTCGGGCAAGTACACCGAAAGCACGACCTTCCCGCCCGGCGACCACCGGACCTATAACCGCTCCGGGGAGGCGTTCGATATCGGCGAGACTTTCTCGGGCGTGCCTTTTGAAGTGGGCGTCCAGGCCGCCGGGCGGTTGGCCAAGTCAGCTGTGCCCGAAGGTTGGACGCTGCCCGAAGTGGCGCTGCGCTGGTGCGCCGACGCGCCCGGCGTGTCCAGCGTCATACCGGGCGCCCGCAACCCCGAGCAGGCCCGGGCCAATGCCGCCGCCGGGAGCCGGCCCGCGCTCCCGAGCGGAGCGGCCGCCCTGGTCCGGGCCACCTATGACGAGGAGATCCGCCAGTACGTTCACGACCGCTGGTAGGCCCGAGCGGCCCGGGGGCGCCTGACGGCCCGGGGGCCGACCACCTCTACCACCACCACGGAGATGACGGTGACGGCGGTGCCGGCGAGCACGTCCAGGGTGTAGTGGTTGGCTGTGGCCAGGACCACCAGGGCCGTGCACAAGAGGTAGAGCACGCCCACCAGGCCGGCCGCCCAGCGCCACGCCCGCCGGGGCGGGACCAGGCGCCAGACCACCAGTGAGCACCACACCGCCCAGGCCAGGTGCATGGAGGGCATGGCCGCCAGCTGGTCGGCGTGGGAAATGAGCAGGTCGTGCCAGGACCCCAGGCCGCCCACTTTCTCCACGACGTCGATGAAGCCGGGGAGCATCCGCGGCGGCGCCAGCGGGTACAGCCAGAACACGGCGAAGCCGATCAAGTTGGCCAGCACGAGGTCGTTGCGCAGAGGCCGGTAAATGTCGGGCCGGTGCCACCAGGTCCAGGCGGCCAGGCCCAGCGTGACCCCGAAAATGGCGTTGTCGTAGAAGTCCGAGGCGATGTAGGCCAAGAAGTGCTGGTGGGCGAGCCAATGGTCCAGGAAGTGCTCGGGCGATATGCCGAGGCGTCGCTCGAACGAAAGCACGGCCCGGGCGTGGCGCAGCGCCAAGGTGACCCGCAGCGGGGCCAGGTTTTGCAGCCAGTCGTAGATCCACCCCAGGAACGCGATAACGGCCAGCTCCACGACGAGAGGGCTGCGCCTGGCCTTGGTCTTCGCCCGGCCCAGCGGAGGTGGCCCGCAGGGCGCGGGGCCAGGCGCGCCGACGACGTCGGGCGCGGCCAGGAGCGGGCCGGCGCCGTTGTACTCGTCTTCGACGACGGCCATGGCCAGGCAGTTTAGGAGACAGGAGGCATATGCTCGGCGCGGTGCGAGCCCTCCTGCAGCGGGTCTCGGAAGCGTCGGTGAGTGTGGACGGGCAGGTGGTGGGCCAGATCGGCCCAGGCCTCTGCGCGCTCATCGGGGTGGGCGGCGAGGACGACGAGGCCGCCGCCGACCGCCTGGCGCTGAAGATCTGGCAGATCAGGCTTTTCCCTGACGAGGCCGGCAACATGAACCGCTCGGCGTCCGATCTGGGTTTGGCCGTCCTGGTCGTGAGCCAGTTCACGCTCTATGCGGACACCACCAGGGGCCGGCGGCCGTCGTTCGTCCGGGCTGCCCCTCCCGAACTGGCCCGGGGCTTGGTCGAGCGGCTCGTGGACCGGCTGAAGGCGTACGGGGCAACGGTGGGCACGGGCCGCTTCGGCGCCATGATGCAGGTCCGGTTGGTCAACGAGGGCCCGGTGACGATCATGCTGGAGACCTGACAGGCATGCTGGAGACCTGACAGGCATGCTGGAGACGTGGGCGGGGCAGGCCCCCTGGCCAGGGCGGACGTCGGGTCGACGCTGCGCATCTTGACGGGGCCGACGAAGGCAAGCTAGGTTTCCGAGGGCCAACGGCAGCCGGCAGGAGAGACCGGTAGTCCTCGTTGACACGCACTGCGCCATTGCGCAGCTGCCTTTGACAGGGGAGTTTGTGCTGTGCGTAAGTACCGAGTGTTGCTTGGCCGTGCCGCCACCGGGATGAATGGGCACGCAGTGCTTTTGTCTACACGAGCGCCGTTCAAGCCGTCCCGACCGGTGCGCCCGCTCAACCGCCC
>CAYZVQ010000319.1:0-6039 GCA_964481925.1 uncultured Acidimicrobiaceae bacterium
CCAGGAAGTTGATGCCCATGCCCCCAGTGAAGGTGCCCCCAGTGAAGGTGCCCCCAGTGCTGAAGGACCGCTACGGCGCCGAGCTCGGTGCCACTGACGAACAGGCCGTCGCTCTGTTCGATGAGGCTGTGCACGAGCTCGTGGCCCTGGCCGGCGACCCGGTGGCCAAGGCCGGCGCAGCCGCCGCGGTCGACGGTGAGCTTGGCTTGGCGTTCAGCCTCCAGGCCTACTTGCACTGCTACCTCACCTCACGGACGGCCTACGCCGACGCCCGGGCCGTCCTCGACCAGGCTCCCAAACCGGCCTGCGGCCGGGACGAGGCCCACCAACAAGCCGCATCGGCGTGGGCCGCGGGCGACCTCGAGGCCGCCGCCCGCCATCTCGAGCGGGCGCTGCTCATGGCCCCCCGGGACCTGCTGGCGTTGAAAGTCGCCCAGGACCTGTACTTCTTCCTAGGTGACCGCGTGAACCTGCGCGACGTGGTTGCCCGCGTGCTCCCGACCTGGCCCCGGGGCACGCCCGGCGCCGGCTTCGTGGAGGCGATGTACGCGTTTGGGCTGGAAGAGTGCGGTGACTACCGCGCCGCCGAGCGGCACGGGCGCGCCGCCCTCGACGCCGACCGGCGCGACGTGTGGGCCGCCCACGCCGTCATCCACGTGCTCGAGATGGAAGGGCGCCAGTCAGAGGGGACCGCCTTTGCGAAGGCCAGCGCGCCGGACTGGGGCCCGAGCTTTTTCGCCCCCCACAACTGGTGGCATTACGCGCTCTACCACTTAGAGCTGTGCCGAGAGCCCGAGGCGGTGGCGGTCTACGACGGCCCCCTGACAGCATTGGGATTGGCCAGCCCTCTCTACCAGGTCGACGCCGCCTCCCTGCTGTGGCGGCTCTCGCTCCAAGGCACCCCTCTGGCCCGGCGGGCCGAAGAGCTGGCCGGCATTATTGAGGCCACCCTGGGCGGCTCGACCTACTGCTTCAACGACTGGCACGCAGTTATGGCGTTGGGGCTCGCCGGCCACCTGAGCACCGCCGCCGATCTCGTTGCCGACCTACCGGGGCGGGCCACGGGCACCAACAAGACGATGCTCGACCGAGCCGGGCTCGACGTCATCCGAGGGTTCTTGGCCTTCGCCGGCGGTGAGTACAAGCTCGCCGCCGAGCTCCTCGGCCAGGCGCGCCCCCACGCCTACGTGTTCGGCGGCAGCCACGCGCAACGCGATGCCATAGATCTGACCCTGCTGGCGGCGGCATCGGCGGCTCATGACGAAAACCTCGTACGCGCCCTGTTGGCCGAACGGCTGGCCCGCAAGCCGACGGCGGAGGCGGCGGCCCACCGTGTCATCGAGGTGAGCGGAGCGCGGGCATGAAACAAAGCCCAATGACAGACAACGCCCAATGACAGACAACGCGATAAGGAGCGAGGCAACGATGGCCACTGGCACCGACGAGCACGCCGACGAGCTGGCGACGCTCAAAGATGACGCCGCGGAGTTCGGCTTGCCCTGGGACGGTCCTCCGCCCGTGGCCCGGGCTACCGTCACCACCGCCGACGGCGATGTGAGCCTCCTGCGTTGGGGTACCGAGGAGCCCGAGATCGTGCTCCTGCACGGGGTGGCGCTCAACGCCCACACCTGGGACACCTTCGCCCTCGCCGCCCGGCGGCCCCTACTGGCCCTCGACCTGCCCGGCCACGGCAGCTCCGCCTGGCGGGAGGACGCCCGCTACGACGCCGCCACGATCGCACCGGCCGTAGCCGAGGTCATCGACCAGCAGGCGCCGAGGGCCACCACCCTGGTGGGCCAGTCGCTCGGCGGGCTGACGGCCATCGCGGTGAGCGCGTTGCGCCCTAGCCTCTTCGAGCGCCTCGTGCTCATCGACGTTTCCCCCGGCATCCGCGGGGGCAACCAGGTGCGTTCGTTCCTGTCCGGGCCGGAGGTCTTTTCGTCTCGCGAGGAGATCGTGGAGCGCGCTCGCGCCTTCGGTTTCGGCCACAGCCGGGAGAGCGTCGCCCGGGGCGTGGCGCACAACACCCGCGTGCGAGAGGACGGCTCCGTCGTGTGGAAGCACCACGTGGGCAACCTCGGCGGCGGGCTCAGCTTTTCGGTCGATTTCTCGGCGCTGTGGCCGGCCCTCGAGTCCTTCGCCGGGCCCGTGCTCCTGGTACGCGGGGAACGTGGCTTCCTGTCCTCAGAGGACGCCACCGAGCTGCGCCGGCGTGTCCCGCACGCCCGCGTCGTCGACGTACCGGCCGGTCACAACGTCCAGGAGGACGCGCCCGTCCTGCTCGCCGACATCGTGGGCCAGTTCCTCACCGGCGCGGCCTGAGCCCGGTCGCGCCCCTAATCCCAGGACCCTAATCCCAGGACCCTAATCCCAGGACCCTAATCCCAGGACCCTATTCCCATGACCCAGCTGCCCACCGGTCCGCGCCCGTTCAAGCTCGGCTTTCTAACCCACGTCCACGGACCTGGGCGGTCCGCCGGGGACGTCTACCGCGACCTGGTCGAGACCTTCGTGGTGGCGGAGGAGCTCGGCTTCGACGGGGGCTGGGTGGCCCAGCACCACCTCCGAGCCGACTACGGCCGCCTGCCCTCCCCCCTGGTGCTGCTGGGGGCGGTGGCGATGAGGACCACCAGGATCGAGCTCGGCACAGCGGTGACCGTGCTGCCCCTGGAGGGCCCCCTTCGCCTGGCCGAGGATGTCGCCGTGCTCGACGCCCTGAGCAACGGAAGAGTGCAGCTCGGGCTGGGCTCGGGTGGCGCCAACACCGAAGCCTTCAGCGCTTTCGGCCACCACGCTGACCAGCGCCACGCCCGTTTCGACACCTCCCTCGACCGGCTGCGCAGCGCCCTGAGAGGCGACCCGCTCGTCCCCGGCGCCACGCTCCAGGGCAACCGGGCACCGACGCTGCTCCAGCCGGCCCGGCCCGGTCTGGCTCAGCGGCTCTGGCAGGCAACCTCGGACGTCGGGCGGGCCCGGACGGTGGGCACGACGGGAGACGGGCTGCTGCTCGGCACCGCGGTGCACGACCCGCGTACGGTGCAGCGCCCCTTGGCCGAAGCCCACCGGGCGGGCTGGGAAGAGGCCGCCGCCAACGGCAATGGCCACCCGGGCGAGCGTCCCCGGGCCGGCGTGATCAGGGCCGTGTTCCCGGCGGCCGACCGCCGACGGGCCCGTGACGACCTGGCGCCCGCCCTGGAGATCCACCGCCGCGCCTTTGTACGCCACGGGCTTACGGAACTGTCCAGCCTGTCAGGGGAGGACTACCTGGCCCGGATCAACGTTCATTACGGCCACCCCGACGAGGTGGTCGAGGGTTTGCGGGCCGATCCTGCCCTCCTCGGCCTGGCCACCTACTTCGTCCCCGTCGTCCAGCACGAGGTGTCGTCGCTCGATGACGACCTGCGGCGCCTGGAGACGGTGGCGACCGAGATCGCGCCGGCGCTGGGCTGGCGCCCCCAGTCACTGGTCGGGGCGGAATGAGCGCTCATACCCAGGCCCTCCAGGCGAGCGCCAACCTCAGCCCCGCTCAGCCCCTCCCGCCGTTGCCTCGCCCCTTTCACCTCGGCTTTTTCACCCACGTGCACGGGGGCCAGGACGCTACTGCCCTCTACCGGGGCGTGGTCGAGCTGTTCGTCGCGGCCGAAGAACTGGGCTACGACAGCGGCTGGGTGGCCCAGCACCACTTTCATACCGAGCACGGCCGCCTCCCGTCGCCCCTGGTGCTCCTGGCCGCCGCCGCCGAACGGACACGGCGCATCGAGCTGGGCACCGCCATCGTCACCCTGCCGTTCGAAGATCCGCTGCGCCTGGCCGAGGATGTCGCCGTGCTCGACGCCCTGATCGGGGGCCGCCTCCAGCTCGGCCTGGGCAGTGGCGCTCCCATCGCGGCCGAGTTCGCCGCCTTCGGCCAGGACGTCGCGCAGCGTCGCGTCCTGTTCGACGAGAAAGTGCGCGTCCTGGAGGATGCCCTGGCCGGTGAGCCCCTGGGCGGGCCGGCCAATGGGGGCACGGTCGATGGCCGCACGGGGCAAGGAGATGGCGGCCTCCCGCTCGTCCTGCAACCCGTCACGGACGGCCTGTCCGGGCGCCTGTGGAGCTCCTCGACGCGCCCGGACGAGGTCGGCCGCGCCGCTCGGGCCGGTCACGGCCTACTTCTCGGCGTCGGGCCGGCGGGCACGGTCCAGCAGCAACTGGCGGCCGTGCACCGCCAGGTGTGGGCCGAGCATTGGCCCCGCCGACCGGGGCCCATCGCCGCCGTGCGGGGGGTGTTCCCCGGGCCCGACCGTGACCGCGTCGCCGCTCAGCTGGCGGCCGACGTAGCCCTCTACCTGCCTCACCACGTGGCCGCGGGCTGGGCCCCGCACGCCAACATCAGCACCGAGGAACTGCTCGGGTTGATGAACGTCCAGTACGGCCGGCCGGACCAGATCGTCGCCAGCCTGTCTGCCGACCCGGTGTTCGCTCCTTACGGCACCCATCTGATCGCCGCCATCCAGGCCGAAAGTTCGAGCCTTGACCAGGCCCTCTACCACCTCGAAGTGCTGGCCCGCGACATCGCGCCGGCCCTGGGGTGGCAGCCCCGTACCGACGGGGACCAAAATGCCAGCCACTGACGGCGCCGCACCCCGCCGGCTCGGGTTGGGCGCCCTCTTCCACGCCTCGGGCGGCCATATCGCCGGCTGGCGGCACCCGGCGGCCCGCCCGGACGGGGAGCTCGACATCGGGTTCCACGTCGAGATGGCCCGTACCTTCGAACGGGGCCGGTTCGACGCCCTTTTCATCGCCGACGTCGTCGCCATCTGGGGCGAGCACCTCGACTCGCTGCACCGGACGGCCCGGGCCGAGTTCTTCGAACCACTGACCCTGCTGGCGGCGTTGTCATCGGTGACCGAGCGCATCGGGCTCGTAGCCACGGCCACCACCACTTACAACCAGCCCTACCACCTGGCCCGCAAGTTCGCCTCTCTCGACCATCTGAGCCATGGCCGGGCCGGGTGGAACATCGTCACCTCGGTAGTGCCGCTGGAGGCGCAGAACTTCGGCCAGGAACGACACCTCGAACACGAGCTGCGCTACCGGCGGGCAGACGAGTTCGTCGGCGTCGTAAAGGGGCTATGGGACAGTTTTGCCGACGACGCGTTCGTCCGCGACGTGGCCGCCGGTCGCTACTACCAGCCCGAAGGGCTGCGGGCCGTCCAGCACCGGGGCGAGCACTTCAGCGTCCGGGGACCGCTCAACATCTCCCGCCCGCCCCAGGGCTACCCGGTGTTGTTCCAGGCCGGCTCGTCTGAGACCGGCAAGGACTTCGCCGCCCGCCACGGCGAGGTGTTGTTCACCAGCCAGACCTCTCTGGCCGGTGCCCAGGCCTTCTACGCCGACATCAAGGCCCGGGTGCGCGCTCAGGGCCGCAACCCTGACGACGTGCGGGTATGGCCGGGGCTGTCGCCTCTCGTGGCCGCCACCGAGGCCGAGGCCCGCCAGCGGGTGGCCGAGCTGCAGGAGCTGGTCCACGACGACGTCCTGCGCCGCTTGGTCCAGGACAACATCGGGGACCTGGACTTCTCCGACGTGGGCCTCGACGGGCCGGTGCCCGAGATCCCGAGCACCAACCGAAGCCAGAGCCGCCGGGACCTGATGCTCGACCTGGCCCGGCGCGACCAGCTGAGCGTGCGCCAACTGGGGCTGCGATTTGCCGGGAGCGGGATCGTGGCCGGCACGCCCGAACAGGTCGCCGACCACATGGAAGCCTGGTTCCGTGCCGCCGGGGCGGACGGTTTCAATGTCTCTTTCCCCTATTTTCCCGGACCGGCGGTGGACTTCGTCGAACACGTGGTACCCGAACTGCGCCGGCGCCACCTGACGGGACCGGAGTACGAGGGCACCACACTGCGCGAGCACCTGGGCCTGGCGCGCCCGGCGCGGAGCAGTGAGCCGGTCGAGCACGCCGGGAGGGCGCAATGAGCACCCGGGCCCGAGCGGGGCAGGTCCACCTGAACGCGTTCCTCAAGCCTCCCGGCGAGTACCTGGCGGCCTGGAGGC
>CAYZVQ010000320.1:0-6022 GCA_964481925.1 uncultured Acidimicrobiaceae bacterium
TTCGACACGAACGCGGTGGGGATCATCCGCGTCACCGAAGCCGCACTGCCCCTGTTGCGAAGGTCCGACAACCCGGTCGTCGTCAATGTCTCTAGCGCGTTGGGGTCCTTCTGGGCCACGCACGAGCCGTCCCGGCCGGCCTCCCGATTTCCTGCGGTCGTTTACGGGTCGAGCAAGGCGGCTGTCTCCATGCTGACGGTGCAGTACGCCAAAGCGGTGCCCGAGGTGAAGTTCAACGCGGTCGAGCCCGGCATCACCGCGACCGAGCTCGGTGGAGGCGGCCCCGGCTCACACCCGGGCCGCCCGCCCGAGGTCAGTGCCCAAGTCGTCGTGCGCTTAGCGACGATCGGCAGAGACGGCCCCACTGGCACGTTCCAGGAACCACGGAGAACTCGGATGGTGAGACCGGGAAAGGGCTCCATCCTCGAGCGCAACCACTCTCAACCGACATGGCCGGGTACGGGTGTCCTAGCCGACGTTCGGGGGCGTCGTGGTCCAGCCACCCCAGGACCGGCGAAGTCGAGGAGACGGCCCGCAACATAATGCGCGCCCCGTAATCCAGCAGATTTCGACTACGCAGCCGCACCGAACGGCACTTATTGGCCGTCCGGACGGCCAGCCCTCAGACGTCATGGTCCGCTCGGCGCCTTCGGACCTGGGAGGGGACATCGCCACCGCGGTCATCGCCGACCCGAGAGGACGGGACGGCCATTGACAGCAGGGCAGGCCTAGCGCCCCGACCACGTGGGGCAACCACAGGGCCGGACCGCTCGCCCGGCTGTGGAGCATCGTCATCGAGCCGGCGGGGCCCGGTCGCTCTCGTAACGCCGGGTGCCGAGGAAGGCGGCCCAGCCGTGGTGGGCTCGCTGGTAGCGCCGGGCGCAGGGTCCCAGTCGGGGACGAGCCGGCGCACGACCGGCCCCGGACAGCGGGCTGGGCATGGCGAGAAGCTCGGCGACCTCGCCCACGTGTTGGTCGGCCCTTGTCGCTGCCCGTGTGTGCCCTGCATGACCGGGCTTGGGTAGGCCTCGACCAGCCGGGCTCAGTCCCAGGGCGCTAGAAATCCCCCTTCCCGGGCGGGGCACGGAGCCGGTAGTAGTTGGCGCACATTAGGTGTCCAGGATCCGGCCTCGTCATCCTGCATATTTACTGGCCTTATGGGAGCATGAGCTCGGTTCGGTATGCAGGCGCGAGTGCTTTTGATTTGGCGATGAACGCCGCCTGGGCATCCTGGTCGAGCGGCGGAGGTGGCTCGGTCCGCGACGTCACGGGTGTACCCACGGCGACGAAGAACTCCTCCTGCCCGGGCGGAGTGCACATGCATAGAAGCCGCGCTGGCGCGCCAGAAGTGTTCCGGAAGCCGTGAAGTGCGTTAGCCGGGACATTGACAGTTTCGCCCGCCCTGGCGACGAAGCTCTGGCCTCGAAAACTGAGCTCAACCTCACCGTCGAGGACAGTGAACATTTCTTCAAAGTCGTGGCGGTGTGGAGGGGGGCCGCCGCCCGCCGGGACGTGCATGTCGATGAGAGTGTACTTGCCAGCGGTGTCGTCGCCGGCTACCAGGATCGTATAGGTATCACCGACGAGCCCGATGTGGCGAAGAGACTGGTCTTCGTCGGGCCGGGCGACCGTCAGGTGGCGGTGCGGGTCATCGGGCGGTACCGACGACTGAGGGGATCTGGTGCGGTCTTCGGTCATTAGTTGCTCCTTTTTGGGCCAAGTCGTGTATGGGCCAGGTGCTCGTCGCCCTTGTCTAAAGGGAACGGAGCACGCGGAGGCGGTCGGCGGTGGAGCGGCGGGCGACGTCAGTGGCGTACCCGTAGGTCTCGAACTCGTGCGGCACGCCGGGGCGGAGGTGGAACTCGACCGGTACACCGGCGCGGCTGAGACGCTGGGCGTAGGCAAGGTCTTCATCACGGAAGATGTCGAGTTGGCCGACCTCGATATAGCAAGCGGGTAGGCCGGAGAGATCCGTAGCGCGTGCGGGGGCGGCGTAGGCCGGTACCTTCTCGGTGCCGATAGCGACGCCTAACAATGCGCCCCAGCCCGTGATGTTGTCGTCGTAGCTCCACACTGCGAAGGGGGCGATCTCGGGATCGGGAGTGGTGTTGCGGTCGTCCAGCATGGGGTAGATGAGGATCTGATGGGCCAGGAAGGGACCGCCCCGGTCCCGGGCCAACAGGGCTACGGCGGCGGCCAGGCCCCCACCGGCGCTGTCGCCCATGACCGCCACCCGGGCCGGGTCGGCGCCAAGCTCGTGGGCGTGAGCCGCCAACCAGCCAAGGCCGGCGTAGCAGTCCTCGACCGGCGTGGGGTACGGGTGCTCGGGCGCCAGGCGGTAATCAACGGCCAGCATGGGCACGCCGCTGCTCGACACGTAGCGGGACAGCGGGGGGTCGTAGAGGGCGACGCTGCCGCTGATCATGCCGCCTCCGTGCAGGTAGAGCACGGCCGGGCCGGCGGCGGCACCGTCTTTCGCATACCAGCGCAAGAGGACTTCTGCGCCGTCGGCGGCGCTGAAGTGGAAGTCAGTGGTCTTCACGTCGGCAGGCACGGGTTGTAGGGCCGCGGTCTGGGCCATGACCTCGTTGAGCACCGGGCGTCGAGATGGGACGTCACCAACCAGAGGGGGAGCTATGTCCGCCATGGCGGCGGTCATCGGTGCCAGGACGGCAGCTACTTCGGGGTCGAGGCTGAACGCCATTGGGCCTCCTTGGTCAGTTTCTTGGCCTGTAACCGTGCACCGGGGCCGGTTGCCTTTGGGCAGAGGTGGTGCTCAGACGACGAGGCGGATATTGAACTGCGGGCTCCGGAGCGACTGCATGATCGCCGCGAACATCAAGAAGTAGTGCTCAGGCCCGCGCGCGGACTCGATCCCCCCAAGGTCGACTATGGACCCCTCTGGCCACCCTAGGTCAGCCAGCAGGCCGGCGACCGTGGCCTTGGCGCCGGCGTCGTTGCCGGACACAAAGACGCTGCTCGGTGGTAGTTTGCCCGGCTCGGTCATGACTGACATGGCCGCAGTGTTCATGGTCTTTACGACATGAGCCTTGGGCAGGGCCGCCTGTAACTTCTCACCCAGGCTGGCGTTCGGGTAGACGAGCTCGAACGACGGGGTGTTGGCGTTCGCCACGTCGATGAGGACCTTGCCCTCGAACGCGGCCGGCCCGATAAGCCCGACAAGCTCAAGCGATGCCGACCCTGGAGTGGCGTTCACTACGACGTCATGGTCGGCGACCGCCGCAGCGAGCGGCACCACGGGGAACCCCAAGCCGCCTTTGGACGACGGGTCCCTCGACCCGTACGTGACCTGGTGCCCGGACGCTGACCAACGTTTCGCCAACGTCTGCGCCACACCGCCAGTGCCGAGGATACCTAGCTCCATTTCGTGCCTCCATGGTCGCAGATGACGGTTACCGTGTTCTGTCGCGAGCGCTCAGTGCCGCAGGACAAGGGCGACCACTGGGATCGCCCGGGACGTCTTTTCCTGGTACCCGGCGAACCCGGGGTAGCGACTGGCCTGAGCGGCGTAAAGCTCGGTGCGACGCGGCTCGGGCACAACCTCGGCACTGGCGCGGTAGCGCTCATGGCCGATCTCTACTTCAAGGTCGTCAGGGTGGGCAACCAGGTTGTGGAACCAGGCCGGGTGCTGGTCGGCCCCTGCGGCCGAGGCGAAAACGTAGACCCTGTCCAGGTCGCCCTCGTCAGCCAGGTACATCATCGGGCTGGTGCGTCGCTGGCCCGACTTGGCACCGGTGGTGGTGAGCAACAGTAACGGTGCGTCCCCGAAGGAGGCGATGCGCCCATGGCTGGCCCGGAACTCGGCGATATTGTCCTCATTGAACTTCAGCCTCTGCTGGTTGTCCACAGAACGTCCTTGCAACGGTTGCGGTCAGTGGTCGGGCGCATAGCGGACGAAATCGTCCACTACGGCAAGCTAGCGTAGATGGGTGCGTGAGCGCGACAAGAGTTGCCATCCTCGGCCGTGTGAGCAAGCCCGACGCAACAACCGCAGACTGCCATGGCTCCGAGCACGACAGGCTGCGCCGTGACGCGGCGGCCAACCGCGACCGCTTACTGTCCGCCGCTGCGGCTGCCGTACGGCGGGAGGGCGCTGGAGTGCCGCTCGCCACCATCGCCGCCGACGCCGGGGTGGGCATCGGCACCCTTTACCGGCGCTACGCGTCGCGCGAGGCGCTGCTCGCCGCGCTCACTCGCCGGTCCTTCCAGCGCGTCCTCGAGGCCGCCCGCCTAGCTGCCGACAGCGACGGCAGGGCGGTCGACGCGCTGCGTTCCTTCATCGACCAGACCATCGACCACGGCGCCGAGCTCGTACTCCCCCTGCACGGCGGCCCCGTGCCCCTCGACCCGGGGACCCAAGCCCTCAGGACCGAGGTCCACGCCACCCTCGAGCAGATCTTGAGCAGAGGACGACGAGATGGATCCGTCCGCCCTGACGTCTCCGCCTTCGACATAGTGGTCTTCGGCGCCCTCCTGGCACAGCCCCTGCCACGCGTTCCCGACTGGAAGCTGATGGCGCGTCGGCAGGCCGGCATCTACTTGGACGGGCTCGCCGAGACCGCCTCGACACCGCTCCCACAGCGAGAGCTCTTCGCTCGCAACGGCCACGCTTAGACGGGCCCTTGACCGCAGGACATGCCCTCGACGAGGCGGCCGGTCGTACGACGTGCTTCGTCCTCCTTGAAGAGGAGGTCGAGATCGTCGAACACAACTCCGACGACAAAGTGACGGCTGACGGCGACGGGGAGCGCGGCCCGTGGGCCCGCAGGCACAAGAGCGCTCCTTCTGCGGGGGCAGCCTGTCGGCGCGAATATTATGTTTGGCAATTCTGGCTGCCGCACAAGTCAAATTGATCTCATCCCACGTTGCAAGAACCGTCTGATATGCATTACTCGAACCCTCCGGCCAGGGTCAAAACATCTTCACAGTAATGGTTGTTATCGGAATGTCCTATGCCGCCCAACAGTGCCGGGGGTGCGGCTTGCTACCGGGGCCTTGAGACCCGGCTGGGGCGTGCAGGGGTCGATCCGCCCGGGGCGCGCCGCCGACGATGAGCGAACCGACGGTCCACGCCACCGTCGTGGTCCCGAGCGTGTGGCCTTTGGCGGCGTTGTAGACCTCGACGATGCCGATCACCGCGAGGATGAGGGTCAACCGGGTCGACGAGTTCTCCCTAAGGGGGCGGGTGCGCATCTGGAATCCCACGAGCAGGGCCACGACGCCGACACCGATGACGACATAGGTGAGCTGAGTACCGGACATGGTCGGCTCCTTCCGATGGGTCTCACCTAGGCACCCTGTTCGGCCCCTACCGACCCGTTCGGCAGGGGCGCGCACGTCGACGGTCTCGCCCTAGTGCGAGACTATCAGCGCTATCCTGGCTCTGTGAGCAGAACTGCGAGCGGGACCTTTGACGTCAACTTGGTGCCCGGGGCAGCAGAACTAGACGGTGCGGTGAAGCGGTTCGAGCTAACCAAGCGGTTCCATGGCGATTTCGACGGGACCGGCACCGGTGTCATGCTCTCGGGCGGCGACCCGCAGGCCGGCACGGCCGGCTACGTGGCCATCGAGACGGTGAACGGCCGTCTTGGCGACCGCGACGGATGCTTCGCCCTACAGCAGTTCGGGACCATGCGGGCCGGTCATCAGACGCTGCAGTACGAGGTGGTGCCCGGATCAGGTGACGGCGAGCTGACCGGCATCTCCGGCAGTCTCCACCTCACGATCGATAAGGACGGCACCCACCACTACGAACTGGAATACGACCTTTAGCGGCGAGCTGAGGCCCCCATGCAGCCTTGACCAACGCCGACATTTTGATTGCGGACATATCTTGGGAGAGGGACCTAAATTTAAGACCCTTTCCGCAGCACTGACGCGGTACGAGGCAAATGAGGCGCCATGCAACAGAACTATGGAGTTCTGCGTGTAATTCCGTTCAGGGCCTTTTCCTAGGCTTGACCTGCATACTCGGCATGGAGACTAGAAGTGTGCTCCTTAG
>CAYZVQ010000321.1:0-6015 GCA_964481925.1 uncultured Acidimicrobiaceae bacterium
TGACCAGGGCTTTTCCGGTGGAGGCGACCGGGATCGAACCGGCTACCTCTTGCATGCCATGCAAGCGCTCTACCAACTGAGCTACGCCCCCGAAGGTGACTTTTGAGACTAGCAGAGTAGCCGTTGGCGGCCACCGGGCGAGCGGGCGAGCGGGCGATCTGGTCGCGGCCGGCAGGCCGACTAGGGCCCAGGGGCGGCCTAAATGGGGACCGGCTCAGAAGAACCGCCGCTCGCTCTCCCGGCAGGGGCCCCGCCTTATCAGGGGACCAACGGGTTGAGCCAAGTGAGCTGCCGAAACCGGGCAAAGTCGGAGTCGGCACTGACAACGACCAGGCCGTGCTCGAGGGCCAGAGCGGCGAGAGCCGCGTCGCTAGCCAGGTTGCCTCGCAAGTCGAGCTCGCACACCAGCCGCCCAAGGATTTCACGGTACCCGCGGCCCGGCTCCGGCACCCACGCCGCAGGGGCGTCCAGCCAGTCGGCGACAAAAGACCACGCATCGGCCGGGCTCAGCGGGGCTGGCAGAGCCCGCGGGTGAGTGACGATGCGCACAAAGGCCAGCAGCGACTGCCAGGGCAGCCCGACCCGGCGCGAGCCATTGAGCGCTTTTTCGAGCCAGTCGCGGGCGGCGGGATGAGCATGGGACTTCTCGTCGACGGCATAGAGCAGGATATTGGCGTCGACGAGCATCAGCGGGCCGTCGCGCCGTCGAGGACCTCGAGGGCGTCGGCTACGTTCGAGACGTCGACGGTGACTCCGAGCGGCGCCGTTCGTTGCCGGAACGACGGCCGGGCTTGGGGGACCAGCAGGCCGCGGCGGACCAGCTCGTTGACCGCCTCGGAGACGCCGAGGCCCCGTTCGCGCCGCAGGGCTTCGATGGCCCGAGCGGTGTCGTCCTCAAACTCCACCGTCGTCCTCATGCTCCAACCGTAGCATGTGCGTGCGTATTATTGTGCACTCACGTGCGCGAGCCGCCGCCGCCAAGTTCGCCGGGCGCCACCTGGCCCATCAGCTCCTACGGGGAGCAGGGCGGGCCCCGGCCGGCTAGCGGGGGGTAGGGCGGCTCGGCGGGCTAACGGGGAGGCAGGAGGGCCAGGTCGGCGCGGCCGATGAGAGCGGTGGCCAACGCCCATTCGGCCAGGTGCTGGAGGGCGTTGTCCCCCAGGAGGTTGGGCACACCGGCGTTGGTCAGGCGGGTGCGCATGTACTCGACCCTCTTCACGAGAGTGGTGCGGGGCCAGTCGAGGCGGGCGGCAGCGTCGGCGTAGCTCTTGGGGTGGGGGTCGTACCTCGGGAAGGGCTCCAGGTACCCCGAAAACAAGGCCACCAAGGCCAGCTTGTCCGCCGAGGTGAGAGAGACGTCGGAGGCGGCCCGGGTGGGGTTGCCATCGACCTGGGGGCCGGAGACCGGGCCGCTGGAGGAGCTGTCCTGGGCCTCTTCGGGCAGGTCGATGGTGAGGGCGTGGCGGCGGGTGGCCCCTTCCACGATCACGGTGATCGGGGCGGTGACGGCCAGGCGCCGGCCCGGGGGCAGGACCGTGCGGATGCCCACGTCGTCGACGACCTCAAGGGGGCGGACGGTGCTCTTGTTGACCAGCCACCACACCCCGGCGTCGGCTTCGAGCGAGCCCGCCACCCGGGAGATGCCGAGGTCGGTGGCGTCCAGGCACAGCGTGGTGCGCGCCGACCGCCCGAAGGTCAGGCCCTCTCCGGCGGCGACCTCGTAGAGCTGGTTGCCCAGGCCTATCGTGAGGGTAGTCGCCGTTCCTGCCACAACAGGCAAGGTACAGCAGGTGGCGCTCCGAGGCGGCCTGGAGGCGGCTGCGGACGGGAGCGGTTGCGGCCCGGGAACGGGGGCCGGCGCCGTTTCGCGTACCCTGGGGAGCCATGATCTACGCCTACGACGCACCGGAGATCGAGAGCCGCTGGCAGTCCCGGTGGGCCGAGGAACACGCCTACGAGGTGGCCAACGATGACCCCCGGCCGCCCTTCTACGTACTGTGCATGTACCCCTACCCCAGCGGTGCCGCCCACCAGGGCCACGTGCGCAACTACACCTTCGGCGACCTCAACGTCCGCTGGCGCACCATGCAGGGCTTCTCCGTGCTCAGCCCGATCGGCTTCGACAGTTTCGGCCTGCCGGCCGAGAACGCCGCCATCAAGACGGGCACCCACCCCCGCCCCTTCACCGAGGCCCGCATCGCCGAACTGCAGAGCTCGCTGCGCCGGCTGGGCGCGGGCTACGACTGGCGCCGGGTGGTGCGCAGCCACGACCCCATCTACATGCGCTTCAACCAGGTCATTTTCCTGCGCTTTCTGGAAGCCGGGCTGGCCTACCGCAAAAAGGCGCCCGTCAACTGGTGCCCGGGGTGCGCCACCGTGCTGGCCAACGAGCAGGTGCGGGCGGACGGGACATGCGAGCGCAGCGGCGACCTGGTGGTGAAAAAGGACCTGGAGCAGTGGTTCTTCCGCATCACCGCCTATGCCGACGAGCTGCTGGCCGACCTGGAGGACCTGGAGTGGCCCGAGCGGGTCAAGACCATGCAACGCAACTGGATCGGCCGGTCCGAGGGCGCTCAGTTCGACATGGCCGTCGCCGGCACGGACCACCGCATCGAAGTCTTCACCACCCGCCCCGACACCGCCTTCGGCATGACCTTCGTGGTCCTGGCCCCCGAGCACCCCCTGGTCGAGGCGATCGTGGCCCCCGAGCGCCGGGAGGCCGTGGCCACCTTCGTCGAGCGCGTACGCCAGGAACCGGAGTTCGAACGCCAATCGTCCGAGGCGTCCCTCGATAAACGGGGCATCTTTACCGGCGCCTACGCCATAAACCCGTTCAACAACGAGGAAGTCCCCATCTACCTGGCCGACTACGTCCTCATGGGCTACGGCACGGGCGCCATCATGGCCGTGCCCGCCGAGGACCAGCGCGACTGGGACTTCGCCAACGCCTACGGCCTGCCCATATTGAGGACGGTGCAGCCGCCCGAGGGCTGGGAGGGCGAGGCCTACACGGGCGATGGGCCGAGGATAAACAGCGAATGGCTGAACGGCATCGTCGACACTGCGGCCGCCAAGGCCATGGCGACGGCGTGGCTGGAAAAAAACGGTACCGGCAAGCGCACCGTCCAGTACCGCCTGCGGGACTGGCTGGTCTCCCGCCAGCGCTATTGGGGCTGCCCCATACCCGTCGTGTACTGCCCCGACGACGGCATCGTGGCGCTGACCGAGGACCAGCTGCCGGTGCTGCTGCCCGACAACGTCGAATTTCTGCCCACAGGGCAGTCGCCGCTGCGCTACGACCCCGACTTCCTGTGGACGACGTGCCCTCGCTGCGGCGGCCGCGCCGAACGCGAGACCGACACCATGGACACGTTCGTCGATTCGTCCTGGTATTTTCTGCGCTTTTGCGACCCGTGGGACGAGAGCGAACCGGTTGACATCAAGGCCGCGGCGCGCTGGATGCCGGTGGACCAGTACATCGGCGGCATCGAGCACGCCATCCTGCACCTTCTCTACTCCCGCTTCTACACCCGCGCCCTAGCCGACCTGGGGTTGTCGGGCAAAGAGCTGAGGGAGCCGTTCAGGCGCCTGTTCACCCAGGGCATGATCCGCATGGACGGGACCAAGATGTCGAAGTCGAAAGGCAACCTCATCTCGCCCGAGAAGTACTTCGACACGGTGGGCGCAGACTCGCTGCGCCTATTCCACTTGTTCGTCGGTCCCCCGGCCGACGACTTCGACTGGACCGACCAGACCGACGAGGTCATAGACGGCTGCCGCCACTTCCTGGACCGCGTCTGGCGGCTGGCGACGGGCGGAACCGAGGGCGCGGCCGGCCTCGACCGGCCGGCCACGGGGGCCGACGACGAGGTGACCAAGGCCACCCACAAGCTCATCGACCGGGTGACCAGGGACTTCGAGCGTTGGTCGTACAACACGGCAGTGGCCGCCCTGCGCGAGTACACCAACGTCCTGTACCGCTACGTCCAGTCCCCGGCCGGCGCCCGCCGGGACGTCCTGGAGCAGTCGGTCGGCACGCTGCTGCTGCTCCTGGCCCCCATGGCCCCCCACGTGACCGCCGAGTTGTGGGAGCGCCGCAAGGGAGCGGGCGAGCGCGTCCACTCCCGGCCGTGGCCCGAGGCCGACCCCTCCATGTTGGCCGAGGACCTGGTGACCCTGGTCGTGCAAGTGAACGGCAAGCTGAAGGACCGGGTCGAGGTCGCCGCCTCGGCCACCGAGGAGGAGGTCGTCGCCGTCGCCCTGGCGTCCCCCAAGGTCGCCGCCGCCCTGGGTGGCCGCTCACCGGCCCGGGTGATCGCCCGGCCGCCTCAGCTCGTCAACATCGTGGTCTGACGGACCGTGCCCTAATGGCGCCTGGAGCGCCCTAATGCCCTTCGCCGCGTAGGAACCGCTCCAGTTCGGCGGCCATCTCGTCGCCGGTGGGGATGCGGTTAAAGCCGGTGGCGGACATGCCCACCTCGGCGTCGTGCTGCTCCTCGAGCTGGCGGACCATGGCCGAGTGCTCCTCGCTGGCCTCGATCAGGGCCTGGATCTGGTCGCGCGCCCGCCGGCCGGCCTGGTGCAGCACTTCGGTATTGATCGTTACGCCCGTCAACGAGGCCAGCTCGTCCAGCAGGGCGGCCGCCGCCTCGGGGTAAGGGGTGCCGGCGGCGTAATGGGGCACACGGGCCCAGACGCCCACCGAGGGTATGCCGGCCTCGCCGAACGCCACCTCCAGCACGGCCTGAGCCCCAGCGGGCACGTCCATGGCCGCGGGCAGGAAGCCCACCTTGCCCGCCAGTTCCTCGCTGTTGGCGGTGGCGGCCAACCTCACGCCACGGGTGTGAGGCACGGGGGCGGGGAAGGCGCCGAGCCCGATCACGAGCTCGACGCCCAGGCGCAGGCCCAGGGCGACAACCTCGGCGCTCCATTCGTGCCAACGCAGGTCCGGCTCGGGGCCGGCCAGCACCAGCAGGCTGCGCCCGCCCGTCTGGGTGGCGGAGAGCAGGCGCAGCTCGGGCCAGGTCAACGGGCCGTGGATGCCGTGCGATATACGCAGGGTGGGACGCCGGGACCGGTGGTCGAGCAGGGCGTCGGCGTCGAAGGTGGCCACCACCTCGTGGGGGGTGGACTCCAGCAGGGCGGTGATGGCGGTGCCCCCCGCATACCCGGCGTCGACCCAGCCCTCGAGGCCGAGCACGAGTGCCGGGCGATCGAGCTGGGGCCAGTTGGTGATCGAAGCGAGAGTCATCCTGCTCTCCGAAGCGCGAACTTTGGGAATGTCACGTTAGCTTGGGACGCTATACCTACCAGGCTGGTCGACCGAGCGAGCAAGTGGCGTGAACGCTGGAGGAAAGATGACAGTAGCGATAGACGTAACCGACACGACCTTCGAGGCGGAGGTCCTGGAGCGTTCCATGCAGGTCCCGGTCGTGGTCGACCTGTGGGCTTCGTGGTGCGGGCCATGCCGCACTCTCGGACCGGTCCTGGAAAAAGTTGTTTCGGAAAGAGCGGGCGAAGTGGTCCTGGCCAAGGTCGACGTGGACGCCAACCCGCGCATTTCGGCCACCTTCCAGGTCCAGTCGATCCCCGCGGTCTACGCCCTCAAAGACCGGCTCATCGTGGACAAGTTCATCGGTGCCCAGCCCGAGACGGCGGTGCGGGCCTGGCTGGCCCAGGTGGCACCACCTCCCACTGAAGTGGACATGCTGGTGGCGGCGGGTGACGAAACCTCCCTGCGCCAGGCCCTGGAGCTCGAGCCGGCCAACACGACGGTCATCATTTCCCTGGCCACCCTGCTGGTCGACCAGGGCGACGACGCCGGCCGCAAGGAAGCTCTCCAGCTGCTCGAACGCATACCGGAGACGGCCGACGTCCGCCGCCTGCAGGCCCAGGCCCGGGTGGGCGACGAAGCGGCCGAAGGGGCGGCCGCGGTCACGGCCAAGCTCGACGCCCTCCTGGACCGGGTCAAGGCCGACCCCGCCGCCCGCCAGGAGTACCTCGACCTGCTCGAGA
>CAYZVQ010000322.1:0-6000 GCA_964481925.1 uncultured Acidimicrobiaceae bacterium
TCCCCGGCCCGGGCCACCAAACGGCAGAAGGCGCAAGAGGGGGCCGTGGTCGGCGCCCCGCAACCGGGACAGGGATGAAGCTCCTCGCGTTCGCGCTCGCCGACGTGAGCGACCAGCTCGGTGGCCCGCTCCAAGAACCCGGCGTAAAACGCGGCCTTGGTACCGGGTGAGCGCTCCTCGATGGCGTTGAGGGCGTCCTTGTAGCCCAGGTGCTTGTTGCCGACGGCCATGGGGCACTCTTCCACCTGGTAGTCGATGCCCCGCAGCACGCAGTACGCGGCCGTCTCCCGCTCGCCGAGGCGGACCAGAGGCTTGACTTTGCGGGGGAACCCTTCACCTCCGGGCAGGACGGGGCGCTGGCGGGCCAGATAGGCCAGGTCCCACCGCAGCACGTTGCCGAGCAGCACGGCCGCCTCGTCGTCGAGGTTGTGGCCGGTGGCCACGACGTCGTAGCCGCCCTCGAGGGTGGCCCGGTCGAAGATATGACGCTTGGAGAGCCCGCACGCCGAGCAGGGGGCCCGGCGGGACGCGGCGGCGCCGCTACGGACGTCGAAGCCGTAGTCGGACGGGAGGTCGACCTCCACCAGATGGACGCCGCGGCGGGCGGCGAAACTCCGGGCGTACTCCCCCGACGGCTCGCTGTAGCCCTCGATCCCCAAACCGATATACAGGCCGTCGGCCCGGTGGCCCAGCTCCAGGAGCAGATCCCATAAGGCCAACGAGTCCTTACCGCCCGACACCGCGACCAGCACCCGTTCGCCGGTGGCGATCATGGCGTGGTCGGCGATGGCTCTTTCCACCTGGTGGCGGCAGTGGTCGAAAAAGCAGTCGGGGCAAAAACCGGCGTTATGCCGGCGCACGTCGATGACGGCGGGCTTGCGGCATACCCGGCACCTCACCGCGCGCCTCCCGAGACGACAGGGCGGACCTCGACCGTAGAGCCCTCGGCAATGGTGGCGTCCCCTGTCACCAGGGTGCCGTCCACGATGACCAGGACCGCTTCACGTCGGTAGCCGAGCTGGCCCAGCAGGGCGACCACAGCCACGGGGCCCGGGACATCAACCTCGCGCTTAGGGTTGCGCAGCAGGACCTTCACGCCGCCCATTGTGGCCGCTGGGATCTCGGTGGGTGATGATGAGCTGCTCACCCTTTTCCAACTTTTCAGAAAAGACGACTTCGGGCTGCTTGTTCAACACCTTCAGGGCCAGCTGGGCCAAGAGGGCCACCGCGCCCAGCACGAGCCAAGGCGTCTCCCCCCCGAGCACCCCTCGCCGCAGCCCTTTGCGCACCACCCAGGAGAGCAGGCCCCCCATGGCCTATCCGCGTCTTATCTCTACGACGGTCGAGCGCCGCCGACCGCTGCGGCGGCCCAGCCAGAAGGCCGCCAGGGTGACGAGTACCGCCCCACCGACAGCGGCGTACATGAGCAGCGGGCGGGCCGACTGCACCTGGTTCTCGACCCCTCCGGCCAGTTCCTGCGCCTTGGCCCTGATGTCGTCGGGCGTGATGCGGCCGTCCGGGCCGCTGCCGCTCACGTCAGCCCGGGCCCCGGGGATGCGGCGGGGGCTCATCGGCTCGTCCCCTTGATGATCCGCAAGACGCAGAAACCGGCCACCGTCAGGCAGAACAAGGCGCCTCCCATGTAGGGCACCCATGACCAGTCACCAGACAGGTGAGCACCGGCGCCGTAAGGGTAGGTGTTGGCCGGAGCCGGGATGCCCACCCCCCGGGACAAGTACACCTTCTGAGCCAAGGGGGCGTAGGCAAAAAATCCGCTGGCGACGCCGGTGCCGCCGCCGAACTCGCTCTGCAGCGCCCGCACGAAGCCGAGGCCCAGCAGGACGGTCCCGAGAGCCAGCAGCGCCGCCCCGGCCACACCCTTGCCCAGGGTCTTCGCCTGCTTTACGACAGGGTCGAGCGTTTCCTGCTTGGCGTAGGCGAGGACAAGCTGGACGAACTCCGCAAAGCCGTCTTTCGTGCCGCTCACACCGCTTCGACCAGGCATCGCATAGAAGCTAACCGGTCGTGGGGGGTAAACGCACGCCCCGCTTTCCCGTCCGGTTCGAAGTGGGAGCTAGCCCGGCTCGAAGTGGGAGCTAGCCCGGCTCGAAGTGGGAGCTAGCCCGGCTCGAACTGGGAGCTAGCCCGGCTCGAACTGGGACAACGCCGGCGCCCGGGGGTACTCAGCGATGTCCAGGGCGACCTGGTCGGTAAGGCCGGCGGGGGTGTCCGAGGGATCGGGCAGGGTCGGTGCCAAGGCATTTAGGACGGTGGCGAAGACCACGGGAGCGGCCAGGGCCGGGTTACCGGCGCCCTGCCCAGCTGCGGGCAGGGCCCAACCCGACAGCGCCTTGACGCCGTCGAGGGTCCCTGTCTTGGCATCGACCCGCCCGGCCGCCACCGTCCCCTTGAGCTCGTCGACCAGGGTGCCAGACCGCCCGGCCACGGGAAGGTCGCGGACCAAGAGGCCCTTAGGCCCGGACCGTTCGAGCACGTCGACCAGCAGGGAACAGGTCACCCGGTCCGCACGGGACAGACCGCTACCGTCGTCGTTGACGAAGCCGCGGAGCGGGAAACCGTCCGCGGCCAGGTCGGCCCGTACTACAGCCAACCCGGCGGCCGTCGTCCCGCTCCCCCGCTGCTTCAGGCCCAGCTCCTTCGTCAACAGCTCCATGGCGGTGTTGTCGCTTTCTTTCAGGATCTCCCCCAGCTCGGTGCCGAGAGGGGGCGAGACGACGTCGGCCACCACCGTGGCCCCGGCCGGCGCTGTGCCCGACGTGGCGGCGCCGTCCACCGCTATGCCGCCGGCGCGAAGCAACTTGATGAGCAGGCCGGCCGACTGGGCCGGCGGCGGGAGGCTGTCGGGCACCGGCGGGCCGGCGGTGGCGAAACCGTCGTCTACCCCGAGTGCCGACAGGGGGCCGACATCGCCTTCCTCGCCGTACTCGGCCGGCCAACCCGCCACCGACCGGACCGAGTCGTACCTGGACTCGTCGCCCACCACGCCACCGGTAACCTCCGTGACTCCCGCCGCCTTCAAGGCTGTCACCAGGTCGTTGACATTCGTGTACACGCCGGCGCCGTCGGGTATGGATCTCGCATAACTCGTCAGGCGGAGCAGCGGGTCGCCGCCACCGACGAAATAAAGGTCGCCATGGACGACGCCGTCCACGGGCCCGCCCAGAGCCTCGAGCCGGGTCGTGAACCTGTACGGCGGGCCCAGCTCGTCGAGCGCGACGCTGGCCGTGAGGAGTTTCATGTTGGAGGCGGGGACCACCCCCAGGTCCGGGTGGTCGGCATAAACGACCCGGCCGTCCTGGACCGCCTCGGCGCAGCTGCGGGACGCCGCGGCCGGGCCGAGGGCCTTGGGGCCCATAGCCCGGGCCAGGGCGGCGCCCAGGCCCCGTTGCGCCCATAAAGACTGAAGGGCCCGGGGCAGGCGGGCGGGCGAGAGCAACGGCGTCGACAGCAGCACCACGGGAGAGGCCGCGCCCGCAGGGGCGGCGGCCCGGGCCGCCGGGAGGCCCGCCACGGGGCCGCCAACGGTGACGGGCGCGGTCACGCTCAAGGCACAGACGAGCGCCCGGGCGACGGGGCCGGTACGGCGGTGGCGCACTCGGAGCACCGTAGCCACTCCGGGGTGAACTATGGTGGCGAGGTGCCCGAACCCCTGCTGGCCGTCATTGCGGGCCTGGTCAGTTGCCAGCTCGCCCTGCTGCTCACGACCTTTTACCTTCACCGAACGCTGTCGCACAGGGCGGTGACCATGCGGCCGGGACTGGCTTTTGCTTGTCGCGGCGCCCTATGGATCTCCACCGGTATCCGGCCTCGTGAATGGGCCGCCGTCCACCGCCGCCACCACGCTTACACAGATGTCGTGGGCGACCCCCATTCCCCGTTGCTCGAGGGCTACTGGAAAGTGCAGCTTTACAACGTGGGCCTGTACAAGAAAGCGGCGCACGACGCCGAGACGCTGCGGAAGTACAGCCGCGATATCAAGCGTGACAATTGGGACAGGTTCGTTTTCGACCGGGGCTTTATCGGGCTCGTCCTCGGGTTCGGTATTTTCTGGGCCCTTCTCGGGTGGCGCTGGGCCCTGGTGGCCGCCGGCGTGCACATCGTGTCCTACCTCCTCATAAATTCCGCCATCAACGCCATAGGCCACCGCTTCGGCAAGAGGCCGTACCCGGGCATCTCCACCAACAACCAGTGGCTGGCCTTCCTCACCTGGGGCGAGGGGCTGCACTCCAACCACCACGCCGCCCCCACGTCGGCCCGCTTCGCCCTGAAGCCGCATGAGGTCGACCTCGGCTGGTGGGTCATAACGGCGTTCCGGAAACTGCGATGGCTCGAGGTCCGCCACGACGAGGTCCACCTCACCGCGTTGGCCCAATCGGCCCCTGGGGCGGACGCCGAGGAGCGCGAGCCTGAGCTCGTTTAGCAGTTCCCAACCACCGCGCGTCGCCCAACCACTGCGCGTCGCCCAATCACTGCGTCGATGGACATAGTTTCCGCCCTCTTCATAGAAAGCTTCGAGCTTCGCCAGGTGCCCGGGCCGGCGACGCGCGTGGACATCCAGGGCGCCATGTTCTCCCTGCCGGCGCCGTCGGGCCCACCTGTCACGATCACGCCGCACCTCATGGTCCTCATCCGTTCACGACGCCAGGACCCCCCCAACGGGGTGCTGGAGGTCGTGTTCCGGGACGAGGCAGGCGAACAGGTGGCCCGCAACGTTTCCCCGTTCAATGTCGAACCGGGAAAGTTCACCTACCGTTTGGTAAGAGGCGAGCTCGAGTTCAGCCAGCTCGGGACGATGGAGGCGCACTGCCGCCTGGTCCCCGACGGCCAGACGACGATCGTGCCCCTGACTCTGCTGCCCCCGCTCGGCGCTTAACCTTTCTGTCCCTGCTCACAGGGTACGCCGGTCAGTCCCCACGGCCCATCGGGGGCGCCGGAGAGCTATCGGTCAGGTGGTCGCGGAGACCGTGTAGGTTGGCGCACATGACCGTAAACCCCGCCGGGCAGGCACCTATCAAACCGCCTGAGCCGATCGAGCAACTCGGCATCAACGTCATCCGTGGCCTGGCCATGGACGCCCCCCGCAAGGCCAATTCCGGCCACCCCGGCACGGCCATGGCGCTGGCCCCCCTCGCCCATGTCCTGTGGACGCGCATCATGCACTACGACGCCGCCGACCCCGATTGGCCCAACCGCGACCGCTTCGTCCTTTCGTGCGGCCACGCCTCTATCCTGCTGTACTCGTTGCTCTTTCTCTCCGGGTACGACTTGACCCTGGAAGACCTGACGAAGTTCCGCCAGCTCGGTTCGAGGACCCCGGGCCACCCCGAATCAAGCGACCTGAAGGGCGTCGAGGTCACCACCGGGCCGCTCGGCCAAGGATTTGCCAATGCCGTCGGCCTGGGCGTCGCCGAACGCCTGTTGCGGGCGGAGTACGGGCCGGAGCTGGTCGACCACCACACCTTCGTTTTCTGCAGCGACGGTGACCTGATGGAGGGCATCTCCCACGAAGCGGCTTCGTTGGCCGGGCACCTGGGCCTCGGGCGGCTCATTTACATATACGACGACAACCACATCACCATCGACGGGCCGACCGAGATCACCCTGGGCGACGACGCCGTCAAACGCTTCGACGCCTACGGCTGGCACACCGAGGACCTGGGCGAGATAGCCAACGACACGGTGGCCCTCGAGGCGGCGGTACGCCGGGCCATGGCGGTCGAGGACCGGCCCAGCTTCCTCCAGCTGCGCTCGCACATCGGATGGCCCGCGCCCCATATGACCGACACGCCCAAGGCTCATGGCGACCCGTTCCCCCCGGAAGAAATAGCCGCCACCAAGACCATCCTCGGGCTCCCGCCGGACAAGAGCTTCTGGGTCCCCGACGACGTCCTCGCCTTTTACCGGGCGGCCGGCGCCCGCGGCGCCTCGGACAGGGACGCCTGGGCGCCGCGCCTGGAGGCCAAGTTGCCCACAGGCAGC
>CAYZVQ010000323.1:0-5997 GCA_964481925.1 uncultured Acidimicrobiaceae bacterium
GTACTCGGTCCGGTTGGACTCCCAGTACCGTCTCATCCTTCAGCTGAGGACCGACGGCGCCGCCCGGGTGGCCGTGATCATCAAGGTGGTCGACTACCACTGACAAGGAAGGAGGAGCACGATCACATGACCGACACAATTGTTCCGGCGGAGGCGTTCCCTCCCGGCGAGTTCCTCCGCGACGAGCTGGCTGAGCGCGGGTGGGCGGAAGGTGAGTTCGCAGAGATCATTGGCCGTCCCGTGCAGGCCGTTTCCGAGATCCTCAACGGGAAGAAGGAGATCACCGCCGAGACGGCGGTCGCCATCGGCGCAGCACTGGGCACCACTGCGGAGATGTGGCTGAACCTGCAGGCCGTTTATCGGCTGCACCAGGTGCGTGCTCAGCGCGCAATTGACGTCAAGCCCGTCGAGAGGCGGGCGAGGTTGCGCGAGCTAGTGCCGGTGCGGGAGCTCCAGAAGCGGGGATGGTTGCCGGACGGCAGCGACCTTGACGAACTGGAAGCCGCCGTGCGCGACCTACTAGGGCTCGGCAGCATCAACGATGAGCCAAGGTTGGCCATCGCCGCAAGACGGGCTAACCGCGCAGAGCGGTTCACGCCCCAACAGGTTGCGTGGGTATCGCGTGTCGAAAAGCTAGGCGCGAACCGCGCCAGCGGTCCTTATGACCCCGCAGCGTTGGCTGAGCTGGCGGCAGGGTTGGTGCGGCGGCTCGAAGGACCCGAGGATCTCCGTCACCTCGGCAGTTGGCTGGCCGAGTGTGGCGTCGCCCTGGTGGTCGAGCTGCCGTTGCAGAACAGCAAGATGGACGGGATGGCCAGCCTGGCCACCGGCGCTCCTGTCATCGGCTTGTCGACGAGAGGCGACCGGATGGACGGCTTCGTCTTCACCTTGCTGCACGAGATTGCCCATCTCGTCCTCGGCCACGTCTCCGCCGACAGGCTGGCCATCGACGAGGATCTTGACCCGAACGGCAACTCAGAGAACGAGCGTGCCGCGAACGATGCCGCTGCCTCCTGGATCTTCAAGTCGCCGCCGCGCCTGGCCACGCCGCTGACCCCGCGCGCCCTGGTCGAGGCAGCCGAAGCCCAAAACGTCCACGTCTGCTTCCTGATCGGGAGGCTCCAGAACCAGGGCGTGCTCGATTGGAAGGACTACCGGCGGGTGATCCCCAAGGTGCGGCCCTTCGTGGGGCTCGGCTGAGGAGGTTGTGATGGTAACCCAGCGACAGCGAGTGCCACATAACTGGGGAGATAGGCGCTGGTTGGATTCCCCAGGGAGGCGTTTCTCGCGCGGTACCGAGTCGGCAGGATCTGCTCGGCCGCCTTCCCCGGGCCGAGCAGAGCAGAAGACCGACGGGACCCTCTCTCAACGTTGGTGAGGTGGGGCCATCTCGGATCATCACGTGGGCCCTGTTCGAATCGCAATTCCCACATGCACGGCTTCGCGCACCGTTGAGGCCTATGAGCCCCAGTTCAGTCAGACCCAGCAGACATAGCCCCCCGTAGGCTGCGCACTAAGGGCACGGCGATGACCTATGGGCACGCAGAGGGCACGACGCACCTCTCTCCTTCCCAGTTGACCCGCCATTTCCGCCCTTGACCTGCTTCTTCACCAGAGCGGGCGACGGGAATCGGACCCGCATGACCAGCTTGGAAGGCTGGAGCTCTACCATTGAGCTACGCCCGCAGTGTGGCTGAGGTTAGCAGTGTAACGCCTGCTCCTGCGCCAGCCCCCCCGGTTGTTGGAACGCCCGCGGGTGGACGGTCCGCCGGGCCCCGCCCAACTACCGCTCCCTGGCACCGGGCCCACTTGAACAGGGGCACCAGGGAGCCGTTCCAGTCCGGTGAGGCCCGAGGGCGCCGGACTAGGCCGAAGGATCGGGGACGAGGCGCAGGTACGGCTTCTTGGCGTCGAAGCCGTTGGGGAACAGCTTGTGGGCGTCTTCGTCGCTCACGGCGGGAACGATTATGACGTCGTCGCCGTGCTTCCAGTCGACCGGCGTCGCCACCTTGTGCTTGTCCGTCAGTTGCAGGGAGTCTATGACCCTCAACAGCTCGTCGAAGTTGCGGCCCGTCGAGGCCGGATAGGTAAGCGTCAACCGCACCTTGTTATTGGCGTCGATTATGAACACCGACCGCACGGTCGCCGTAGCGCTGGCGTTGGGGTGGATCATGTCGTAGAGGGTCGCCACCGCCCGGTCGGGGTCGGCGATGAGGGGGAAGTTGAGGGCGTGGCCGGTGACGTCGGCTATGTCTTCCTTCCAGCCATTGTGATGTTCGATCGAGTCGACTGACAAGCCGATAACTTTGGTGTTTCGCTGGACGAACTGGTCCTTCAAAGCGGCGACGCGACCGAGCTCGGTGGTGCAGACGGGGGTGAAGTCCGCCGGGTGCGAGAAGAGCACGGCCCAGCTCCCGTCTTTCCACTCGTGGAACTTGATCTTGCCTTCTGTTGTCTCTGCCTCGAAGTCGGGAGCGGTGTCACCAAGTCTCAGGGTCATCTGGGGTCCCTCCTGGGATGGGGCTGCGGGTGAGATCGGACGTCGGTTCCGGGGACCCACCATAGTCATAGAAAAGGTTCATGCAAAGGGAGACGGCGCCAGGCTGGGAAGGCGGGACGTGCTCGCTGTAAGTTGCAGGTGCCTGCCTAGGCGACCCGGGAGCTGCACGAGTGGAACAAACCAATGGACGGCCCAGCGAGGAGCCTCGGCCCGCGGCCAATGAGCTGGTGACCGAGTTCGAAAGTACCTTCGGCCGGTTACCGGAGAGGGCTTGGAGCGCGCCCGGCAGGGTCAACCTCATAGGCGAGTACACGGACCTCAACGAGAGCTTCGTCCTCCCCATAGCCATCCCCAGTTCCACCCGTGCTCTCGTGGCTGCCCGCTCCGATCGGGTGCTGGTGGTGCGCTCGACCCACCAGGGCTATGGCGAGGGCTCCGCTCCGGTTACGGTCCAGCTCGGGGGCCCCGCCCTCCCCGGTGGCTGGGCCGCGTACCCGGCGGCCGTCGCCCTGGCACTGGAAGCAACCGGTTACCCCGTCCCGGGGGCTGAGCTGTTGATCGACAGCGACGTCCCGGTCGGGGCTGGGCTGTCCTCTTCGGCCGCCCTCGAATGCAGCGTCGCCGCCGCCCTGTGCTCCCTGGCCGGGGTCGATGTGCCTCCGATGGACCTGGCCGTTGTCGCCAGGCGGGCCGAGAACGACTTCGTTGGAGTGCCGTGCGGGATCATGGACCAGGCGGCGTCGATGTGCTGCCAGGACGCCCACGCCCTAATGCTGGACACCCGCAGCCTCGAGGTGGAGCAGGTGCCGTTCGACCTCGCCGCGGCCGGCCTCGGGCTTTTGGTCGTCGACACCCGGGTCAAGCACGAGCTCGGTGCCTCCGCGTACTCGCGGCGTTGGGAGGCGTGCCAGCTGGCGGCCCGCGCTCTGGGCGTACCGGCACTACGCGACGTAGCTCCGGGCCAGGTCGAGAGCTCATTGAGAGCTCTGGCCGGGGTGTGGGACGGCGAAGTGCTCAAGCGTGCCCGGCATGTGTTCACCGAACAGGCCCGGGTGCTCCACGTGGTGGAGGTGCTCAGGTCCGGCGACCCGGCCGCCATGGGGCCGGACCTGTTAGCCGGCCACGCCTCGCTGCGTGACGACTTCGAGGTGTCGTGCGCCGAGCTCGACGCCGTGGTAGACGCGGCCTGCGCCGCGGGGGCCATCGGTGCCCGGATGACCGGGGCGGGTTTCGGGGGTTCAGCGATCGTGCTGGCCGAGGAGGCCCGTCTCGGGGCCATCGGGTCAGTTGTGCGGGCGGCGTTCGACGACCGGGGCTTCGCCCCCCCGCACTGCTTCGCCGTCACCGCCTCGGCCGGCGCCCACCGGATGTTCTGAGCCGGCCAGCAGCTGGGCCGCCGGCCCCGGCCGGCCTGAAGCCGCAGCCTTCAGAAAATTTCCTCCCCTGGCGTGCCATCCGCGCGCCCGAGCGGCTGCGGATACCAACGACGGTCGTTCATCCGAAAGTCATAACAAGGAGAAAACATATGCCTGGAATTTCCCGCCGTCGCTTTCTCCGCGACGCCTCCTTAGGTGCTGCCGCCGTTGGCGCGCTCGCCGTCGTTGGCCCTCAGGCCCTCGGCGCCGCTACCGCGTCGGCCTCGCCCCTAGGCCGAGGTACCGCCACCGACAGCGAGCGCTTGTCCGCCTCTGCGGCGACCGGGACCAACGTCATGGCCCACGTCGTCGACGACAAGTCCGGCACGATCTCACTGTACTCAGGGACCAAGAAGGTCACCTTCCAGGACCACGCCCTGGCCGAGGCACTGCTGAGGACTGCCCGGTGAGCACGCTTACGATTTCCCGCCCCATACCGGACCGAGCCGAGGAGAGCTGAGCAATGTCTTCACACAGAGAAGCACCAGGGACGTCAAAGGACCCGGTGGTCGACAGCACCGACCTTTACGCGTTTGTCAGCCCTGACAAACCCGACACGGTAACCATTATCGCCAACTACATCCCCTTGCAGGACCCGGCCGCCGGCCCCAACTTCTTCGAGTTCGGCGACGACGTGCTGTACGGGATCCACATCGACAACGACGGCGACGGTCTCGCCGAGATAACTTACAATTTCCACTTCCAGACCGAGACGGTCGACCCCAATACGTTCCTTTACAACACCAGCACGATCACGCCCCCGCACGCCGGTGGCACGAAGTACGCCAATTTCAACCGGCCACAGACTTATTACGTCAGCAGGGTCGACGCCGACGGCAAGGACAGGATCCTCGGGTCGGGGCTCCCGTGCCCGCCGTGCAATATAGGGCCGCGCTCGACCCCCAACTACCCGGGGCTTGCCGCGGCCGCAGTCCGGGGTTTGCCCGGCGGCATAACGGTGTTCGCGGGCCAGCGGGCCGAGGGTTTCTTCGTCGACCTAGGGTCCGTCTTCGACCTGGCCGGCCTGCGCCCGCTCAACAGCCATCACCTCATCCCGCTGGCCACCGCCGCCGGGATAAACAGCCTGGCTTCGAAGAACGTCCACTCCATCGCGCTCCAGATCCCGATCGCCCAACTGACCTCGGGCGGCAAGATGCCGTCGGGCCCGACGGCCAGTGACGCCGTGATCGGTGTGTGGACCACGGCCAGCCGCCAGACGGTCAAGATGATCAACGCCGGCAAGGGCACGGCCACCGACAGCGGCCCGTACGTGCAGGTTTCCCGCCTCGGGATGCCGCTCGTCAACGAGGTTGTCGTCCCCGTCAGCCTGAAGGACTACTTCAACAGCCAGCCCCCGGTCAAGGACGCCCAGTTCGCGGCGGCAGTGGAGAACCCGGAACTGGCCAAGTTGATCCCCGTGCTCTATCCCGGGGCCTTCCCCAACCTGGCCGCTTACCAGGCCGCGGGCAAGACCCGTCCCGACATCGTGGCCATTTTCGCCACCGGGATACCGGCCAGCATCCTGCCCAGTGCCCCCACCAACGTCGGTGGCAAGGCCATAGCCGAGATGCTCCGCCTCAACGTCGCGGTCGCCCCCACCACTGCAAGCAGCAAGGGCTATAGCGCCCTCGGTGTCATCGGTGGCGACATAGGCGGCTTCCCCAATGGCCGCCGGCTCCAGGACGACGTGGTCACCATCGAGCTCCAGTGCTTGGCGGGGGCGAGCCTTCCCCTGGTGGACAAGACCTACAAGGTGGACGCCGTGGTCACAGCCGTGACCGACGGTGCGCCGTCGGAACCCAGCTGCTATCAATCGACGTTCCCCTACCTGGCCGACCCGCACGACGGTTACGACAACCCGGCGACCACGCCGACGGCGACGCCGGACTCCAAGTAACCAACCATGGCAACGCTGTCTCAATCGACGGGCCCGGCCACGGGGCACGGGGCCTGGAAGGAACAACCCTTCGAGGACTCCGGGCCCCGCTCGGGCCCTCCCGACGCCCTCGTCCTCGACATCGGCGGGGACATCGGGGCCCTCATCATCTATACCGACGAGTCCTGCCTGGGGTCAGAGATAGA
>CAYZVQ010000324.1:0-5935 GCA_964481925.1 uncultured Acidimicrobiaceae bacterium
AGAAGGCGCCGATCTCCTGGATCGTGCTCATGAGCGGACCAGGGAAGACCACCGTCGTGTTCTTGTCGACACCGATCTCGATCAGGGTCTGCAGGTTGCGGAGCTGGAGCGCCAGCGGGTGTACCATCATGATGTCGGAGGCTTCCCCGAGAGCACTAGCGGCCAGGGACTCGCCTTCTGCCGCGATGATCTTGGCCCGCTTCTCGCGCTCCGCCTCTGCCTGACGGGCCATGGCCCGCTTCATCGTGTCCGGTAACTGGATGTCCTTTAGCTCCACCAGGGTCACGAGCACGCCCCAATCCGCGGTTTGGATGTCGAGGATCTCCTTGATGTCCACGTTGATGCGGTCGGTCTCCGCCAGCATCTCGTCGAGAGTGTGCTGGCCCACGACCTTGCGCAGCGTTGTCTGGGCGATCTGGTTGATCGCGGCCTCGATATTCTCGATGGCGATGACCGATTTGGTCGCGTCCACGACGCGGTAATAGGACACGGCCGACACGTCAACGCTCACGTTGTCCCGGGTGATGATGCCCTGGGACTGGATCGGCATCGTAACGATCCGGAACGACACCTTGCGCAGCACGTTGACGAACGGCACGATAGCGACAAGTCCCGGGCCCTTTTCACCGGTGACCCGGCCGAAGCGGAACACGACCCCTTTTTCGTACTGCTGGACTATGTGAAAAGCGGACGCGAGCACGATCAGGGCAACGACCACCACAACGACGATGGCCACGATCACGCCCGTCATGTGCGCTCTGCTCCGGGTTGCGGCGCTCCTTTGCCAAGGAGACCACGAGCGACAGGCCCGGCCCACGTAACCGCCGCCCAGGGACGCAGCCGGTCGCCCTTTAGAGTTCCCTCCAGGCCGGGGATGAGGTCATGGCGGGCTTGGTAGATGAACACTGCGTCAACACCACCCTTGTTCACGTGTTAGGGAGCGCAGACGCCACCGGGGTCCGGAGCAACGCTGACTACCTCACGCTACCACCGCTACCGCCGTTGACAAGGCCGCCCTGCGGGCCGGTGTGACCACTGAGGGGGTGGTCCCGGCTCCTTGACGGGTGCGTGGCCGCGGTTTATCCTTCACGCAAGCGTCGAGCCGCCCGTACTACATTGCCAGGGCGGTACCGATCGGGGAGCAGCGCTCCCCGGGAAAGGGAATGTTATGTCCGCCGAGTTCGACCAGCTCAACAGGGCCTAGAGGAGGTCGGTTGACTCCTGGTCCGTCCTCGGGCGGGTTCTTGGGCATCGAGCAGTTGGCTAACGAGGTCGACTCAGGGCGGGTCGACACCGTCTTGGTCGCGATAGCCGACATGCAGGGCAGGCTCCAGGGAAAGCGCTGCGATGCGCGCTTTTTCCTCGACCATGTGCGCACCGATGCCACCGATGCCTGCAACTACCTGCTCGCCGTGGACATCGAAATGAGGACGGTCGACGGGTACGCGATATCGTCGTGGGAGCGTGGCTACGGCGACTTTGTCATGCGGCCCGACCTGAGCACCTTGCGCTGGGTGCCCTGGCAGCCGGGCACCGTCTTATGCCACGCCGACGTCGAGTGGGAGGATGGCCGCCCTGTCAGCCCCGCCCCGCGCCAGGTACTGCGCCGCCAGATTGCACGTTTGTCCGAGCGAAGCTGGAGCGCGTACGCCGGTACTGAGCTCGAGTTCATGGTCTTTCGCGACACGTACGAGGAGGCATGGTCCCGGGGGTACCGGGGCTTGACACCATCAACGCAGTACAACGTCGACTACTCGCTGTTGGGCACAGCCCGGGTCGAGCCGTTGCTCAGGCGGATCCGTCTCGAGATGACAGGGGCAGGCATGCAGGTCGAGTCGGCCAAAGGAGAGTGCAACCTGGGCCAGTTCGAGATCGCGTTCTACTACTCCGGCCTTTTGGAGAAGGCCGACGAGCATGTCCTGTACAAGTTAGGGGCGAAGGAGATCGCCGCCCAGGAGGGCATGAGCCTCAGCTTCATGGCTAAGTTCGACCAACGGGAAGGCAATTCTTGCCACGTCCACATATCGTTGCGTGACGATGACGGCACGCCGCTGTTCGTGGGCCGCGAGCCCAAGGCTATGTCCGAGACTTTCCGGCACTTCCTGGCCGGCCTCCTCGCCACCACCCGTGAGCTGACCTTCTTCTACGCTCCCACTGTCAACAGCTACAAGCGCTTTGCCCCCGGGACGTTCGCCCCGACGGCGGTGGCCTGGGGCCACGACAACCGGACGTGTGCGTACCGCGTTATCGGCCATGGTCCGGGCCTGCGGGTGGAATGCCGCATCCCGGGCGCTGACGTCAACCCTTACCTGACATTGTCCGCGCTGGTAGCCGGCGGCCTGCACGGGATCGAGAACGAGATCCCCCTCATCCCTGCCTTCGAGGGCAACGCCTACGCCTCCGAGCGGCTCACACACGTCCCAAGGTCTCTGTCCGAAGCGGCCACCTTGTTCGAACAGAGCACCGTCGCCCGCCACGCCTTCGGCGATGACGTGGTCGACCATTACGTGAACATGGCCCGGGTAGAGCTCGACGCCTTCGGCGCCGCCGTAACCGACTGGGAACTGGTCCGCGGGTTTGAACGCTACTGATCCGGCTTGCATGAGTACCCGGGGGAGCTCAGCCCCCGGGTACTCAAAGCCCGCCGCGGACCTCTACACGGGAGGCCCGACCGTCCCAATTGCTTAGGAAGGGCAGGCGTTGCTGCCGGCATACCCACCGGCACTGGCGGCGATCCCGGCCGGGACCCAGTTGCTGTTGACGATGACGCCGGCGGGAACGTCCCCGGGAGCGTACAAGTCAATGGCGTCCTGGGCCGCGGTCATCACCTGTGTAACTGACATGCAACCGACAAGTGTGATCTGGTCGGGCGCAAGGACCGACGAAAGCTGAGGGCCGGCACAGGGGCTGGCGCCGGTGTACTCACCAGAATTGGCCACCATCGCGGCAGGCAACCAGTTCCCGTTGACGATCAGGCCGGCGGGCTGGCTTCCCGGAAGGTAAAGGGCCACAGCTTGTTCTGCTGCTGTCGATACCTGAGCCGACGAGATGCAACTTCCGTTGAGCACGATCTGGTCCGAGGGCAGGACCGGCGGTGGGTCGGTCGGGTTGGCGGCTGCAGCCACCCCGGCGAACCCGAGGACGAGTGGTGCCATCAAGATAGGGATGGCAAGGAACCTCTTTAGGTGAAGCTTAGACATGTGCAACTTCTTCTACCTTTCTTTGTTTGTCTTTCCAGACCGGCCCGCCTATAGTGTTCAGAGTTCTGACCATCGCGGCGTAGCCGGGTAAGCATTGACGCGGCCCAACATGTAAGCGGGAGAGCCAAATGAAAGGGCCTTAAAACTAAGCGTTTTGTTCATAAATCAGCTTGGGCCCGTCCGAGGGACGTTCGCCTTCACGGGTCGTGCGAGCAGGGCCCCTCTTGGGGCCGAGGCAGGCACGGGTAACGAAAGCTGGCTAGCCGCCAAGGAAATTATTTGCCTCTCTTGGCACTGGTCGACCTTGGCTTAGCACTATGGCCGTCACCAGGGACCGGAGCAACGAGGCACTCGAAGGTGCTCTTGGCGGTATCCTACAGGGCCCAGGCCGCAAAGCGCGCGACAAAGCGCCAACCTTCCGGGTTCGGGGACCGACGAAACAGCCTCCCCGCTCCTAAAGCAACGGCACGAGTGTCCCGATAACACGAATTAGCTACCAGGCACCGATGGGGGAACATTGGGACCGCGTCTCAAGGGGATAACTGCTCTGGTCCCGCTGGTGGCGAGCCTGGTCGTAACGATGGGGCCTGTATCGGCGGGGGCGGACGGCACGGCCTACGTGGCACCTGGCCGGGGCGACCTGTTCGACGCCCCGCTGGTGGGGGCGGGCCCCCGTCTTCCCATCACCTCGGCCGCCGGCCAGGACGTGTGGCTGGTGACCCGGGCCGGTCGGGTTTTCGCCTACGGCGACGCCCGCGACTACGGTGACGCCCACTCCTCTACGCCCGTGGTGGGCGCCGCCGCCACCCCCGACGGCGGGGGCTACTGGCTGGTCACGGAGGGTGGCGGAGTCTTCAGCTTCGGCGACGCGGGCCGGTTCGGGTCGTTGGGCGGTCACCACCTGGCCGGCCCGGTGGTGGGCCTGGCCCCCACCGCCGACGGGAAGGGCTACTGGCTGGCCACGGCAGCCGGCGCCGTCTACGGCTTCGGCGACGCCGCCGGCCACGGCCTGGGCGCGGCCAGCGCCCTGGGCGTAGGCCCGACGACGGGCCCGGTGGTGAGCATCGTCGCCGACCCGGGAACGCAGGGCTTTTGGCTGGCCACCGCCAGAGGGACCGTGCTGGGCTACAGCGGCGCCGCCACCTACGGCCCGGCCCATCTGCCGGCGGCAGTGGTGGCCGTGGCGGCCACGCCCGACGGCCGAGGGTACTGGGTCGTGGCCGGCGACGGCCGCACCGCCACCCGGGGCGACGCCAGCAAGCACGGCGCTCTCAACGGCGCCTACCCGCAGCCCGTGGTCGGGATGGCAATCGACCGCACCGGCAACGGGTACTGGATGGCCACCGCCAACGGGCACGTTTTCTCCTACGGCACCGCCGGCACGGTCGTCTCTCCCCCCGGCTCGCCCTCCGTGGTCGCCATCGTGGCCGCGTCCCCCGCCGCCGGGTCGCCCAGCCTCACCGCCTCCACGCCGGGCGGGCTGAACATCACTACGACAGCCTTGCCCGGCCTAGTAGCCGGCCAGGCTTACTCGGCCCAATTGGCAGCCTCCGGGGGCACCGCGCCCTACTCCTGGACACAGGTCGGCGGGGCCCTGCCCCCAGGCTTGGCCATGAGCGCGGCCGGCGCCATCAGCGGGACAGCTGACCCCGGGCTGAGCGGCGCGTTCGGTTTCACTGTCCAAGTTACGGGCTCTTCGGTCACGTCGCCACGGCCCGCCACGGCCACCTTCACCATTGCGGTAATGAGCAGCCCGGCGGCCTCACCGGCACTGACCCAAGTCCCGCTTTCCGAAGTGCACAGCCAGAACTGGTCGGGCTACGTGGCTACCGCAGGGCCGTACACAGCCGTTTCGGGCAGCTTCACGGTCCCGTCGTTGAGCCCCGGCACGCCCGCTCAGGACATGGTGTCGGAGTGGGTAGGGATAGACGGCTCCGACAACACCTCGCTGGTACAGGCCGGCGTGTCCGAAGTCCCCGACCCGTACAGTGCGGCGACGTTCGACGTGATCGCGTGGTGGGAAGTCCTCCCGATCGCCAGCCAACCCATCACGACCATGACGGTGAGCCCCGGCGACGAAGTGAGCGTAGCAATCACCCAGGTAAGTGGTACCAGCTGGACCATCCACCTCACTGATGCCACAAAAGGACAGAGCTACACCCAAGACGTGGGTTATACGGGACCGGGCACGTCGGCCGAATGGATCGTGGAGGCGCCTACTGACAGCCAGACCGACCAACAGATCGGCTTGGCCCCCTACAGTCCGGCCGTGACGTTCAGCGGCCTTGCCGCGACCGGTAGCTCTGCTGCCTTGTCGGAACTGGCCATGGTGCAGGAAGGCCAACAGGTCGCGAGCCCTTGTGCGCTCAACCCGGCTGGGTTCAGTGTGGCTTATGGGGCCACCGCCCCGTCAGCACCGTAACCGGTTGGTGGTCGCGGCGTCTGACCGTAGTACTTTTGGCTGGTTTAAACGCCCACCGTTGGCCGGTCGTTTCAGTCCGGTTCATCGACTTCCACCGCAGGCAGGTCGCGCACCTCGTCCTTGCTCAGGTTGAGCCGCACGCCGTCTTCGACGTCCTTGACGGCACTTATGGGGATGGCCACCCGCTTTTGGCCCCAGAGATGGCCCTCGTCGAGCAGGACGTGGGTGACAGAATGGTCACCGGGGTGCACGACCAGTCCCCGCACTCGCCCGATGGCGCCGTCGGTGGCAAATACGTGGTCGCCCCGGCGCA
>CAYZVQ010000325.1:0-5928 GCA_964481925.1 uncultured Acidimicrobiaceae bacterium
ACCACCACCGCCAGGCGAGACCGGAGGTGTAGCGAAGACGAGGCTTGCTCAGGCGGGGCCGGGGACGGCGAGGGTCGATTTACGCCCCCGAAACTACCGCAGGCTCCGCCGCGGGCCGCATCGCAGCACCGGTGTGAGGTCACCAACCACTGTCAAAGCGGCCGGAACCGTTGCATGTCGGTCTCCCCTCGCTCGATAACGTCATCGCCCAACTCTGCGGCAACAGCCCAGTCGTGCCCGACGCGCTCCGCCGCGTCCAGCGTCAGGCCGCCGGCGAACACCGAGAGCCGGCGCAGCAGGGCGCGCTCAGGCTCGGGCAGCAGCTCGTAGCTCCAGTCCACCGACGCCCGCAAGGTTGCCTGGCGGGGCACGGCGCCGCGCGCCCCGCCGGCCAGGAGGTGGAACCGGTCGGCGAGAGCCTCGGCGATGCGCTCGGCGCTCATCATGCGGGCCCGGGCGGCCGCCAGCTCGATGGCCACGGGGATCCCGTCCAGGCGCTGGCAGATGGCCGCCACCGCCGAGACTGTTTGCGGCGACTGCTCCCGAGGAGCGCGACAGAGTATGTTGGCCGCCCCTTAGCGGTAGGGGTACATGGTAGACAGGTGTCGTGCCTGGTGAGAGGCCCCTGGAGGGACGCGTAGCCTTGGTGACCGGTGCCAGCCGGCGCATCGCAATAGGAGCGGGACTGGTCCGCCGTCTCGTCGCGGACGGCGCCGCCGTGCTCGCCCATGGCTGGTCGGCCCATGACGCCGAGCAGCCGTGGGGAGCCGACCCGGGCGGGGTAGAAGCCCTTGTCGAAGAACTTCGGGCCGATGGTTCACGCGTCGAGCATGTGAGCACCGACCTGGCCGGCCCCGCCGCCCCTGAGCGCCTTGTCCAAGCAGCACGGGACGTCTTCGGCCGCTTGGACATCGTCGTTGCCAACCACGCCCGGAGCAGTGACCAGACGCTCGAGGACCTGACGCCCGAGGAACTCGACTTGAGCTTCGCCGTGAACACCAGGGCGACGTTGCTCTTGGCCAAGGCCTTTGCCGCTCAGCACGACGGTCGGCGCGGCGGCCGGGTGGTGCTGTTCACCTCCGGCCAGTACCACGGGGCGATGCCTTCCGAGCTGCCGTACGTCGCGTCCAAGGGCGCTCTTCACCAGCTCACCGCCAGCCTCGCCGCCCATCTGATGCCGCGCGGGATCACCGTCAACTGTGTGGACCCAGGGCCCAACGACACTGGTTACGCCAGAGACGACGTCCGATCGGCCGTTGCTTCGCACATCCCTGGCGGGCGCTGGGGCACCCCGGCCGACGCGGCTCGCCTTGTCGCCTGGCTCGTCAGCGACGAGGCAGAGTGGGTCACCGGCCAGGTGATCGCCTCCGACGGTGGGTGGTCCGGGCTCTGACCGGCGCCCGATCTCCTGTTATGCGTGGCGGTAGAACAGTAAGTTTTGTAAGGAGAAGCGGGCGGGCGTCGGTGACGATCGCGGGCACGCGGCGTCCGTCGCCGCGCACCCGGAGAAACGCCGTTCAGGCACAAGAGAAGGAGGTCAACAATGGCAGCAGCGCTGAAGCTGACGCATAAGGCCATCGGAGTGGAGGTCCGTCGTGGCGCGTTCGACGTCGTTGTCGACGGTAAGGTTGTCGGGTCGGTCGAAATGAACAACACGGTCGACGTACCAGTCGAGCCTGGACGTCATACCCTGCAAGTCCGCAATGGCCGGAACTCGAGCCGAACTCAACCCTTCGACGCCGCCGAGGGCGAGGTCGTCGCCTTCCGGTGCACCGGGAAGAGGTTCTTGCCGCTCTTCCTCGTCTCCTTCGTCGTTCCGAGCCTGGCGCTCAAGCTCGTTCCTGACCGATGGGGCCAGTGATCTCTGCCCCTCGCCCTCCAAGGGCCTCCGGCAGCGGGTTCGGGCACTATTGATGCCCGTCTGAAAAGGACGCGCCCACGAACTCTCTCGCGAACAGGCAGAACGGGGAATATCGTGTCACTCCTCGCACCTGGCACTTCGGCCCCGTCCGTTGTCGATGGAGCCCACCTCCGCACCCCTGGCAGTGGAGCCAGCGACCTGACCGATGAGCCTTACCGGCTCCGAGCGTCTCAACACCCAACGAGCAACTCGGGGAGGCACCATGGTGGGCACGATTGAACTAAAGACAGAACGACGCGGTCGGATCATCGAGGAGGACGGACCAATTACAGGTACCCCCGCCGTACCGGACATGCGCCTGGAGCTCGTCCCGGTCCCGGTGTCAGACATTGACCGGGCGAAAGTGTCCTACGAGAAGGTTGGCTTCGGGAACCTGCACGACACCCAGGTCACCCCCATCATGCGGGTCGTGCAGCTCACCCCGCCCGGGTCGAGCTGCGCCATCGTCTTCGGCGCTGGGATGGGCCCGATCACCGACATGGTCCCGGGCTCGGTCAAGGGCCTCCATCTCGTCGTGGAAGACATGGCTGCGACTCGGGCCGCCCTGACGGAGCGCGGCATCGAACTGAGCGACGTAGAAGACATGGGCGGGGTCCTCTACTCGTTTTTCAGTGACCCAGACGGCAACATGTGGGCGCTGCAGCAGTGGCCCGCTGGTTACCAGGCCTAGCCGGGCAGCTGTGCCGATGTCCGATGTGCACGTCTTGATGAACGGCCTCGTCTTCGGCGAACAGCCCAGGTGGCACGGCGACCGCCTGTGGTTCTCCGACTGGGGTACCCAGGAGGTGATCGCCGTCGACTTGGACGGCAACAGCGAGGTCATGCTGAGGGGGAAGTCGTTCCCGCTGTGCGTAGACTGGCTGCCGGACGGCCGCTTAGTGGTGGTCTCCGCGCGCGAGGGCCTCCTGCTGCGCCAGGAGCCAGATGGCTCCCTTTCCACCCATGGCGACCTGGGTAGCGTGTCCGACCCTCCGGCCGCCAACGAGCTCGTTGTGGACGGCCGCGGGTACGCCTACGTCAACGGCGGAGGCTTCGACCTGATGGCGGGCGCGGACTTCGCACCAGGGATCGTCGCGCTCGTCACCCCTGACGGACGGGCGCGCCAAGTTGCCGACGGCCTCGCCTTCCCAAACGGCATGCTCATCATGCCCGACGACCGGACCCTCGTCGTAGCGGAGTCCTACGCCCGAAGGCTCAGCGCGTTCGACATCGAGGCCGATGGGAGCCTGACGCACCGAAGGGTGTGGGCGGAGCTGGGCGACGGCGTGCCCGATGGGATCTGTGCCGACGCCGAGGACGCAATCTGGTACGCGGACGTGCCGAACAAGCGCTGCACACGCGTGCGCGAAGGAGGCGAGGTGCTGCAAACCGTGGGACTCGACCGCGGCTGCTTCGCATGTGCCCTCGGCGGCCCCGACGGGACGACCCTCTTCCTGGTCGCCCAGCAATGGAACGGGCCCGCCAGCATGTTGCAGGGGCCGAGCACGGGCCAGGTGCTGACAGTGCCGGCACCCGCACCCCGAGCCGGTCGGCCGTAGGGCCCGAGGCCTGGTCGCCAGGCGCGTCCCAAGCAAGAGGAATGTCCGAAAGTCGCAATCGACGCTTGGGGCACTCTGGGTGCACAGCACCGAACGCGCGTTACCGGGCGGCCGGCTTCCGAGGACCGTCTCACGCTGCGCCACGCCGGTCGACCGCCTCAGCGACTGGCGCGCCGGGTCTTGAAAAACCGGACCAGCCTTCTGATCAGGAAGATCATGGTGTCACCTCCTTGATGGAACGAGACATCATCGGACTTCCCACTGGAACCAGCGGATGCCGATGACGGCGAAAACGACGATGTACCCGACCGAGACCAACAGTGACTCGAGGTCGCGACCGTCCCAGGCGGACAGGTGGAGCACGCCGGCGAAAAGCGTCATGACCGTGCCCACCGGGCTCCATCTGGCTACCGTGCCCCACGGGTGGCCGAGCGTACCGCCCTGGCCAAGGAGGCCAAGCAATATGAGGCCGATGTAGAGCAAGCGCGCCGTGGAGTTGACCGTCTCGGAGGACTTCACCAGAGCGACCAGCGCCTGAGCGATGCACAAGAACATGGCGCCGCCCAGGACGGAGACCAGGAGGACTAGTCCGTACTGGCCGACGGAAAGCGAAAGATGGTGGGCCCGGGCGCCGAGACCGACGACGACAAGCGCGATGACCAGGTTGGCTAGTAGCTGCACGATGAGCCGGCTCCCCATGATGGCCCCGGTCGACGCCGGCGTGACCCGTAGGCGCTGGAACACACCCTTCTCCCGGTCGCGGGCCGTGGCTAGGGAGTACCCCATGATCGACGTAGAGGCAATGCCGTAAGTGATGCTCAGCCCGATGACAAAGAGCGGTCCTCCCAGGTTTGCCGTGCTCGTTTTGGAATTGGTGGACTCCAAGATGAGGTAGGGGAGCAGGATGCTCATGATCAGCGACCGCCGGTTCTTCAAAAAGACAATGAAGTCAGCCCGTAAGAGGGAGCTGAGGATCAGGCGGGAGTTGGCTGTGGCGGCAATCGATGTTGTGCTAGTCACGGATCTCGCTCCCGGTAAGGCCGATAAAGACGTCTTCGAGTGTCACGGCACCACGCGCGGCCTGGCGGACGAGCGGGTCGTCCCTGTGCTGGTCAATGAGGTCGCCCGGCGCACCATTGGCCAGCACGGTGCCATGGTCGATGATGGCGACCCGGTCACATACGGCCTGGGCCTCCTCCATTGAGTGGGTGGTGAGCAGGATGCTGCTCCCCTCGTCGCGCAGGTGCTCAATGCGCGACCACAATTGACGACGCGATTGGGGGTCAAGGCCGGAGGTCGGTTCGTCCAACAGAAGGAGCACCGGGTCATGGATGACGGCGATGAAGAGCGAGAGCCGCTGCTGTTGCCCGCCGGAAAGCTGCTTGAAGAGCTTGGGCGACTCGTGGCCCAGTCCGATGGTGCTGAGCCCTTCGGTGATCTGACCGTCTGACAACTCAATGCCATAGAGCCCGGCATACAGCTGGACGATCTGCCTGATGCTGAGCTGCCCCTGGAAGCTCGTGGCCTGGAGCTGAACGCCCATCTTGGACTTTGCCTGAGCCGGGTGCCGCTGGACGTCGACACCGTCCACCAGCACCGTCCCTGAACCGGGCTTGAGCAGGCCCTCGATGGCGCTCAGCGTGCTCGTCTTGCCCGCCCCGTTGGGGCCCAGAAGACCGAAGATCTCTCCGCGGTTGATATGCAGGCTCACCCTGTCGACGGCCTTCGTGGCCCGGTAGGACACGGTGAGGTCGCGGACGTCCAAAATGACGTCCCGTCGTGGTTGGTCAGTACTGCTCACCCGATGTTCCTGGCCGGGCCCAGGCCCGAGCGGCCCTTCGGCGGAAGACGGTCGGCCAGCAACTCGTGCTGGGCAACGAGGCCGGCCACGGTCCAGACGAGCGGTACGTACCGACTGTGAAATAAAGACGACATTGGGTGGCTCCTTTGCCCGCCGTTTGGGTTGCTGCCCCTTGTGGGGTCTGTGGGGGTTAGGTCTTTGGCTAGCGGTTTGGTCCACTGGGGGGCGATGCCTGTTCCTCGTCGGACAGCACCTCGGGGGTCAGGAGGCGAGAGAGCAGGTCGAGCGCAGTGACCACGTCGGGTAGTTGCTCCCGGTCCTCAACAGCCAGCTCCTTGGCGAGGATGTCGTCGATCGGCACCGAGCCCAGCCGTCCCTCAACGGCCTTCAGCGCTGGGGTCGTGCGCACCAAGGTCCGGCGGCGGTCCAAGGGGTCAGGGCTGCTCTCCACTAGCCCTAGGTCTCGCAGCCTGGCCACCGCGGTCGACACCAGGCTCTGAGGGAAGCCCGTCCGCTCGGTGATCTCAGTGATCGAGCTGTTCGGGTGGTACGCGACGTCAACGAAGACGAGGCGCCCGCTCGTCGTTCTCTTGCCCCCTGGCAGAGCGCCTTCGGCGATCTGCATCAGCCGGCGGCCGAGGAGGAAGAGGGTCATCGGGTTCACATCA
>CAYZVQ010000326.1:0-5917 GCA_964481925.1 uncultured Acidimicrobiaceae bacterium
ATGAGGAAGGACTTCCATCGATGGACCTCGGTCTCGACGTAGACGACAGTCGGCGCCCGTACACGGTGCTGGCGGTAAAAGGGGAAGTGGACGTCTACACGGCCCCGCGACTGCGGGAGAAGTTGGTGGAACTGGTCAGCCAGGGCAAGCACCAGATCGTCGTCGACCTGGAAGGAGTGGACTTCCTGGACTCAACCGGGCTCGGTGTGCTGGTGGGAGGGCTCAAGCGCCTGCGCAGCCATGATGGTGACCTCACTCTTGTGTGCACGCACCAGAGGATCCTGAAGGTCTTCGAGATCACGGGCCTGACGAAGGTCTTTGCCATTCACGCCTCGGTCGACCAGGCAGTCGCCCAGTAATAAGTCCCGACGTCAGCGAGCGAGGCGGGTCCGATGCAGCGTGCCCCCGAAATGCAACGTGCGCTCGTCCTCGAGCTTGACGTTCCCTCCCGGCCGGAGTTCATCGCCATAGTCCGTCTGGTGGTGGCGTCGGTGGCGTCGTCCCGGCGGGCGCTGGCAGACGAGCGGGTCGACGACCTCAAGCTGGCTGTTTCCGAAGCCTGCACGAACGCCATCGAGGCCAACCGGTCCGTGCGGCCCACGGCGCCGGTGCACGTCGAGATATGGGAGGCCCCCGACCGCCTGGAGGTCAACATCGAAGACAGTGGGCCCGGGTTCGACCCGGAAAAGCTCGAGTTCCCGCCGCCCGTCACCGACCCCGACCGCCTCAACTTCGAGAGAGGGCTTGGGATCCCTCTTATCCGCACTCTGGTGGACAGCTCGGCTTTCGTCCGCAAAGAAAGCGGGACGTCGGTGCGAATGACCGTCTTCGGCGGGCCCGTCGACGGCGACGACACGGCCGCCATTTACATCGACGTTTCCAAGATGCGCGATCTCCCGCCGATGCAGCACGGTACCTGAGCGAGCTCCGCAGTTTCCCCGCCGGCTCCCCCGCGCACGGCACCTGAGCAAGCTCCCCGCCGGTTCCCGCCGCTGCGGCGCGGTACCTGAGCGCCGGTTTGTTAGGTGGGCCAAATTTTAGTTTCGGTGTGTCATAGCTTGACTTTCAGCTAGCGAAAATCTAGGTTTGGACCCGACCGAACATGGAAACAGAGCTCTCTAGATCTCAACGTGCTGCGCTCAAGGAAATCTGGCGTCAGACTTCCGAGAACGGTGATTGGGCCCGTACCGGTGACCTGGCCGCCGTACTCGGTATTTCCCCGGCCACGGCTACGGCGATGGTCAAGCGCCTGGTGGAACAGGGCTTGGCTGACCACGTACCGTACCGGGGGGTCGGCCTGACCGAGACCGGGCGGCGCTTGGCCGTCGCGGTAGCGCGCCGGCACCGGATCGTAGAGCGCTTCCTCACCGACCTTCTCGGCTACGGCTGGGGGGAGGCGGACACCCTGGCCCCGACCTTCGAGCATTATCTGCCGCAACAGGTCGAGGAGAGGCTCTACGAGGTGCTGGGCCGACCGGCTACGTGCCCCCACGGCTTCCCCATCCCTGGGTACGGGTCAGAGGCTATACCGGCGCTGGCCCAGCTCTACGACATGGAGCCGGGGCAAAAGGCGATCGTGGCATTGTCCAGTTCGGTCAGCCCCGCTATGGTTGCTTTTCTTGGCGAGATGGGGCTCGTCCCCGGTGCCGAGGTCGAGGTCATCGAGAAGCAGCCGTTCGGCGGCCCGCTGGTCGTACGGGTCGCAGGGGTCGAGCGGACACTGGGCGAGGGGGCCGGGCGCCAGGTCCGTATTCGTATGCTGACTTCCGGTCCAGCCGTCGACGGCGATGCCGCGGCAGCGCCCCGAGCCACCCCGGCGGGTCCGGGGGGCACCACAAAGGAGAAATGATGGACCACTACCTCGCCGCCGGTTCGGGTGGCTACCAGGCGTTCAGCCTCAGGGGACAAGATTGGACCTGGCTGGTCTTCGCTGTCGCCTGCTCCCTCGTCGCCATCGGCACAGGGTTCTTCATGAGGCGCCAGGTGTTGAAGGCGGACCCTGGGACGCCGGCGATGATCGACATCGCCAAGGCGATCCAGGAGGGTGCCGCCGCCTACCTGAGGCGGCAGTTCAGGACCATCGCCATCGTCACGGTGCCCCTGGCCGTCCTGGTGTTCCTCACCGCCACCAAGGTGGTGGACCCTCTCACCGGCCACACCGTGCTCAGCTTCGGGCTGTCGGGCCTGTACCGCATGCTGGCGTTCTTAGTGGGCGCGCTGCTGTCCGCGCTCGCCGGGCTAATAGGGATGACCACGGCGGTTCGGGCCAACGTCCGCACCGCCGCCGCCGCCCGCACCTCGTCGATGCCCGCCGCCTTGCGCGTGGCCATCATGGCCGGTGGCACCACCGGGGCGTTCGTGGTCGGGTTCGGCCTGCTCGGCACCACGGTGATCGTGATGCTGGCCCAGCACAGCCTTAGCGCCATCCTTGTCGGGTTCGGCTTCGGTTGCTCGCTGCTATCGCTGTTCATGCGCGTGGGCGGAGGCGTTTACACCAAGGCCGCCGACGTGGGCGCAGACCTGGTCGGCAAGGTGGAAGCGGGCATCCCTGAGGACGACCCCCGCAACCCGGCCACCATCGCCGACAACGTCGGCGACAACGTCGGCGACTGCGCCGGCATGGGCGCCGACCTTTTCGAGTCCTACGGGGTGATCCTGGTGGCGGCGCTCATCCTAGGCACCGGCGCCTTCACCTCCATCGGGCGCAACCCGGTCTTCGGGGTAACTTTCCCGCTGGTCGTGATGGGCATCGGGGTGCTGGCGTCGCTCATCGGCATTTTCTCGGTGCGGGCCACACCGCGCGACCGCTCGGCCATGGCACCGATCAACCGGGGCTTCGTCCTGGCCTCGGCGCTCACGCTCGTCGGCAGCTTCTTCGTGGCCCAGTTCTACGTCCACAACCTGAAGGTTTGGTGGGCGGTCGTGGTCGGTGTAGTCCTCGGGCAGGTCGTCAGCCGGATCGCCGAGTACTACACGTCGACCGAGACCTCCCCGGTGCTCGAGATCGCCGAGTCCACCCGGACCGGCCCGGCGACCACGATCCTGTCAGGCATCAGCTCGGGCCTGGAATCTTCGGTTATCGCCCTGCTGGCCATAGTCATCGCCATCGCCATTGCCATCGGGATGGGTAACGGCAACATCCAGTTCACCTTGTACCTCGTCGCCCTCATCGGAATCGGGCTGCTGTCCACCACTGCCTCTGTCGTCACCGAGGACACCTATGGCCCCGTGTCCGACAACGCCGCCGGTATCGCCGAGATGAGCGGGGAGTTCTCGGGCGAGCCCGAGCGCATCATGGCCAGCCTTGACGCCGTGGGCAACACCACCAAGGCCGTGACCAAGGGCTTCGCCATCGGCTCGGCCGTTATCGCCGCGCTCGCCCTGTTCGCCGCCTTCATCCAGACGATCGGCCAGCAGCTCGGCCTTCACGCCGTCGGCAATGCCCTCTACTCAAGCGTCTCTACCGCCATCAACGTGGCCAACCCGAAGATCTTCATCGGCATGCTCGTCGGCGGGTCGATCGCCTTCCTGTTCTCTTCGGCGGCCATCAGGGCGGTGGGCCGCTCGGCCGGGACCATCGTGCAAGAGGTGCGCCGCCAGTTCCGGGAGCACCCCGGGATCATGGACCGCACCGAGCGCCCCGACTACAGCAGCGTGATCGACATCTGCACCAAGGGGGCGCTGCGCGAGCTGGTCACCCCTGCCCTGCTGGCGGTCCTGGCCCCGGTCGTGATCGGTTTCGGTATAAGCGACCTCGCCCTCGGAGGTTTCTTGGCCGCGGCCATATTGACGAGCCAGCTGATGGCGGCGTTCATGAACAACGCCGGTGGTGCATGGGACAACGCCAAGAAGTACGTCGAGGAAGGCCACCTCGGGGGCAAGGGCTCAGAGGCTCACAAGGCGGCTGTGGTGGGCGACACGGTGGGCGACCCGTTCAAGGACACCGCCGGCCCGGCGTTCAACCCCCTCATGAAGTGCATGAACCTGGTCAGCCTGCTGGTACTGCCTACAGTGATCACCCTGCGCAACAACAACGCCGCCCGCTACTCCATCGCCGCCGTCGCCTTGGTGATCGTCGTACTCGGCGTCGCCTACTCCAAGCGCAAGGTAGCCAGCGTGGCCGATACCCCCGCCGCTACCGGGGCCCCGGTCAGCGGTGTGACCGCCGCCACCGCCGGTGCGGTCGCGTTTGCCGCGGCTGGCGCCGACACCGCCGCCACCGACGCCCCCGATGGACAGGGCCCGGTGCCGACCTCGTCCGCCCCTGGTCTCGGCCACGGCGAGCCCCCTGGCCCTGTCGGGCCGCCTACAGTACCGGGCCGGAGGTAAGCCCCGTAGATGCCCAAACCACTGGTTATTGTCGAGTCGCCGGCGAAGGCTAAGACCATCGCCGGCTTCCTCGGCAACGGCTACATGGTCGAGTCCTCGGTGGGCCACATCCGTGACCTGCCGAGCGACGCCCGTGACATCCCGGCCGCGTTCAAGGGGGAGCCCTGGGCGCGGCTGGGGGTGGACGTGGACAACGGCTTCAAGCCGCTCTACGTCGTGGTACAGGGCAAGAAGGAACGTGTCACCAAGCTGAAGGCTCTCCTCAAGGACGCCAGCGAGCTCTACCTGGCCACTGACGAAGACCGAGAAGGCGAGTCGATAGCGTGGCACCTGCTGGAGGTGCTCAACCCCCGCGTGCCGGTGAAGCGCATGGTCTTCCACGAGATCACCCGGGAGGCCATCCGCCGGGCCGTCGACAACTGGCGCGACCTTGACCGCCGGCTGGTGGACGCCCAGGAGACGCGAAGGATCCTCGACCGCCTCTACGGCTACGAGGTCAGCCCCGTGCTGTGGCGCAAGGTGCTCCCACGCCTTTCCGCAGGAAGGGTCCAATCGGTGGCGACACGCCTGCTGGTCGAGCGTGAGCGCGCTCGCATACGCTTCCGGGCCGCCTCCTACTGGGACGTCTCGGGGCGCTTCCGGGCCGCCGGCGGCGGGTTCGGTGCCATGCTCGCCGCCCTCGACGGTGCCCGCCTGGCGACGGGACGGGATTTCGGCGACGACGGCCAGCTGAGCCGGGCCGACGTCGTCCGGCTGGACGAGACCGGCGCCCGCGGACTGGCGGACCGGCTGTCGGCGGCCAAGTTCGGCGTACGCAGTGTCGAGGAAAAACCCTGGCGGCGCTCTCCCTATGCCCCGTTCCTCACCTCCACGCTCCAACAGGAGGCCGGGCGGAAGCTGCGCTTTTCCGCTGCCCGCACGATGCGGGTGGCCCAGGATCTCTATGAGGCCGGGCACATCACCTACATGCGTACCGATAGCACGGCGTTGTCCGACCAGGCCCTGACGGCGGCCCGCGCCGTCGTGCGCGACCTGTACGGGGCTGACTACCTGCCGGCTGCCCCCCGGCGGTACGAGAAGCGGGTCAAGAACGCTCAGGAGGCGCACGAGGCCATTCGCCCGGCCGGTGACGAGTTCCGCCACCCTGAGCGCAGCGGGCTGGGCGGCGACCAATTGCGTCTTTACGACTTGATATGGAAGCGCACGGTGGCGTCGCAGATGTCCGATGCCCAGGGCCTCAGTGTGCAGGTGCGCCTGGGAGCCAAGAGCTCGGGGGGCGAGGACGCCGAGTTCGCTGCCAACGGGCGGGTCGTCAATTTCCCGGGTTTCCTGCGGGCCTATGTGGAGGGGTCCGACGACCCAGAAGCCGAGCTCGAGGACAGGGAGGTCCGCCTGCCCAGGCTGGTGCGGGGCGAGGCCGTCAACGCCGAGGAGCTGGTGCCCGAAGGGCACACCACCCAGGCCCCGGCCCGCTACACCGAGGCGTCCCTGGTAAAGGCCCTGGAAGAACTCGGGGTGGGACGCCCTTCCACCTACGCCACGATCATGGACACGGTGCAGAGCCGGGGCTATGTCTGGAAGAAGGGCA
>CAYZVQ010000327.1:0-4148 GCA_964481925.1 uncultured Acidimicrobiaceae bacterium
TCAACCTAGTGATTAACAGTCACCCGCTCTGCCGGTTGAGCTACCCCGGAAAACTGTCGGCCACGCTACCATCTCGGGACCGGCCCCTAGAGCGTCACCGCCGGGGAGCCTGCTGCTACTCGTCCAGGTAGTCCCGCAACTGCCCGCTGCGCAGAGGTTGGCGCAGCTTGGCCAAGCTCTTGGACTCGATTTGGCGGACCCGCTCACGGGTCACACCGAACGCCTTGCCAACTTCCTCCAGCGTCCTGGCCTGGCCGTCGTCGAGACCAAACCGTAGCCGGACAACCTTGCGCTCCCGTTCTGATAGGTCGGCCAGGACGCTGCGAACGGCTGCCGTCAGCATCGCCTGCGCCGCCGCCTCACTGGGAGCCAGGGCGGTGTCGTCTTCCAGGGTGTCCGACAGGTTGAAGGTGTCCTCGCCGAGAGGCTGTTCAAGCGAGACCGTGTCCTGACTGATGCGCAGGATCTCGCGCACCCGGTCCGGCGTCATTTCGGCCCGCTTCGCCACCTCGTCGATGCTCGGCTCCCGCCCCGTCTCCTGCAGAAGGCTGCGCTGCGCCCGGACAACGGCGTTGATGTTGTCGACCATGTGGACTGGGATGCGTATGGTGCGGGCTTGGTCGGCAATGGCCCGGCTGATGGCCTGGCGGATCCACCAAGTGGCATAGGTCGAAAACTTGAAGCCTTTGGTGTAGTCGAACTTGTCGACCGCACGCATGAGGCCGAGGTTGCCCTCCTGGATCAGGTCGAGGAACGACATGCCCCGGTTGCGGTACCACTTGGCCACCGAGACCACCAGGCGCAGGTTGGCCTCGACCAGGACCTGGCGGGCCATGATGCCCTCGGCCCGGAGACGTTCGTCCGCCTCACGCTGCTTGTCAAGGGCGCGTTGGTGGGGGCCCCGGGGCCCGGGCGGGTTCTGGCGCGCCCGCTGCTCGAGCTCCTCGAGGTGATGGGCAGCGGCTATGCCCCGCTCGACGCAGCGGGCCAAAGCGACCTCTTGCTCGCCCGAAAGGAGGCGCACCTTGCCGATCTCTTTCAGGTACGCCCGCACCGAGTCCGAGCTGCCCGGAGCGGCGGCACCGATCTCGAGCTGGAGGCCGGCCACCGATAGCCGCCGGCCGTTTCGGAAAGGCTCGCGCGGCTTTTTGCGCAGCAGGCGGTAGCGCGCCAGCGCGTCCGGGCCGACCTGGTCGGTGCCGTCGGGGGCGACCTCTGCCACCAAGCTGACCAGCCCCTCGTCAGAGAGCAGTTCTTTCGGCTCCCGCCATTCGATGCCCTCTGCGGTGACCCGGCCAACCACCGCCGAGATCAGCTCAGTGCGCAGCTCGACGCCTTCGAGCACAGACATCAGGTCGTGGGGAGCCAAGAAACCGCGTTCCCGGCCCAGCCTCAAAAGAGCCAGGAACTCAGGGGTCGCCTCTCCTGAGGCTGTGAAAGGTGCTCTCACAGGTTTCTACAGAGCCTCTCTGTCGTCGGAAGACGGGCCCGCGGGGGTCATGTTAGGGCTTGCCAGCAACAAATCAGACAATTGCCGTTCTGCCGCCTCCAAACGAGCCTCGTAGTCCGGCCCGGGCTCCACCGAGCGCAGCGCCTGCAACCCAAGCTGGAACAGCGCCGTACGCTTGGCCAGCTCGGCGTGGCTCGAGGTCGGGGTACTGCTCCTGGCTTCCCTGCGCAGCTCCGCCAGGGCGCGAGCCGCCGCCTGCTCCACCAGCCGGCGGACGACGTCGTCGGCATCCTCTTTGCTGTCGACGACGGCCAGCTGACTGAGCAGGTCCGCCACCTGCGGCGACGCCGACTCGATGGCACCGTGGAGGGTCATCGCCCCCGCCAGCTCGGCAAACGTCGCCCGGGCCAGGTCCGAACCGAACAGGACGGGGTGGAGACGGCCCGCCACCTGGTCGGGCCGGTGGACGGCCAGGCGCAAAGCCTCCAGCTCGGGCCGGGGCAGCGGCGACCGGCTCTGAGGCCGGGCCCGTAACGCTCCGGGGGCGGCACCTGGAGCCGTACCCGAGCGGGGGGCGCCGGGGAGGCTGGCACCGGGGCGGGCGGGAGCGGCGGGGACGGGGCGAGGCAGCGAGCGCAGCTGATCAGGGCTGAGCCGGCACCGGTCCGAGACCTGCATCAGGTATTGGTCCCGGACCAACGCGTCGGGGTGCTCGGCGATCAAGGCCAGGCTGGCCTCCGCCGCCCGAGCCCGGCCCTCCGGATTACGCAGGTCAGCATGGGCGAAGAGACGCTCGAGCCGGAAGCCGAGGTAGGGCACGGCGCCCAAGACCGCCTCGCGCAGGCGCTCAGGGTCGCTCTGAGCCAGGTCGGCGGGGTCGGCGCCCGGGGGCAGGGAGACGACCGAGATCTCGGCGTCAAAGCGGCGCTCCCAGTCGTAGAAATGCTCGGCCGCCCCCTGGCCGGCGGGATCGGCGTCATAAGCCAGGACGATGCGGCGGGAGAAGCCGGTGAGCAGCTTGATGTGACCCTCGGCTAGCGCCGTGCCACAGGTGGCTACGGCCTCGGTGACTCCGGCGCGGTGCAGGCCGATCACATCGGTGTAACCCTCGCACACCACCACCCGGCCCTGTTCGACGACGGTGGATTTAGCCCAGTTGAGCCCGTACAGCACCCGGCTCTTGTCATAGATGGGCGTGGCCTGGGTGTTCTTGTACTTGGGCCCGGTCCCCCCGGGTAGTAGGCGCCCGCCCAGTCCCGCCGGCCGGCCGGCGGCATCGAAGATCGGGAACAGGACCCGGGCGCGGAACGAGTCGTTGAGACGGTTCGCCTTGTTGCGGTAGGCCAGGCCTATGGCCACCAATAGCTCGCCCTGTACCCCGGCGCTGGCCACCAGGGCGTCCCAACCACTGGGCGCCCAGCCCAGGCGGTACTTCTTGACCGTATCGCTGTCGTAGCCCCGGCTGCGCAAGTACCGGCGGGCGTCAGCGGCATCGGGCGCCCCGAGGAGGCGGGCGTGGTACCAGTTGACTGCTCGCTCCATGGCTTCAGTGAGCTCCGTGGACCGTTTGTGCGCCCCCCCGGCGTGGTCCTCGCCGTCGTAGCGCAGAGTTATGCCGGCCCGCGCCGCCAGCGTCTCAACGGCGGTGGCAAAGTCCAGGTGCTCGGTCTCGCGCAGGAACGAAATAGCGTCGCCCCGCACCTGGCAGCCGAAGCAGTAGTAAACGCCCAGCTCCCCGTTGACAGAGAACGAGGCTGTGTTTTCACCGTGGAACGGGCACAGTCCGACCCACTGGGTGCCCACCCGGCGCAGGGCAGCGCGTTCGGAGACGAGGGCCACGAGGTCGGTGGCCGACCTGACCCGTTCTACGTCCTCGGCAACGATCCCCACAAGCAGAGACTAAAGCGTGCCGGTGACCGGTCAGGGGCGATGCCCGGCGCTACCAGGCCAGGCGCGACTGGACTACCTCGACCAGTCGGTCGATAGGCACCCGCTCCTGGGCCGTCGTGTCGCGGTCGCGCACGGTGACCGCCTTGTCCTCGAGAGACTCGAAATCGACCGTCACGCACAACGGGGTACCGATCTCGTCCTGGCGGCGGTAACGCCGGCCGATGGCGCGAGTCACGTCGTAGTCGCACATGGCGACCGGCTGGAGGAGCGCCAGGACCTCCTCTGACAGCGGCAGCAGAGTGTCCTTCTTCGACAGCGGCAGCACCGCCACTTGGTAAGGGGCGATGCGGGGGTGCAGACGAAGTACGGTGCGGGCCTCGCCGGCGACCTCGTCGGTGGTATAGGCGGCGATCAAAAATGCCATCATCGTGCGGGCTACCCCGGCGGCGGGCTCGATGACATGAGGCACGTAACGTTCGCCGGTGGTCTGGTCGAAGTACTCGAGCACTTGCCCGCTCGCTTCTGCGTGCGCCTTCAGGTCGAAATCGGTGCGGTTGGCAATGCCCTCGAGCTCGCCCCATCCCCACGGGAAATCGAACTCGACGTCCGCGGTCCCGGCTGAATAATGGGAGAGCTCCTCGGCGCTGTGATGGCGCAGGCGCAACATCTCGCGCGGTATGCCAAAGCGCAGGTACCACTCGAAGCGCTCCTTGCACCAGTACTCGAACCAGCGGGGGGAGTCGGCGGGCGGCACGAAGTACTCGAGCTCCATCTGTTCGAACTCGCGGGTGCGGAACACGAAGTTGCC
>CAYZVQ010000327.1:4248-5911 GCA_964481925.1 uncultured Acidimicrobiaceae bacterium
GCATTTGAGCTTGCCGTCCTCGGTGGTCGGCAATTGGTCCGCCCGCCAACGCTGCTTGCACGAGCGGCAGTCGACCAGGGGGTCAGTGAAGTTTTTCAAGTGCCCCGACGCTTCCCAGATCTTCGGGCTGGACAGGATGGCGGCGTCGAGGCCCACGACCTCCCGGCGCATCTGGACCATCGAGCGCCACCAGGCTTCCTTCACGTTGCGGGCCATAAGCACCCCGAGCGGCCCATAGTCGTAGGTCGAGCGGAAACCACCATAAATCTCGGCCGAGGGGAAAACGAAACCGCGTGCTTTGCACAAGCGGACCAGTTCTTCCATGCTAACGGGCATTGTGGAGAGGCTAGTGGGCCCGTGGCCCACCCGGGCCGGGAGGCCTGGCGGCTGGGCTCGTCGCAGGAGATGGCCGCTAGGAGATGGCCGCTAGGAGATGGGCCGCTAGGAGATGGGCCGCTAGGAGATGGGCCGCTAGGAGATGTCGAGGACGTGCATGGCCCGCAGGTTCCGCTCCAGGTGGTGCTCCAGCGAAATTGTGGCCAGATGGCTGACTTCGCCCGTGACGGCGCTAGCCGGCAATTGTAAGGCCCGGGCCAGTTGGCCGCCCAAGACCCAGCCGAGCAGCTCGAGGGCGGCCGGGCTGAGCGGCTGGCCCTGGCGGCAGTCCCGGCACAGCGCCCCGCCTTGGGCGATGTCGAAGGCGACCAGGTTGGCCGCCGGAGGTCTCGCCCCACAGCCGGCGCAGCAGTCGAGCATGGGCCCGGCGCCGTCAAGAGAAAGCAGCTTCCAGTAGAACGACGCCAAGACCAGCGGGCCGGGCTGGCGGACCAGGGCCCGCAGGGCTCCCACCATCATCCGGTAAAGGGCCTCGGAGGGCTCACGTTCCTGGGCCACCTGTTCGGTGGCCTCGGCCATGGCCAGCCCCTGGCCCAGGCACCGGAGGTCCTCGTGCAGCTTTCGCCAGGGCTCGATCGTCTCCGCCTGGCTCACGATGTCGAGCTCGCGCCCTTCGTACATCAGCAGCTCCACATGGCTCAACGGTTCGAGACGGCCTCCGATGCGGCTTTTGGTGCGGCGGACTCCCTTGGCCACCGCCCTCACCTTGCCGTGACCGGGCGTCAGCAGGACCACTATCCGGTCCGCCTCGCCCAGCTTGTACGTCCGCAGCACGACCCCACGGTCGCGATATAACGACATGACTGTAAGTATCTTCGCACGTGGGGCAGGCCCTCAGGTCCGCTTTCGCCCGGGGCAGGCCGCCCGGCTTCCTTCAGGCGTTTTACGACGGCAGGCCGTCGTGGTCGCGCTGGTCCCTGGTCAAGCCGAAACGGCGCTCCCGCTGCTGGTACTCGCGCACCGCCTCGCGCAGGTGCTCACGGCGGAAGTCGGGCCAGAGCACGTCCATGAAGACCAGCTCGCTGTAGGCGATCTCCCACAGCAGGAAGTTGGAGATGCGGTACTCCCCCGAAGTCCTGATGAACAGGTCAGGATCGGGCATCTCGGGCAGGTAGAAGTGCTTGCGCAGCGCCCGCTCGTCCACCTGTGAGGCCTTGACGCCCTCCGCCACGAGGGCCCGGGCCGCGTCCACGATCTCGGCCCGGCCGCCGTAGTTGAACGCCACCGTGAGCGTCATGGCCTTGTTGTGCTTGGTCAGCTCGGCCGT
>CAYZVQ010000328.1:0-5882 GCA_964481925.1 uncultured Acidimicrobiaceae bacterium
GTTTTGAGCATGGCACCATTGGCATTCGAGGCGGTCCATATCTCCTCCTTCGATCGGTTTCCCTCAGGGATCATTGCGCACCGGCGAGCGCGGCGCCAGAACCCTGCCCTCGGCTTGCTCCAACGCAGCGCGGGCTGCGGCCACCAACGTCGAGGCAGGCCCGTGGCCCAGGTACCAATTGAGCTCTGCCGCGGCAGTGCCCGGACGGTGCTCGTCGAGCAGTACCAACGCTCGGTAGAAGTGAGCGGCGTCGTAGGTCGGGTCCACTTTCTCGGCCCTGTCCAGTCGGGCCATGGCTTGGTCGACAAAACCGCCCTCGGCGTAGATCCAGCCCTCGTCCGTCAAGGCTTCGGGCTGGTCGGGCTGAGTGGCGAGTACGTCGTCGTAAACCGCCAGGGCGGCTGCCGGGTCGGTAGTGGCAAGAGCCGACGCCTGTTGGAGCGCGGCACTGGTGCCGTTCTGGCCCCCGGTGATGGTGTCACCGGGCAACCGGGGCGTGGACGAGCGGTCCACCAGCCACAAAACGGCGGCCAAGAGCACCAGTGCCATCCCCGCCGCCAGGCTCACCCTTCCCGACAACCTCCGGGCCGGAGTCCTCGTCCGAGGCCCCGAGGCCGGGCGAGGCCCACCCAGACGGCCGGACGCCTCCAGCGCGCCGGCGGGCCCGAGTTCGAACAACACCTGCTGTTGAGCGACAGGGAGGTCCCCGCCGTCCGGGTTGCCCAGGTTGGCCGGTACAGGGTTGGCCGGTACAGGGTTGGCCGGTACAGGGTTGGCCGGTACAGGGTTGGCCCGCCTCCAGCGGGCAAACCCGAAGCCGAGGCCGATTAGACCGGCGGCAACGGCAACCCCGGGCAGGGCCCATACGAGCACGCTCACCCCCGACGTCGGCGGTCTCTCCAGGATCGACGTGCCGTAATCCCTCACCAGGTAGGAGCGGATCTGCGCCTGGCTGCGGCCCTCGGACAGCCACTGTTGGACCAGCCCTTTTATCTCAACCGCCTCAGGCGCGTCCGAAACAGCTACGGACTCGCCGGCGCACACCGGGCAGCGGTACTCGCCGGCCACGGCCATGGTGCGCTGGTAGAGGGAGAGCGAGTGCCCCCCGCCGCCACCGAACACACCGGCGGCGAGAGCGACCCCAGCACAGATGGCGATGGCAATGGCGCCCCAAACGGCGCCTTGCCACCGGACGCGCCCCCTTGTGGCCCGCTCCCCTCCTGCCGTGCGAGGCGCGGTCGCCGCGCTCAGGGCGCCCATCATGCACCCTCCCGGCTCAGGACCTTGGCCGCACCTCGGCGCAGCCACGCGTCCAGCTCGGACGCGGTCACCCCGCCGAGAACGTAGGCGTAGACGGTCCCCCCCGGAGCGACCAGGAACGAGGTCGGCAGGCCGGTTACCCCATAGGGCACTGTGGCCGCCGGGTCGTCTACTGCCGGCCAGTCTGCTTTCCGTGCCGCCAAATATGACCTCAGGGCGCTTACATTGCTCGGGTCGTAGACAACGGTCAGCACGGTGGCGTCTGCGGCTTTGGCGTGCTGGCGGACGAACACCTGCAACTGTGGCATCTCCGCCTGGCAGGGGGGGCACCATGTGGCCATGAAGTTGACCAACACCCACTCACGGCGGAACTCCGACAGCGAGAGATGCCCGCCGTCCAGGCTCGGGCCGGAGATGGCTGGAGCCGGGTCACCGAGTAGCGGGGTGTTGGCACCTACGTCCGACGAAGGCTGGGCCGAAGCGATAACGCCGACGAGGACGGCCACGAGCAGCGCCACCCCGATGGTGGCATAGAACACGGTGCGGCGGCGACGGAGCCCCGTCACACGGCGGCTCCCACCTCTGACCCGGCCGGTCGTGGGTCATCTAGCTCGAGGCTCTGTTGGAGGTCCGGGCCGCTGGGCGCAGATGCCTCCGGGGGCAGGCGCCGGCGGCCCGAGGGCACCATCGACACCACTGCCCCACCCACCACAAGTAGCCCCCCTATCCACAACCACATGACCAGTGGCTCGACGTAAACGGCTAGGGCCACCGGGCCTTGGCCGGCATTGGGCGTGCTGGCGATCGCCATATAAAAGTCCTGGGCCGGGGTCGAGCGTACGGCCGGGCTCGGGACCGCCTCGTTGGAGAGAGCGAACTGCTCTATGGCCGGGTAATACGGCCGCCCGTCGAGGTCCACGGTCACCACCAGCAAACCGCGGCCCGGCGTGTTGACCTGACGCACGCCCCTCAACACCAGAGTATGACCGTCGAAAGTGACCGGCTTGCCCACTCGGAGAGCCAGTTGGGCTTGGTGCTCGTAGGCATGACTGGCGGCGAAGGCCACGGCTATGAGGACCACCCCGAAGTGGACGATCATGCCGCCCCCCGACCGGCTGAGCGCCCCGCGGGGCCCGCCTCGTCGCACGACAAGGACCAGTTGGCGTAGCGCCGAAGCCCCCGCGAATGCGCCCAGAGCGAACACCAGAAGGGGCCAGACGCCCCTCAGACCGACCGCCACGCAGACCAGGAGCACGGTCGCGGCCGTCGCCGCGGGCCACATCAGGCGCTGGCGCAGGAGCTCGCCCGAAGCGCTGCGCCAGGGCAGCACAGGCGCCACAGCCATCAAGAAGAGCAGGCACAACACGATCGGCATGGTCATGGTGTCGAAGAAAGGACCGCCTACGGTCAGGCTCGAACCGTTGATCGCCTCGACGAACAGGGGAAAAACGGTCCCTAACAGGACGACGAAGGCAAACGCACAAAAGAGGAGGTTGTTGGCCAGAAAGGCTCCCTGGCGCGACAGCGGCGTCGCCCCCGCTCCGGGGCTGTGGAGCTGGTCGCCCCGCCACGCCAACAGGCCCAGGCTGGTGGCCACGGTAAGGCCGAAGAACACCAGGAGGGCGGGGCCAACGCCTCCGTCGTCGGTGAAGGAGTGCACGGAGACGAGCACGCCGGACCGGGTGAAGAAGGTGCCGAGGATGGTGAGGCTGAAGGTGGCCAGGACCAGCGAGAGGTTCCAGACCCGCAGCATGCCGCGGCGTTGCTGGACCATGGCCGAGTGCAGGAAGGCCGTACCAGTCAGCCAGGGGAGAAGGGCTGAGTTCTCGACCGGGTCCCAGGACCAGTAGCCCCCCCAACCGAGGACCTGGTAGCTCCACCACGCTCCTAGCACCACGCCGGCCGTGAGGCACGCCCACGAGAAAATGGCCCACCGGCGCGTCTCGGACAGCCAGGTCTCGTCGGTCCGCCCCGTCACCAAGCCGGCGATGGCGAAGCAGAAGGGAATGGCAAAGCCCACCAGGCCCAGGTACAGCAGCGGCGGGTGAAAAGCCACCAGCAGGCGGTCCTGGAGGAGTGGGTCAGGGCCCGGTCCCTGCGTCGGGACGGCCCCGTGCACCCTCGTAAAAGGATCGGAGACACTGAGCATCAGGCCGAAGAAGAAGGCGGCGATGATGTAGCCGACAATTTTCGACCATAGAACGGCGGGTTCGTCGGCTCGGTGCCGGAAGCGGATCCACATGGCGGCCAGGTAGCCCGAAAGGACGAGGGCCCAGAGCAGGATCGAGCCGGCCAGGTCCGACCACATGGCGGTTATGCGATAAATGAGCGGCGTGAACGTACTGTCGTTGCTGTCTACATAGGCCAGGGTGAAATCGTGGGTTATCAGGGCCCTCTGCATGGCCACCGTGGCCAGCACGGCCCCGCCCACGACCAGCCATATGTAAACCTGGCCGGCACGCAGCAGCGACGGCCGTCCCCGGGCCAGCCCGACGATCAGGGTGACAGCGCCGGCTACCGCCCCCAAAAGGGCGAGCACTAGCGCGCTCTGGCCCAGGGCGATGTTCACGAGTAGCTCGGCTCTCTCATCGACCGGGGAGCACCGTCATGCACTGCGTGACGCGCTTTTGGTCTTGGCGGGGTGAGCTTCGACGTAGTTCGAACCGTGCTGGACCATTATCTGAAAGCTGGCGAAGTCGGCGCCTTGCCAGTGGCCGTCGAGGACGACGGGCATGCCGACATGGAACAGCTCTGGCGGCATCCCTGTGCTCACCACGTGCACCCGCACGTTGCCGGACCCAATGCTGAACTGCAGCGTTGTGCCAACCTGGCGGAGCCCCGGCAGGACCGTGCCCTGGATACGGAAATCCTCTTGTCCCAGTCGGGCTCGCTGGGCGACGGCCTGCTTGGCCGTCAGGTAATAGTCCAGGGCGTTGGTCAGCCCCCGCCCCAAAAGAAAAGCCAGTGCACCGGCGATCACGAGGCCGGCCACCACTCGCTGGCGTCGAGTGCCCAGCGACCGGCGGGGCCGCGGAGCCCCCAACGGGACAGCCTGCGGCGGGTGCGCGGGCGGGTGGCGGTCTATGACCGGGGGGGCAACCTCCCTGGTCGGCGGGCTCATCGTCATTTGTCGCCCCGGGCCCGCCCTAGCGAACGGCGCAAAGTGCGCTCACGGCGCACCGTGCGCGCCGCGTACGCCAGCAATATGACGCCGCAGCCGGCCCAAGCGGCAATGACGTAGTTCACTGGGAGACCGCTTCGGCTGGGGCTCTCGAAGGACTTCTGTCGCCCTCGAAGCCGGGGCGGACGTCAAGGGGAGCGGTGACCTCGGAGCGACGAGCCTCGAGGGCGGACACCAGGCCTTCGTTCTCATAGCGTTCCTCGAGCCCTTCGAGACGGTAGCGGTGCACCACCAGCCAGGCGAAGGCGAGACCGAACGCGATGAACGACACCAGCATGGTGGCCAATTGCCACCCGTGGACCGTCGGGTCCTGCTTGAACAGCGTTGTGTTCTGGTGGAGCGTGACCCACCACGATGTGGCGTAGTGGTCGACGACGACGGTGAGCGCCATCAACAGAGCCACCATCGAGGACACGAGCGCCCGCGAGTGAGGGTTGTCGACGGCACGGCGGAGGGCCAGGTAGCCGAGCGATAGGGCAAAAAGGATGGCCGTCAGGGTCAGCCGGGCATCCCACGTCCACCACACCCCCCACGATGCTCGGCCCCAGATGGAGCCCGTGACCAACGTCGCCAGGCAAAATACGGCACCGACCTCGGCACCGGCAACGGCCAGGCGGTCCCAACGTGGGCTGCGCAGGCGCGGCCATAACCAGGCCAGGCTGGCCAGCGTGCACAGGCCAAAGCCCGCGTAACACATTGTCGCTACGGCCGGGTGCACGTAAAGCATGCGCACGAACTGGCCCTGGACGACATCGGGTGGGCTCAGCCACAAACCCCACCAGGTATTGAGCGCGAGCGCAGCAAGTGCGGACCACCCAAGCACACGAGTGAGCCGGGACGAAGACGACGCTTGTGGGTTCCTCACGTTTCCTCCATCAAAGCGCCAAAGCTAAGAACTCCGCCAGCCAGGTAGACGGCGGCGAAGCAACCGAGCAGGCCAGACCAGCGCCAGCCGTCCGCGGAGGACAGGCCCAGGGCCGAACGCCAGGCCTCGGTCGCAGCCAAGACAACAGGTGCGAGGACGGGGGCCAGCAGCAATGGCAGCAGCGTCTCGCGGACCCGCAAGCCCATGGAGAGCGCCCCGTAAGCCACACCCGCACCGGCCACCCCGGCCGTCGACAGAAGGGCGCTCGTAATCAGGAGCCCGGCGCCCTCCAGCCGGGTATGGAAAAGTACCACCACGCCGCCGGTGAGAAGCACCTCTACCACCAGTAGCTGCAAGCCCACGGCCGCCGCCTTGCCCACGAAGATTCCGGCCGGTTCGAGCCCCGACAGCCGCAGGCCGTCAACCGCGCCGTCGGAGGCCTCGATGGCAAAGCTGCGTTGCACCGCCAGGAGCCCCGAGAACAACACGGCCAGCCAGAACAAGCCGGGCGCGGCCTGGAGGAGAAGAGGGCGGTCCTGATCGAAGGCGAAGCCGAACAGGAGCAGCACGACGAGG
>CAYZVQ010000329.1:0-5855 GCA_964481925.1 uncultured Acidimicrobiaceae bacterium
CGAGCACGCTCTCGTACATGGGGGCGCTGGCTTCGGCACCGAGGTCGATGGGGTTGCTCACCCCACCGTTGCGGGGGCAGAGGTCAGCGATCTGGCGCTGCAGCTCGGCCGAGAACTCCGGCACCTGGAGGCCATTGCTGACGCAGGCGTCGACGGCGAGCACGCCGGGACCGCCGACGTTGCTGAGCACGGCCACACGCAACCCGTGGCCCAGAGGCTGGGAGCCGACCACCTGGGCGACGTCGAAGAGCTCCTCTATGGTGTCGACCCGGATCACCCCGGTCCGGCGGAACAGGGCGGCCACGGCCTCGTCGGAACTGGCCATGGCGGCCGTGTGCGAGGAGGCAGCGCGGCTGCCCACCGCGGTGCGGCCACCCTTGACCGCCACGATGGGCTTGGACTCGCTGAACTGGCGGGCCAGGCGGGCAAACTTGCGGGGGTTGCCGAACGACTCGAGGTACAACAGGGCTACCGCGGTGTCATCGTCTTCACCCCAGAACGACAGCAGGTCGTTGCCGCTCACGTCCGCCTTATTGCCCATGGAGACGAAGCTCGACAGGCCGATGCCGCGCTTGCGGGCCTCGGCCAGGATGGCGATGCCCAAGCCGCCGGACTGGGAGGCGAACCCGAGCCGCCCGACGGTGGGCGTGTCCCGGGCAAAGGTGGCGTTCATCGAGATCTCGGGGTCGGTGTTGAGCACGCCGAAGCAGTTGGGCCCCACCATGCGCATGCCGTAGGAGTGCGCCAGACGGGCCACCTCCTTTTCCAGCTGGGCACCTTCGGCGCCGTCCTCGGCGAAGTGGGAGGAAACCACGACCAGGGCGCCGACGCCCTTGCGCCCGCACGCTTCTACGACCTCGGCCACGGACTTGGCCGGGACGGCCACAACGGCCAGGTCGACATCCCCGGGCACGGCCTCGATGCTCGGGAAGCAGGGCAGGCTGACGATGTGGGTGGCGGTCGGGTTGACGGGGTACACTGGCCCCTGGAAGTCCCCGCTCAACAGGTTGCGCACGAGTTCGTGGCCCACCGTCCCCCGGGTACGGGAGGCGCCTATAACGGCGATCGATCGCGGGCGGAGCAGGTGCTGCATGCTGCGGGCGGCGGCCTTGCGGTCCCGCTCGTACAAAGCCTCGAACGCTTCCTCCGTGGGCGCTATGTCCATGACCACCCGCATCACGCCGGACTCCAACCGCGACCGCTGGGTGAAGCCGGCGTCGCGGAAAACCTGCACCATTTGGTTGTTTTCCAAGAAGGTGTCAGCCGCGAAGCGCTTCAGCCCGTGGCGGCGCCCCTCGCTGGCCAGGTACTCGAGCAACAGGGTGCCGAGACCGAGGCGCTGGTGGGCGTCGTCGACCACGAAGGCCACTTCGGCCACGTCGCTGCCCAGCACCCGGTCGTACTGGGCGCAAGCGATGAGCTGGTTGCCCCTTTCCACCACCAGCACGCACTGGTCGTCATCGCTGCTCACCAGGCGAGCCACCTCTTCCTCGGACAGGCGGGGGTGGGCGCCGAGGTAACGGAGCCGGACAGTCTCTAGGGACAGACGCGAGTGCAGGTCGGCCAACGACGCGGCGTCGTCTTCCTTAACCGTCCGTATGCATGCGGTAGAGCCGTCGACCAGGACCACATCGCGGGCCCAAGCTCCTGTACCGCCAACGTCAACGCTCATTCCACAGTCTCCTTTGATTGGCCGGCGGCACTTGCGTACTGCCGTCCGGTGAACAGTTCCATGCTTATGCGAAGAGCCGCCGTCATGCTCTGGTCGACCATCGGGAGCGGGGGCGGGAACTTGTCCCGGGCGTCCGGCTCTCGCTCGTCCAGGACCTCGGCGCGGCCCTGGACCAGTATCTCCCACCGCGAGCTCCCGTCGGGGCTGCTCCCGTCCGTCTGGAAGGCGACGACCCCCGGTTGGGCGGGGACCTTGCCGATCAAGCCGAGCCCGGCCCGGACCAGCAGGTCCTCGCCGTCCAGAGCGCAAGTCACCGGGACGACCAGCGGCAACGCGCCCTGCGAGAGGGCCAGGTGGCCGCCGCGAGCACCAGCCAGCAGCGAACGGCAGCGCTCGGCGCTGAGCCGTGGCTGTGCGGTTTTGTCGCTGACCGTCGGAGGCCCCACTGTGGGAATTGTGACCATCATGTTTATGTTGGGCGCGCGGACAGGCCCGCGGGCAGGGCCAAATGACCCGAAATGCCGAGGCGCATGGGCCTTCCGCTAACATTTAAACTCGCATGGTGCTCGAAGCGGAGGCGGAGGACAACCCTGCCGGCCCCGTTCCTATGCCGGCGGGCTTACCGGTACCCGAGGTGCTCGCGGCTCAAAGCGGGGCCCTTCCTCAGGGCTCCGACATGCTCACGACCTTCTTGTCGCTCATGCCCGACGCCGCCGTGGCGGTCGACGGGAAAGGGACGATCATCGCCGTCAACGAGCGGACGGAGGCCTTCTTCGGCTACTCCGCCGAAGAAGTCGAGGGGAAAAACATAGAGCTCCTGGTCCCAGAGCGCTTCCGCCACTCTCATCGCCGGCGCCGGGCCGAGTACTCGGCCGACCCGCGCACTCGTCCCATGGGGGCCGGGCTCGACCTTTACGCCAGGCGCAAGGACGGTAGCGAGTTCCCCGTCGACATCAGCCTTGCTCCCATAGGCGGCGGCGGTGGCGGGGAACTTGTCGTGGCCGCCATCCGGGACATAACGGAGCGCAAGGCGGCCCAGTCGGCCCAGGCCCAGCTCGCCGCCATTGTGCAATCTTCGGCCGACGGCATTTTTTCGATGTCCCACCGGGGCGTTATAACCAGCTGGAACCCAGGCGCCGAAGCCATGTTCGGCTTCAGCCCCGAAGAGGTGGTGGGGCGCCACATCGGCCTCTTTTTCCCCGACGACCCCGTCCTCGAGGAGCTGCTCGATGACACTCGCTCGGGCCACATCGCCCGTTCAAAGGACACCCGCTGGCAGAGGCGGGAAGGCAAGTCCCTCGACGTCGCCATCTCGGTGTCGCCTCTGGCCCTGGGCGATGAGCCGGGGTTCTCGGTGCTGGTCCGCGACATCACCGTGCACAAGGAGGCCGAGGCCCAACTGCGCCGCCAGGCCCGCTGGCAGGCGGCAACGGCAGAGATCCGGCTCAGCCTGCTCTCCGAGGGCTCCCTCAAGAGCTCCCTCCACCTGGTGTGCAAGGGGGCGGCCGAACTGGCCGGGGCCAGCGCCGCCGCGTTGGTGGTCGTCGAGGGCGGGCGGTCGCGTACCGCCGCCGGTTACGGCGACCGTGACGCACTGGCGGCGGTCAGCCATCCCGATCAGGTAGCCACGCCCGTGGCGCAGGCCATAGCCTCCGGCCGGCCGGCGACGGCGGCGACCAACCGGGGCGCGGGCAAGCTCGCCCGGGCGTTCCCGTTGACCCTTCCGGGCAAGGACGGGCCCCTTTCGGCGGCCCTTGTCCTCCTGGGCGAGGAGACCGCCAACCTCGGCCCCGACGCCGACGACGCCATCGGCTCGCTCGCCACCCACGCCATCCTGGCCTTCGAGCTGGCCAACGTCCGGGCCGAACGTGACCGGCTGCTGATCTCGGCCGACCGTGAGCGCATCGCCCGCGACCTCCACGACCTTGTCATCCAACGCCTCTTCGGCGCCGGCCTGCGCCTGCAGGGGGCGCTCGCCCTGATCGACAACCCGCAGGCGTCGGCCCGGGTCGCGTCGACCGTCGACGACCTCGACGTCACCATCAAGGAGATAAGAGAGGCGATATTCGCCCTAGAGTCGGCTCCCGGCACGGACCTACGGGCCAAGGCGTTGGAAACTCTGGCCTACGCCGCCGAGTCTTTGGGGTTCCGCCCCTCGGTGTCCTTCCACGGTCCCATCGACGTCGAGATCACCTTGCCGGTGCAACTCGAAGCGGTGGCCGTCCTGCGCGAGGCCCTTTCCAACGCCGCCCGCCATGCCCATGCCACCCGGGTCGAAGTGGACATCTCCCTGGAAGACGAGCTCACCGTGCTCGTCATCGACAACGGCGTCGGGATCGGCAGCCCCGGGCACCTGAGCGGTATCGCCAACGCCAGAGCACGGGCCGAACTGCTGGGCGGGAGCTTGGAGCTGTGCCCGGCCGCAGGCGGGGGGACGTCCTTCGAATGGCGGGTGCCCTTGGCCCTAGCCCCCACTGTCAACGACTGAACCTCACGATAGGCTGAGCGCGAAGGAGCCTGACATGTCAGAAGCAGCACTGGAAAGCCTGACCGAAGACGAATGCCTGGCCATGCTGCAACGGACCAAGTACGGGCGAGTCGCAGTAGTCAACGACCAGGGACGTCCCGAGATTTTTCCTGTCAACTTCGTCCTCCACGGCCGCACCGTAGCTTTCGCGACTGCTTCGGAAGTCTTGCAGTCACGAGCGCCCCTCGGGCATGTTGCGTTCGAGGCAGACATCATCGACCCCGAGACCCGGGAAGGCTGGGACGTGGTTGTCGCCGGCGAAGGCGCTGACATAACCGAGGCCGTCGACCAGCCATCACTGCAAACCCGCGCCGAACCCGTCGAGCACTGGGCCCCCGGGGCGAAGGACCACTGGATCTCGATCGTCAACCCCCAGTTCACCGGCCGCCGGCTGTACAAGCCGGTCCCGACGTCGACGTTTTACTAGGCTTCAGCGCCCGGCGTCCCGTCCCGGACGGGGGGGACGGCCTCGGCTGAACGCCCTTGGGGCGGGTTCGAACTTCTCGTCGGGAGCTGCGGCCTTGCGGGCCGCGACCGGACCGGCGCCGACGGCCTTGGCGGTCCTCTTGGCGACCGCCCTCCCGGCGCCGTTGCCTACCGCCACCGGAGCGGCGGGCTCACGGGAAGCGGCGTCACGGGAAGTACGCGGTCTTTCGACGACCGCCGGCGCCTTGGCCGCGGCGGACCTCTGGAGCGAGCTCCGGGCCCGGCTCGAAGCGGACCTCTGGGCCGGTCCGGGCACTTTCGCCGCCGTGCGCGCCTTGCCCGCGGCCGCCTTCTCAGGCACCGCAGGCGTCGGGGCGCCAACCACGCCCTTGGCGGCGCCCGCCCTCTTGGCGGTACGGGCGGGTCGCGGCGCAGCGACGTTCACGGGAGCAGGCGCTTGTGCTGGAGGAGCCTTCCGCACCACCGCCGCCGCTTTGCGGCGGCCAGCCCTACCGGCCGGAGCGGCTTCGTTGCCCGGAGCCACGTTCTTGGCCGCCTCCGCCCTCTTGCCCGGTGCTCGCTTGTCTGCCCCGGCCCTCTTGGCCGGAACGGCTTTCTCAGCGACCACAGCTTGCTTACCCGCAGGCACCTTCTTGGCGGGCGCCCCCGTCGTCGCCGCGGCTTTTTTGACCGGAGCGGCTTTCTCAGCCACAACAGCTTGCTTGCTCGCAGCAGCTTTCTTGGCGGGCACCCTCCTCCTCGGCGGAGCGGGTTCCTCGGCCGCAACGGCTTTCTCGGCCCCCGAGGCTTTCTCGGCCCCAGCGGCTTTCGTCACCCGAGCGGCTTTCTTGCTCGCAGCGGCTTTCTTGGCCGGAAGCGCCTTCTCGTTGGGAGCGGCTTTCTTCGCCGCTGCCGTTCTCCTAACCGGTGCCGCTTTCGTGGCCGGAACGGGCCCAGCCGGTGCCGCCTGCTCGGCCGGAGCAGCCGCCTTCCGGGAGGGCGCCCGCTTCGCCGGCGCCACACCTTTTGCCGCCGCCTGCTTTACCACGGTGCTCTTTTTGGCGGCCGGTGCAGGCAAGGCCTCCACCCGGTGTATCTCGGCTTCGATCGTCTCGGGGGTCGGGATCCCCGCCGGACGGGCAAATCCGGGCAAGGCCAGCTCGATGCCGCGCCTTACGGCGTCAAAGGCCTGCACGACAAAAATACGCTTCTCACCCTTGCGCAGGACCT
>CAYZVQ010000330.1:0-5770 GCA_964481925.1 uncultured Acidimicrobiaceae bacterium
CCAGGCAAGCGAGGGCTACCCGCCGGCGCTGGCCGGCCGAAAGCTTGCCGACCGGGAGCCGGCGCAACCGCTCGGTGAGACCGAGCCGGTCAAGTGCCACGGGTACGGCCGTTTTGGGGAGCCTGGCTGCTCGTACGCAGAAGCGGACGTTGTCCTCGGCCGAAAGGTCGTCGTACAGCCCGTTGCGGTGCCCGAGAAGGCCCACCTGGCGACGTAGTTCGCGCGCCTGGGCCGTCGGCTCCAGGCCGAGCACGGTCGCCTCCCCCGCGGCTACGGGCAGCAGACCTGCCATGACGCGCAGCAAGCTCGTCTTACCGGCGCCGTTGGGCCCCTTGACGGCCAGGATCTGGCCCGGGCCGACATCTAGGTCGACGCCGGCCAGGAGCGGGTACAGCCCAGCCAGGGCGACCACCGAACGCAGCCGGACGGCGAGTACGGGGATCTCGACCATGGCCGCCGTCAAATCCTAGGGACGGGCACGCCGTAGCGACCTCGGCCAGGGCGGGCGCGGACCACTGTCCGGTAAACGTCTAGAGCAGTGCCGGCCCGGCTCATCCGGTGGCCAGCGTCCCGAGACCGACGTCATGGAGAAGGCTGGAAGACCACGAAGAGACGACACCGACCTCACCGGTGATGAGAAGGACCCCGAGCGCAGCCAGGACAAGGCCGGAGCCGGCGCTGACGGCCCGGGAGTGCCGGCGGGCGAACGCGAGAGCACCCGAGAGGCGCCCGAACGCCAGGCCGGTCAAGATGAACGGGACCCCCAGGCCGAGCGAGTAGGCGATCAGCATCTCCTCGCCCCGGACCAGGGTCCCGCCCGTCGAGGCCAGCCCGAGCACGGCCGCCAGGACCGGGGTTATGCAGGGCGTCCAGCCGAAGGCGAAGGTCATGCCCATGAGCGGGGCCGCCCACGGGCCGAGACGGGAGGGCCTAAGGGTCAAGCGGTGTTCGCTCTGCAGCCGGGGTACTCGCAGGACACCCGCAACTACCAGTCCCATGACAACGATCAGGGCACCGGCGATGTCTTCGAGGACAAGCCTGTGGTCGCGCAGAGGACCGGACACGGCGTTGGCGGTTGCCTCGAGAAGGGCGAAAACGACGCTGAAGCCGGCCACGAACAGCAGGGTCGACCACAGCACCCGGGCCCGGCGGGTTTGCTCCCCCGGCAGGTCGGCGACCCCGACGCCGGACATCATCGATAGGTAGGAGGGCACCAAGGGCAGGACGCACGGCGAGAGAAAAGAGACGATCCCGGCGCCGAAGGCCACTATGAACCCCAGGGGCGAGCGTTGCACCAGGCTCCCGGTCCCGCCGCTCAGGAGCGCAGCGAAGTGCTGCGACAGCTCCTCAACGTTGCCTCCCACTACCATCCCGCCCAGTTTGTCTTAACGGGGCCAAAAGCTGGGCCCGGGGACCGGGGACCGGGGACCGGTCGAGCTTCGCCGGGCTTTCGGCTTCCCGACGAGCCGGCCCGGGCGGCGCTACACCGACCGATTGAGAGCAGCCAGGACGGCGCGCGCAGCAGCATCTGCGGGAGCCCGCCCGGTGGCGACCCCGCGGCGTAGTTCTCCGGTAGTGGTGTCCCTTAGAACAGCCAGCAACCCTGCCCCCCAGTCCGAAGGCAGGGCGTGGATGGCCACGACATCGAACGGTGCGTTGGCGCCCAGGCCCCGCAGAGCTTCGACCACGGCACGGCCGACGGCGGCCGTGTCGCCGGCGACGGCCCTGGTCGAATAGCGCTGGAAGCCTCGGGACAGTTGCACCTCGATGGCCGCCCCACCATCACTGGGCAGCACCAGGACAAGCTTCACCCTCTCGCGACGGCTGGGAAGAGTTTGCTCGCGAGGCGGCACAAGGATGCGTATCTCAGCCGGCTCTTCCAGGTGAGTAACGGCACAGCGCGTCGCCTCCTCACGTACGCGGGCGGGATCGGTGCCCGGACCGACCACTATCTCAATGACGGTAAGGCCGTCCTGGTCGGAAAAAGAGACGAACCACACCCCGGTGAGCTGGCGCAGTTCGAGCTCAAGGGCGTCCTTCACCGGCGCGGCCTCATCCAATGGTGGCCTTGGCCGCGTAAAGGCGCTCGTCGGCGAGCCCGGTCAAAGCGTCGGGGTCGTCGGTATCGGATGGGAAGCAGGCGACCCCGACCGAGAAACCCACCGTCGTCTCCGGGACAGCGCGCTCCAGAGCTCGTTTAAGGCGGCCGAGAAGGGGTGAGAGCGAAGCCACGTTCTCTACTCCCACCACGAGCAGGGCGAATTCGTCGCCACCCAGGCGGGCGGCGACGTCACCGCCTCGCAAGGCGGCCCGTAGCTCCGCGCCGACGGCGCGCAGGGCCGCGTCGCCCGCGGCATGCCCGTAGCGGTCGTTAACAACCTTGAAGTCGTCCAGGTCGAGCACGACCAGGGCGAAAGGCCACCCGTAGCGGCGCGCCCGGCTGACGGCCTGATCGAGCAGCAGTTCGTAACTGCGGCGATTAAGCAGGCCGGTAAGGGCGTCGTGGCTGGCGTCATGGGTGAGCAGGTCTAGGCGAAGGGCGAGTTCGACCAGGCTCGTGAGGCAAGCGGCGGCCAGTGGCCCGACGACCGGCGGTTCGGCGTACAGGCCCGGACGCCCGGCAAACGCAGCCGTCAAGTACGACGGGAGCGGCTCGCGGCTGAACTCGAGCGGGGCCCGGCCCAGACGGAAAATCTGGTGACGATCGGGCCGGTCCACCACCACGACCAGGTCACGCAGCCCATAGCGGGCAGCCATCAGTTCGAGCGACTGGTAAATGAACTCGAGACCCGTCGCCGAGCGAGCCAGCAGGCTGGGCAGTTCCCCAAGCGCTCCGTCGATGTCTTGGCGCAAAGTGTGGCTCGCCCCCGCTTCCCGGCCGAAGCTCGGGGGACCGACAGCGGCACCGCCTAAGACCGCTGACGAACGAGCCTCGTCCGGCGGAGACGTGCCGCTCGGGGCCTCTGCCTGCGGCGGTCCCGGACCGGCGCCGCCGGGCGGCGTCGCGCCAACCTCGGGCCCGGGCTCGCCCTCGGCTGCTGGAGTATTGAACTCGTTCAAAGACTTGCACCTCTTCGCCCAAAGACCAAAAGTTGGGTGCTCGTAGATGGGGCCCGTCGGGAAGCCAATTACGACCAATTACGGCCTTGACTTGGCACGATACCCACGCCAGGGCCGGGCGGCTACCGGAGCGACTGGAATGCTACGGGCAGTGGTCGCCGTATACGGTTCAAGTGGCGCTACCGGGGTATCGACGAAAGGGGTGAAAGGTGGGCGAGCAGACAGGCTCACCGCCCTTTATACACCCATTCGGGCAGGGATAAGTGGGTACCTAGTACGACATACCGGAGCCTCCCCGGCGGCAACCGGGCCAAAAGAACCATTCCCGAAGGAGGAAAGGTAACCACGGATAGTGGTAGGAAGCGCACAACTTAGCCGGCCCGGAGAACGAAGGTGCCGTTGGGGAGCGTGGCCTTATCTCAGCCCAATGCGCTCAACACAGCCTCCGCCGTGCTCACCTCGAGGCCCGTACGGTCTTCGAGCGCCAGGTGGGTGATGACCCCGTCGTCCAGGACGGCGGCATAGCGTCGGTTCCGGGTGCCCATGCCGTTAGCCGACAAGTCGATGTCGAGGCCCAGGGCTCGAGCGAGGTCGCCATTACCGTCGGCCAACAGCGACACCTTGTCCCCAGTCCCCTGGGAGCGGCCCCACGCCGCCATCACGTAATGGTCGTTGACCGATACGCAGAAAATGCGGTCCACGCCGCGGGCGTGAAGTTTCTCGGCGTGCGCGATGAAACCGGGAAGGTGCACGTCCGAACAGGTCGGGCTAAAGGCGGCAGGCACACCGAAAAGCACAACGCGGCCCTTGCCCAGGACATCGGCCGTGCTCACCTGCTCGCTGGAAAGCGTTCCGATCAGCCTTAGCCGGACGTCTGGGATGCTGTCCCCTACTGCGATGGTCATCTCGGGCTCCTTTGCTGTTTCGCCAGCCAAAGTCTAAACGGGGCCGGCACCCGGCACTGACAGCGGCAGGCGTCTGGATCAGATCACCAAGCGGTACAGCAGCTCGCAGCGGGTACCCTCGGCGCCCACCTCTGTGCGTGAGCCAAAGGAGCGGAACCCCGCGGCCTCATAGAAGCGTTGGGCGCCCGCCATAGTCGGCGACGTGTCCAGGCGCACGGCTTCGACCTGCTCGAGACGTGCCCACTCCAGGGCTTTTCCCAGCAGCTCCTGGCCAAGGCCCATGCCGCGGTAGCCGGGCAGAAGGTACATGCGTTTCAGCTCGGCCTCGCCCGAGGTGTCGCCGCCAGGAAGCCGGCGCACGGCTACCGTGCCTACGACCCGTTGCTCGTCGAGGACGACCCACAGCGCGTCATAGCACTCATGGGGCCGGTCCAGGTCGGCCTCGAGGGCGGGGTCGAAAGAGAAACCGAACTCGGACAGCACGCTCAAGACCACGGCGGCAAAACCGTCGCGGTGAGCCGGGTGGTAAGGCTCCACCCGGACCGCGCTCGAGTTCGCCATGTCCCAAGTCTCGTGCCCTTCGCCGGCCGTGGACAAGACCTGCAAAGCGCCCACCGCCCGGCGGCTTCTTGGGGGTACGCTAGTTGTCGCTACCAGAGGAGCCTGTAAATATGACCGACGCAAACTTCCGGTCCCGTTTTCCCGCAGGCAAGCTCGATGACAGGGCGTCTCCTGTCACCTCCGGCGGGCGATGGCGACCTACGGACATGACAGCCGCCGAGCTGCGCCACATGGCCGTAGCCCGCCGCCTCCTTGTCACCACCGTGGTATCCGTTTTTGCCTTGCTGGCGGTGGCGGTGCTGGTCGTCTCCATCGTCGCCGCCGGTGCCCTGCCCTGGATGGTCGGCGCCGTCCTGGCCCTGGCGGTCCTGGGCGTGATCGTGCTCGGCGTCCATGCCGGTGGCCATGGCTGGTTCGTCCCTATCCCCGTCCTGGTGCTGGCCGCCGCCTGGGCTGTCGCTGTATCGGCCGGGAGCTGGCGGTCCCCGGCGGCGTGGGTGTTGGCCGTGCTCGCTTTCCTCGGGGCGGTGCCGGCAGCGGCGCTCGTGTTGCCCGCCATCGCTTACCGGCGCGCCAGCTTCGCACCCCGGGGTGCCGCCGCCCTGCCGGGCTCTGACGGAGTGGCCGTCACGGCGTTGACGCCGAGCGGCATAGCCCGGGTCAACAACGAGACCTGGACGGTGCGATCTGTGAGCGGTCCTCTGCCTGCCGGTGCTCCGGTCCACGTGGTGAGCGTGGAAGGTGTGCGCCTGGTGGTGTGGTCGGAGGCCGGCAACATCCCCGGGCCTGACGCCCTGGGCTTAGACAACTTAGAGAAGGAGCAGCAGTGACCACCGCCATACTGGTCGTCGTCGCCATAGTGATAATCGGGCTTATAGTCCTGGCGGCCGTTTCCATCAAGATCGTGCGGGAGTACCAGAGGGTGGTCCTGTTCCGTCTGGGCCGGGCCGTGGGGGCCCGTGGGCCCGGTCTCACGATCATCAATCCCGTGACCGACCGCATCTCATGGGTGGACCTACGCGAGCAGTACCTGGAGATCCCCCACCAGACAGCGATCACCAAGGACAATGCCGCCATCGCCATCGACTTCATCATTTTCTACAAGGTCCTCGACCCGCTGACCTCTGTCTTGTCGGTCCAGGACTTCAAGGGCGCGGCCATCAACATCGCCTCCACCACCTTGCGCTCCGTTGTGGGCGACATGAGCCTGGACGATGTCCTGTCCAAGCGGGAGGACATGAACA
>CAYZVQ010000331.1:0-5700 GCA_964481925.1 uncultured Acidimicrobiaceae bacterium
GCACGCGCGCAAGCATTCGAAGGCTCTCACAGACCTTAAACCCTCCTCTCCTTATACTCTAGTGGGCGTGACGATGACACGACCTGTTCGTCCTGGGCCGCCGGTAGAGCTCCAGCAAGAGGCTGAGAAGGCTACCGGCAGGGAACCATCGACAAGGAGGTCCTGGTGACGGGGCGCAACACAGAAGAACAGATCGCCGAGTTCATCGAGAGCGAGCTCCTCGAGGGCGCCACATCTGGGTCTGACCCGTTGGCGGCCGGGTTGCTGGACTCGCTCTCCGTCGAGGTCCTGATCGCCTGGCTCGAGGACGAGTTCGAGATCTCCCTGAACCACAGGGATGTCGTAGCCGAGAACTTCGCCAGTGTTGGCGCCCTTTCCGCGGTCGTGGACGCCAAACGCTTAGAGACTTCAGGCCCCTCCGCCAGAACAAAATGACAACGATTGGCCAGTCCACACTTTGTGGGTTGCTGGGCGAGGTGGCGGCGCGAGGGGAAGGGGGCTACTTCTTCCATCTGGGTGAGGAGCCGGTCACCCTGTCGGTGGCAGAGCTCTACGCCCGGGCCCTGAGAAGGGCCGCTCAGCTCCAACAGGCGGGGGTGGGGATAGGAAACATGGTGGGCCTCCTCGGGCCCAACTGCCCGGAGTGGGCGGAATGGGCGTGGGGCACCTGGCTGGCCGGAGCCGCCTTGGTCCCTCTCCCGGCCCCGCTGCGGGTCCGCGACATTTCCGCCTTTTCTTCCCAGGTGGCTTCCTTGGCCACCGCGACCGGTTGTTCGGTCATCGTCGGCGAGGACCGCTACCTCGACCTCCTCGACGCCAGCACTCCCAGGCTCGACTGGGCCACCGAGGCCCCGCCGGCCCCCGACCAGAGGCCTGCGGAGGTTTCGCCCTCCGACCTGGCCATGGTGCTGTGCACGTCGGGGAGCACGGCGGCGCCCAAAGGCGTGCGGATGACCCAGGCCCGGGCCGTCGAATGGTCCAGGGCCAATGCCGCCAACGCTGCCGCCGCTCCCGCCGGCACCGTACCGGCGATGGTCTCTTGGCTGCCCTTTTTTCACATCGCAGGGCTGGGCGCCCTGTTCGAGATCTCTACGCCGATCGATTGGCACGTCCTGCCCATGGCCCGTTTCGTCCGAGACCCGGCGGAGTGGCCCCGACTGGTCGGCAAGACGCGCTCCACTTACACCGTGGGACCGTCCTCGGCCTGGGCGGCGGCTCTGCGGGCCCTGGCCAAAAGACCGGACGGGGTCGACCTTTCCGGCCTCGGGGGGGCCGCCCTGAATGCCGAGATGGTCGACCCCGACGTGGCCGAAAGGATCGCCGAGGTGTGCGTCCCCCTCGGCCTGTCGCCGACGGCCATCTGCGTGCACTACGCCTCTTCCGAGGCGGGTATGGTGACCGAGACCAAGCCCGGTAAAGAGCTGCGAGTGGACGTCGTGGACCTGGACGAGCTGGCGAGCTCGTTACGGGCGGTGGCGCCCAGGCCGGGCCATCCGGCCAAGCGGGTCGTTTCCTGCGGTGCTCCCTATCCCGGCGTGGAGATCAGGATCGGTTCCCCGGACGAGCCGCTGCCCGAACGCCACCAGGGAGAGGTATGGGTGCGCAGCGCGGGGGTCACGGACGGTTACGTCAACACAGCGAGGGACGGCCGGTTCCTCGGCGATTGGTTCAGCATGGACGACCTCGGCTACATGGCCGACGGCGAGCTGTTCGTGACGGGCCGGTCGAGCGAGGTCATCATCCGCCTGGGCCTCAAGTACCACCCCGAGGACATCGAGCAGGCGGTGCAGAGCGCCGCCGGTGTGCCACCCGGCAGGTGCGTCGCCTTCAGTCCCGTGGGCGGCCGGCAGGAGGACCTGGTCGTAGTGGTGGAGGTGGGCGACGAGCAGGAGGACCTCACCGGCATTGTCAGCGCCGCCATCGTCAACGCCGTCGGGCTGGCCCCCTCCCAAGTCCTGCTCGTACCCACGGGCTCGCTGCCGACGACCCCAAACGGCAAGCTCCAGCGCGGCCGCGCCCGCGAGATGCACCAGCGGGGCGAGTTCCCGACGGGCCCAGCCGACGCCGCCACGCACGGGACCGGGAGCTGAACCGCTCCTAACCGGCCTGCGAGGCGCCGGCGTCATGCGGACGGTAAACGCCCCTAAAGCCACCCGACTACCGTTGGGAACCTGACTTGACAGTCCTTGAGAGTGACTTGACAGTGGCCGACGAGCAATGCTAACGATAACACAGGGTAGGAAAGGGGGCAGTTCAGGGCTGGCAAGAGTGGTGGACAACGCGTGCGCCACGTGGCGGACGAGCTGAAGAGGGCGCCTGGGGCACCCTGGCACCGAGCCTGCACCGTGCACATCGGCCTCCTTCAATGGGCACCGCTCCGGACGGCCACACCGGCAGCCCGAGCCAGCCGGCAGAACAATGCTTGGTCCAAATTCAGGCAGTTTCTGAACGAAAAGGAGTCATAAGTGAGATTTTTTACCAAGAAAACGTCGGCTTTGGTGGCGACGGCTTCGATAATGGCGATGGTCGGGACGGCGACGTTCACCGGCCCGGCCGGTGCGGCGGCAACCCCGCAAGCCAGTTCGACTACCCTGCCGCTATCAAATGACAAGCCGGGCTGGACGATCGGTATCAACGCCATCGGTAAAGTCCTGGCCAGCCTGGACGGCGGGACCGGGTGGCAGGCCCAGCCGTACTCGAGCACCACGGCCTTCCAGGGCGTGGTGCGGGCCGCCGCCACCACCTCCCAGGCCCCGCCCGTGTTCACATGGTGGTCGGGCCAGCAGCTGGTCCCGCTGGTGAAGGCCGGGGCACTGGCGAACATGACGTCGCTGGTCAAAGTGTGGGAAGCCAAGTACGGGCTGAACCCCGACGTCGAAAACGCCTACGAGGTCAACGGTCAGTACTACGGCGCACCCCTTTACACCTCTGATTGGGTCATGTACTACAACAAGAAGGACTTCGCCAAGTACGGCTTGGGGGGCGCGCCCATGACCTGGGCACAGCTGATGAGCGACGCCGCTACCCTCAAGGCGCACGGGATCGCTCCCTTCGATTACTACGTCGACGACTGGGCCGGCTTCATCTGGTTCGAGCAGTTCCTGCTGTCCGAGAACCCCACCGCTTACCACCAGCTCGTCCTCGGCCAGATCTCCTACACCAGCGCCCCGGTGGTAAAAGCCATGGAGGCCTGGAAACAGGTGGCTGACCTCGGGTACTTCGGCACCGCGCAAGACATCGACACCGCGCTGAGCACGCCGATATCGTTCGCCAAAGGTACGACGGCCATGCTCCTCATCGGCTCGTGGCAAGAGGGCACCCTGATCAAGGCCGGCATGGTGCCGGGCAAGGACTTCGGCGCCTTCATCGTGCCTCCCATCAACCCGGCCGTGGGCTGGCAAGCCATCTTCGAGACCGGCCCCGTGGTCGTGTCCGCTCACAACGCCAATGAGCAGGCCGCCCTCAACTCGGTGAACACCTTTATGGAGCCCTCTGTCCAGGTGAAATGGGACACCCTTGAGTCCTTCGTGAGCGCCGAGACCTCGGTCAAGACCACCGACGTCACCGCCATCTCCGTAAACAATGAGATCGCGGCCGAGCACGTCCACCTGTGGAACCGCTACTGGGAAGCCACACCTCCTCAAATCGCCGTCCCGGTGGCCTCCGACCTGTCCAAGTTCATCCTCAACCCCGACCTGCCCCTCATGCCGTTCCTAACGACGTTGCAGGACGTGGCCACGTCCTACTGGTCGACAGCCAAATAGGGCCGCCTGGAACGGACAAGTAAGACCTCCGAAAGCAATGTTGTGCGCCTGCCCCTAGGCCACGGATGGCCGGCCTGATGACGACGCTCCCTGTTCCTGGCGTCGTCACCACGGGACCGGACCACGCCTCGGTCAATGACGACGCCGCCCGTCCCGGGCGGCGTCGTTGGCGCCGGCCCACCTCCTACCTGTTCGTGGTCCCCGCTCTGGTCATGGTGATGGGGATGTTCTGGTACTCGATCGTGGTCACGGTCTGGCTCAGCTTCACCAACTCCAACGGCCTGTCGTCCTCCCAGTTCATCGGGTTGGCCAATTACCGGGCTCTTTGGCATGACCCCTCCCTGTCGACCAATGTCTACAACACCGTGATCTGGGCAGTAGCCATGATCGTGCTGCCTGTGGGCCTCGGGCTGACCGCCGCCGTGATGCTCAGGAAGCGGCGGGGCCGGACCGTCTTCCAGACGATCTTCTACCTCCCCTACGCCATCGGTTTCGTGACCACGGGGATCATCTGGAGCTTCCTTTTCGGCACCAGCGGCATCTCGGTCCTGTTCGGGGCGCTGGGTATCCATTCCCTGGCCAACGTCCAGTGGCTGAACGACGTACCCCTCAATACCTATTCCATGATCATCGCCTCAACCTGGCAGATCGTGGGAGTGGACATGCTGCTGTTCTTCGTGGGCCTCGACACCATCGACCCGCAGATCACGGAGGCGGCCAGCCTGGACGGGGCGGCGGGGTGGAGATTGTTCCGGCACATCACCCTGCCGATGCTGACACCCATGACGCGGGTCATCGTGGCTATAAGCATCGTCAACGCCCTGCAGGCTTTCAACCTGATCTGGGTCATGACCCAGGGCGGCCCGTACGGGTCTTCCTCCACTTTCGCGGTCTGGACCTACCAGCAGTCCTTCCAGTACTTCAAGATGGGCTACGGGGCCGCCATCGCGGTCGTGCTGACCATCTTCGTGCTGCTGGCGTCGATCGGCTACCTCCGCCGCAGCCTACGGGAGGTGAGGGCATGAAGCCTGCCACAATAAAGCAGGTCGTGATCTACGGCATATTGATAATCGCCGCACTGTTGTGGGTGTTGCCCATCTGGTGGTCGGTCATCAACGCCTCGAAGTCCGCTTCAGACTTCTTCGCCCACCCCTTCTACGCCATCCCCCGGGAGTTCAACCTCCTGTCGAACATCCGCTCGGCGTGGGACAGCGCCGGCCTGGGGACCGGGTTCATCAACAGCATCATTTACGGAGTGGTGGGCGCAGCCGCGTCGATCGCCATCGCCTCGCTGGCCGCCTACGGGATCGTCGTGCTGCGTATCCGGGGCGGTTTCACCATTTTTATGATCATCTACTCGGGGACGGTTTTCCCCCTCCAGATGTACATAATCCCGCTGTTCCGGATGTACAACTCGATCCACATCTACAACACCCGGTGGGGGTTGTTGCTTTTCTACACCGCCATCTCGGTGCCGTTCTGCACGCTCGTCTTGCGGGGCTTTTACAGCACCGTACCGAACGAGTACCGAGAATCGGCGATGGTGGAGGGTGCCAGTGAGGTCCGGATCCTCCGCTCCATCTATGTCCCGTTGTCCGTATCGGCGGCACTGGTGCTGTTCCTGTTCCAGTTCACGTGGATCTGGAACGACCTGCTGTTCGGCATAGTGCTGAGCTCGTCACCGTCAGTCCACCCCGTAATGGCCAGCCTGAGCAGCCTGATGGGCCTGTACGGCGGGTCCAGCCTGCCGGTGGAGCTGGCCGGCACGTTGATCGCGGCGTCACCGATGTTGGTCCTGTTCTTTACCCTGAGGCGCTTTTTCACCCAGGGCCTCTCTCTAGTCGTACGCCGGTGATGCTCGACCAAGGGCACCAAGGAGGGCAACGGTGACCGAAGGACTTCTCAATAGCCCTTTTCACGACAAATCAAACGGCGA
>CAYZVQ010000332.1:0-5670 GCA_964481925.1 uncultured Acidimicrobiaceae bacterium
GAGATGACCTTCGAGCACGAGGGCCATGTGTACCTCGTCCGCCGGACGATCACGGGCGTCAATGCCACTGTGCGGGCCGAGGCGCACTGCGACGGGCTCGGTATGGCCGAAGGAGTAAGGGACACCGGCCGCTACGTCCACTCGGTCCTGGGCATGGACGACGCCGCCTTTCGCGCCTCGGTGTTCGCCGAGCAAAAGCAGTTGGACGCTTTTTCCACCCAGAGCCCGGCCGATCGTCGCAAGCTCGTGCTGGCCCTGCTGGGCGTCACCCCTCTGGACGTAGCCCGCGATAAGGCACGCGCCGACGCCCGGGAGGTGGGCGCACAGCACAGCCGTCTGCGGGGCATGTTGCCCGATGTCGAAGAGGCCAAGGTGGCAGCGGCGGATGCCGAGGCCCGGGCCAGCGCCGTGGAGGTCGCCGCCGTCGAGGAAGAGGGAGCGGCAGCCGCGGCTCGCCAAGCGGCCGGCGCCACCAAAGAGAGCTTTGACCGGCTGGACCGGGCCCGCCAGGAACACGATGTGCTCGTAGTGGAGGGCAAGGCGGCACGCTCGGATATGGATACTGCCAACCGCCAGGTCGAAGAGCTTACGGCCGAGCTGGCCCAACTGGCCGGCGCCGAGGAGAGCCTCGGTCGCCTGGAGGCCGAGACCGCCCGCCTGCCGGTCCTGGAACGCCGGTTGGCGCTGGTCCAGGCCGTCGCCGAGGGGGCCGACGAACTGGCCGGTGTCCCGTCTGTCCCCGTCCCCCCGCCACCGGACGAGGAAGGCCTGGCCGCAGCCGAACGGGTGGCCATGGCCGCCCGTTCGGACCTCGGGTCGGCACAAGCGTGGCGCGGGTCGGCCGCCGCCGATCTGGCGCGGACAGAGGACGCCCTGTCCAGGTCGTCGTCGCTGTCGGGGGACGAAGACTGCCCCCTCTGCGGCCAGGCCCTGGGAGAAGCCTTCGGCCAGGTCCAGGCCCACCGCGCCGCTGAAGTCGAAGGCGCCCGGCAGCGCCTGGCGGCCGCCGATGAGGCCCTGGCACAGGTGGGGGCCGCAGCCGAGGCGGCGCTCGCCGGGTTAAAGCGCCTGTCCGAAGGGACTGCGGCCGCGCGCCAGGCTCTTTCCGAGTGGCAACAGGCCAACCACCGTCGGTCGGCGGCCGCCGACCGCCTGGCGGCAGCCATCAGTGCCCTCAGTGAGACGGGCGATGCCCTTGGCGTGACCGTTGGCGCCGTGCCCGCGCCGGGCGAGATAGCGGCGGTGCTCGGACCGGCGCAAGCGGCCTTGAGTGCCTGCCGCCAAGCCGCGGAGGAAGCCAGCAGGCTTCGAGGCCGGCTGGAGCGACGGCCGCAGGCCGAGCTCTCGCTCAGCCAGGCCAGAGATCGGGCCGAGCCCGCAGCGTCCTTGTTGGCGGTCCTGCGGGCCAAGGTCAAATCGCTCGGGTTCGACCCGGCGGCGTTGGCCGGCGCCCTGAACGCCTGGAAGGAAGCCGAAGTCCTGGCTCAAAAAGCCGACCAGTCCGCCCGCCTGGCACGCCTCAACGCAGCCACGGCAGCCGCTGAGGCTCAGGCCCAAGCCAAGCGCTGGGCCGAAGCCCAGGCTCAGCATGCCCTCCTAGCCGAGCTCGAGTCCTCGACCGTGCACCTGAGCCGTACTTCCGAACTGCTCAATGCCTTCCGCAACAGCGTGGTGGCCTCGGTCGGGCCCCGCTTAGCCGTGCAGGCGGCCGAGCTGTTCGCCGAGCTCACCGATAATGAGTACGACCGTTTGGAAGTCGACCCCGAGACCTACGGCCTACGTATCTGCGACGGGGGCATCTCCTATGACTTGGGCCGGTTCTCCGGCTCCGAAGTCGACCTCGCCAATCTCGCGCTGCGCGTGGCCATAAGTGAGCACGTGCGTTTCCAGGCCGGGGGCACCGTCGGCCTGTTGGTCCTCGACGAGGTCTTCGGACCGCTGGACGAAGAGCGCCGAGCGCGTATGCTGCTGGCACTGGAGCGCCTGCGGGGGCGTTTCCGCCAGATCCTTGTGGTCACCCACTCGATGGAGATAAAAGAGCAACTGCCCAACGCCATCGAGGTCGTAAAAAAGCAGGGCCGGCGGGCCACGGCCCGGGTCCTCGGCGCCTGACGGCCACCGCCTAACCGGCACCGGCTGACCGCCTCCGCCCAAGCGGCACCGCAGCACCGGCACCCGCTAGCGGGCCGTCAGCTTTACCTGGCCTTCTTCGACCTCGGCCTGGTGCGTGACCCGGAGGTCCTCCAACAGTCTCCTGTCATGCGAGACGATCAACAGCGTCCCCTCGTAGGCGTCCAGCGCCATCTCCAACTGTTCGATAGCCGGTAGGTCGAGATGATTAGTCGGCTCGTCGAGCACCAGGAAGTTCACGCTGACAGCCTGGAAGCACGCCAGCTGGGCACGGGTGCGCTCCCCTGGCGACAGCGTCGCCAGGGGGCGGTCGACGTGTTCGGCGCCCAGGCCGAACTTGGCCAAGAGCGAGCGAGCCTCGGCTAGCTCCAGGCCCGACAGGCGAAGGAAGCCGGCCAGGAGCCGCTCGGCCGGGCCGGCATAAGTGCCGTCGGGGGACACCAGGCCGGCCCGGTGCTGAGCGAGCTCGCCAGGCACCACGCTCGGGCCCATGGACCGTTTGCCCGACACGAGCGGCGCCCGGCCCAGGACCGTCTCCACCAGGGTCGTCTTGCCGGCGCCGTTGCTCCCGGTCACGGCGACCCGGGCGCCCCACTCGACCAACAGGTCGACCGGCCCCAGACGGAAGTCACCCTTTTGTACCACTGCCTCGGACAGCGAGACCACGACCGCGCCGGCCCGGGGGGCAGTTGCCAACGTGTAGCGGAGCTGCCACGGCTCCCAGGGCTTGCCGACTTCCTCCAGGCGCTGCAGCGCCCGCTCCGTCCGCCTGGCTCGGGCCGCCAACTGTTCGGTCTTGTTTATGCGGAAATCTCGTTGGAGCTTGTCCTTGTCTTTCGGCGCGCTGCGCTCGCGCGACGTACCGCTGGTCGCCCACTGCCGCTCGCGCTGGGCCCGCTCGGTCAGCTCCTCACGGTTGCGCCGGTACTTCTCGTACGCCTCCTGGCGGTGCCCGGCCGTCAGCGCCTTCTCCTCCAGATAGGCCGCCCACCCGCCTGCGTACAGGACCGACTTGCGGGTATGAGGGTCGATCTCGAGCACAGCGGTGACCGTGCGGGCCAAAAAAGCGCGGTCGTGGGAAACGATCACGGTCCCTCCCCTCAGAGCGAGCACGAACTGCTCGAGCACCTCGAGCCCGGCGAAGTCAAGGTCGTTGGTGGGTTCGTCCAACAGCGAAACGTCAAAGCGTGACAAGGTGAGGGCGGCCAGGCCGGCCCGCGCCAGTTCGCCCCCGGACAGGGTCGCCATGGACGACCCGAGCAGGTCGGCGCCGGCTCCCAGCGCGGCCAGCCTGGCCGCGGCGCGTTCGCGGAAGCCCCCCGGGTCGACCTGGTTGAACCGGGCTAGGGCGCGGTCGTAACCCTCTTGTGCGGCCGGGCTCAGGTCCCCCGCCGCCACAGCGGCGAGGGCCGAGCCCATGGCCTCTTCGGCCTGGGCAATTCCGCAGCTGGTCCGCAGGTACTGCTCGACCGTCTCCTGACGGGGACTTTGCCGGTTTTGGGCCAGGTAACCGACGGCGGCGGAAGGGGGCGAAAGCTCCACCCTGCCCGCGTCAGGCAGCTCAAGGCCCGCCAATATGCGCAGCAAGGTAGTCTTCCCAACGCCGTTCGGCCCCACGACGCCCATGCGCTCGCCGGGGCCGAGAGCCAGCGAGACACCGCCCAGCACTACCTGGCCCGAACGTTGACGGCACAGGTCCGTCGCCTTGAGGACGGCGCCCGAGGCCCCTCCCGGGCCCGGGAAAGCACCGGGACGGGAACGCAGCCGGCGGCCGGCGGGTTCACTCACCGGCTTCGTCGGCCAGCAAGGCGGCCAGTTGCGCGGCATTGCGTACCCCGAAGTCCTGGTAGCAGTTGTTCATAAGCAAATGCACCCTGGAGGCCATCTGTGCCAACTGGCGGGCCCGTCCCGCCCACTCCGCCAGTTCTGCCTCGCTATAGAGGTAGCGGAACCGCTCGGCGGCGCTTACATTGCGGGCGTTCCAGGTGCTGTCGGCCCGACCGTGGAACCGGACGACGGCCAGGTCGTCCCGGGTGGCGGCCAGCACGGTGGGGAGCCCGGAAACGGGCGGGGCGTCGACCACCACGGTGGCCAGGCCGAGATCTCTCAGTAGGTCGAGCGTCCGTTGGCGATCGGCTTCTTCCCACCACTTGGGCGAGCGCAGCTCGACGCACCCCGGGGTGCTCCCGAGGCGTCCGGCCAAGCGGGCCAGCTCGTCGCGGTTGGAGCGACGCGGCACGAACCATGGCGGGTACTGGAACAGCACCGCCCCGAGGCGGCCTCCTTCGTCCAACGGGCGCAGGGCGTCCAGGAACCGCGCCCACACTTCTTCCAGCGCGTCGGGAGGCAGATGATGGGCATAGACGCGGCGCTTTTCGGCCACATCAGGCGCCAGTTGCTGGCGGATGTCAGGCCACAGCGCGGCCGGGTCGACGGGGTGCCCGGTCAGCAGCCCGTAAGCCTTTATATCGAAGCAAAAACCGTCCGGGACGCGCTCAGCCCACGAGCGGGCCAGTTCTCGGGTCGGGGGCCGGTAATAGGTGGCGTCCGCTTCGACCAGAGAAAACTGCCCGGCGTAGTAGCGCAGCCTGTCCTCCGCGCTCATAGAACGTTTGGGGTACCAAGCCGTCTGTTTGGTCAAGGTCGGGTCCGTCCACGAGCACGTGCCCACCATCAGCGTGGCTCCGCCCAACGGCACCGCCCGGACCGGTGCCGGGGCGCCCGACGGCTCGTCGGACCAGAGCCCTGGTTCTTTGGGCGTCGACAACCCGGCCCGCCTCAGGTGCCGCTGATCACCAGGATGCGCCCGCACTGGTCGCAGTGCTCGAGCGACCCGGCCGCTTCGTGACGTATGCGGTCGAGCTCCATGGCCGGCAGCGTTAGGTGACAACCGTCGCAGCGGCCCCCGGTCAGCCGGGCCACAGCAACCCCTTCCAGGTGCTGGCGCAGGCGTTCGTAAGTGGCCAGCAGCTCGGGGCTTATGCCTTGGGCGGCCTCCTGGCGCTGCCCTTGGAGCAGGGAGAGGCTGGCATCCACGTCCGCCTCCGCCGTTTCCAGCGCCAGGGAGAGCTCGCCGGCCCGTTCCGAAAGCTCGGCCAGATGGGCGTCGTGCTGGGCCAGCTGCTTGTCCAGTGGTTCTCGCTCCTCCATCAGGCCGAGGACGCGGTCCTCCAGCTCCGAGGCCCGCCGGCGCAAGCCTTCGACGTCGTTGGCCATGGCCTGCAGCTCACGTGAGGCCGAGACGGTCCCGCCGTAAAGCCTCTGGTTGACCTGCACGATCCTGTCTTCGGTGGCCTTGAGCTCACGTTCTGCCTCGGCCTGGCGGGCGGCGACCACGTCGAGCAGGGCGGCGACGGAGGACCGGGCCGCTGTCTGCTGAGCGCGGGCCGCGGCGAGATCTGCCAACTGTGACCTCTCGGGCAAGTGGGCTTTTCTGTGAAGCTCCTGGTCTATCCGGGTGTCGTGGTCCTGAAGGTCCAAAAGGGCCTCGAGGTCGGCAGTACTTGCGGTCATGGCCTGGTCACCACCGGGGTCGCCGCC
>CAYZVQ010000333.1:0-5661 GCA_964481925.1 uncultured Acidimicrobiaceae bacterium
GGTCGGGTGGACAGAGCTGGGGACCGGGAGCACCGTGGTCCTGGGCGAGACCGTTGCCCCCGTGATCACCAGTGCCGCCGCCGCCAGTTCCAACGTCGGCGCCGCCTTCACCTTCACCGTGACCACCACCGGTGAGCCCGCTCCGGCGCTATCTGAGTCCGGGGCGCTCCCCGGCGGCATCACCTTCATCGACAACGGGAACGGGACGGCGACCATCGCCGGCACCCCGACCACCTCTAGCGGTGGCACCTATCCCCTGGTGATCACTGCTGCCAACGCAGCAGGCACAACGACCCAGGACTTCACGCTCACGAACGACGAGGCGCCCAGCATCACTAGCGCCGACACGGCGACCTTCACAACCACGGTGCCGGGGACTTACACGGTCACCACCACCGGCTTCCCGGCCCCTGCGATCACTGAGGTCGGGGCCCTGCCGGCGGGGATGACCTTCACCGACAACGGCAACGGCACGGCCACGCTCACTGGCGTCCCCGCCGCCACCGCAGCCGGTCAGTACCCGATAACGGTCACCGCCACCAACGCCGCCGATGACAGCTTGTCCATGCTGGACCTCGTCGCTACGGTGGACCCCGCCACGGCACCTACTATCAGCACCGTCACCGGGACCGACGCTGCCGACTTCACACTCGGCCAGGCAGGTTCGTTCGGCTTCACCACCACCGGGTCCCCGACGCCCGCGATCACGGCGACGGCAGTTACGCTCCCGGCAGGTTTGTCGTTCACCACCACTGGCGGCACAGCCCTGCTGTACGGCACCCCCACGGCCACGGGCACAGTGACCTTCGATGTCACCGCCTCCAACGGGATCAGCCCCGACGCCACGGTCCCCGTCACCGTAGTGGTGGGCTCCGCACCGGCCATCACCAGTGCCCCCACTGCCACCGAGACCACCGGCATCCCGTTCAGCCTCACCGTCACCACTACCGGGTACCCGGCCCCGTCGATCGGCGAGAGCGGGCTACCCGCCGACTTCACATTCCACGACAACGGCAACGGCACGGCGACCATCGCCGGGACGCCCGTCATGTCTGACATCGGTACGTATACCGTGGACATCTCCGCGGTCAACGGCACTGCCACGGCGTCCCAGGCCCTGACCCTCACCGTGGTGAGCGGGGCTCCGGCGATAACCAGTTCAGCGGATCCCACGTTCACGGCCAAGACGGCCGGTACGTTTACCGTCACTGCTACCGGCACCCCCGCCCCGGCCTTATCGGAGACCGGGGCGCTCCCTGCGGGCGTGACCTTCGCCGATAACGGCAATGGTACGGCGACCCTCGCGGGGACACCGGCTGAGGGCACCCAGGGGACCTACCCCCTCGTCATCACGGCGACTAACACGTCAGGGACGGCGACCGAGGACCTTTCTCTCGTCGTCAACAGTGGGCTCGCCATCACCAGTACCAGCTCGGCCACGGCTACAGGTGGCAAGGCGTTCAGCTTCACCGTAACGGCCACAGGTACGCCTACCCCCACTCTTAGCCACACCGGGACGCTCCCGTCCGGGGTCAGCTTCACTGCGGGCACCAACGGCACGGCCACCCTGGCCGGTACGCCCTCAGCCAGTGCCAGCGGGGTGTACGCGATCACGTTCACGGCCAAAAATTCAACTGGTACCGCCAGCCAGGCGTTCAGCTTGACCGTGGACCAGCCGCCGACGTACTCCAACGCGGCGACGGTGACCGAGACGGCCGGGACGGCGTTTGCCTTCACCGTCAGCACCAAGGGCTACCCGGTCCCAGCGCTCAGCGCCGGGACGCTGCCCTCCGGTGTCAGCTTTGTCGACAACGGCAATGGCACCGGCACGCTGGCCGGGACCACGTCCGTCGCCGCCGGCACTTACTCGGTGACGATTACTGCGGCCAACGCCGGCGGCAGTGCCAACCAGGTGATAGCGCTCACGGTCAAGACAGACAGTACGAAGGTCCCTGTACCGGCGTTCACCAGCGCGGCCACAGCCACCGCTACAGCCGGAAAGGCGTTCACGTTCACGGTCACTACGACCGGGAGCCCGACCACCACTTACAGCACGAGCGTGACCCACACCGGGACGCTTCCCTCGGGGCTCAGCTTCAACAACCTGGGTAATGGGACGGCTACCATCTCCGGGACGCCGACAGCGGCCAGTGGGGGCACGTACGCCCTCACCCTCACAGCCAAGAACTCCGCCGGGACGACCACTCAGTCCTTCGTGCTGACGGTCCAGGCCGGCCCGACCATTACCTCGGCGGCGACAGCCGCGGCCACGGACGGGTCTGCCTTCAATTTCACCGTCAAGACGAGCGGGTCGCCTGCACCGGCGCTGAGCGAGACCGGTGCATTGCCGTCCGGTGTCACTTTCACCGACAACGGCAACGGGACGGCGACGTTGGCCGGGACCCCGGGACTTGACCAGGGTGGCGTGTACAAGCTGACAGTCACAGCTGCGAACACATTCGGTTCGGCCACCCAGTCGTTCACCCTTACCGTCGACCAGGCCCCCGCCATCACCAGCGCTTCGTCGGCGCCGGCCACTCACGGCAAGACCTTCAGCTTCACGTTCACCGCCACCGGCTACCCATTGCCGACAGTAACCCACACCGGCACCGTGAAAGGCCTGACCTACACCAGGGGCACCAACGGCACGGCCACGCTGTCGGGGACGCCGACCACGGCGGGTACGTACATATTGACCATTACCGCCACAAACTCCGTCGGTGCCGCCACTCAAACCTTTACCTTGACGGTGTCTTAGCCGCCAAGGCGTTCTCCGGGCTGCCAGACAGGTGTGCCATGCCTGCTGGCAGCCCGGCCTAGGTCCGGAGCGGACGAACTCCACTCCTCGACCATGTCGAGTGCCATTTCGACGCACTGTGTGCAATTAGAAGTTCCCCCGTGTTGCACTAGGTGCGTGTTTTTCTCATTCCGGAGGTCTAGCGGCAGTGAGCGGTAGCCTTTGCGTGCGGGCGGCCGCTCATTGTGGTTTAGCTGTTTACCCCAGAAGAAAGGGGGCCACACCAAATGGTAAACGTGCCCATGGCAGCAACGCGGCGGCCCCGTCGCCCGCTCCTCGTGTGTGCGGTGTCAGTTTTCGCCATAGCGGGCGCCCTAATCTTCGCCGGGAGGACCAGCTCAAGCTCCAACGCGAAGCCCGTTGCCGCTACCTGGTGGGATCCGGGCCCGCTCACCTCGTGGGCGTACGTAATCGGTGAGAACACGCCCATTGCCGTACCGACCAATATCGGCAACGTCCAAGTTTACGATATCGATGAGGGCAACCAAGACGGCCTCGGCACCAATGGCGTGCCGCTGTCAGACCCGGGCACTGTCTCTTCGGTGGAGGCCGTCCACGCCAGTGGCGCCCACGCCATCTGTTACGTGGACGCGGGCACGGCAGAAAACTGGCGCTCCGACTATGGCGAGTTCGACCCGTCCGAGCTGGGCGGCGCTGACCCCGGTTGGCCCGGGGAGGAGTTCATAAACGTGGCCGACTGGTCAACGCCGGTCCCTGCCCCGTACGAAACGCTGAAGACAATCCTGGCCAACCGGTTCGAGCTGTGTAAGCAAGAGGGCTTTGACGCCGTTGAGGCCGACAACGTCGACGCCTACACGGACGGTGACATCGGCGACTTCACCCTCACCATGGCCGAGGAAGAGGCCTATATCGATGACCTCATAAGCGTGGCGCACACCGATGGCTTGGCCTACTTCTTGAAAAATGAGGTCAACGGCGACAGCCTGCTCGACACGGAGGCCCCGCTCGTCGAAGGCGAGATCAACGAGTCCTGCTGGCAGTACGACGAGTGCTCCGCCCTTTCGATCTTTGTGAAGGAAGGCAAGCCAATTCTCAACGTGGAGTATGAGAACTTCACCGAGACCAAATTATGCCCCGAAGCTCTCGCCTTCCCGATGGCGACGGTCCACGCCGGCATCGAGCTGGACGGCACTATTGCCTATGGTTGCTGGCAGTACGGTGCCACCTCGGCCCCCACAACGTCCTCGTCGACCACCACAACGTCTTCGTCCACTACGACGACCACTGCCCCGACCACGACAACGTCTTCGTCTACGACGACGACCACTGCCCCGACCACGACAACGTCTTCGTCTACGACGACGACCACTGCCTCGAGCACCACTACTACAGGCTCGCCCACGACGACAACTGGGGCCCCCCATCGGGGCCGCGGTGGAAGGCGCGGAGGGCCCACCTTCTTCTGAGTGGCGCACTCTGGAGCGGGACCGGCTCACCCCACGGCCGGCGAACTTCCCAGGCAAGTACCTACTGGCGCGTCCGCGTTTTACGAGAAAAAGCGGAAACCAAGCGGTGCCGTGTGTGGCCAGGTTGCCCGCAGCACTGAATATTTGCCACGGATGAAGCCTTAGCCAAGTCAAATGTGCCCTCTTCGGGCCGCCTTTCGTTAATCGCGTGCCTGACAGGCGTGTTCGCGCTCAGCGGAGTCACGTCGGTACGGCCCGGTGCCCCCTGCGGAAATCGCCGTCTGGTGTGGTCCACGCCGTTAAAGGCACTGGTACGGTCCGAGATGAGGTGTTGCGAAGCCCCCGGTACTCCTAGGGCCGGGGGTGGAGCACTCCTAATAACCGAAGACATGTACCTCGGCGCCACCGGTACGGGGAAGACCATTTTGGGACTTACCGGGCGGCGTCGTCATCTCGCCTTTTCGAATGGAGCACGAATGAAAATCCGCTCTTCTTATCGTCGCAGCGCCCTGGCCATAACTACCTGCCTCGCCATGACGTGCGGAGGGCTGGCGACCGCAACTGTGGCGGAGGCCTCAGTGGCGCCTCCCACGCTCGACCTGCGGGTGCTCCTGATAGGTGACGGCGCCTCAGATCCCACGACGGCAGCGTGGGCGGCGGCACTCACCAACGAAGGTGTCCCTTACACAGAGGTGGACGCCACTGGCGCCACCGCTACCGCCGGGACCAGTGTCGCGACAGGTAGCTGGACCATTACCCTGCCCACGCTCTCGAGCGGGAACACGGGGAACTATGACGGGGTGGTCGTCGCCGACTCGCCTCTGTACTTCGCCAGTGGGCAGTTGAGTGCCCTCTACAGCTACGAGTCCGGCTTCGGGGCCCGCCAGGTGGACGGGTACATGTACCCGGATCCCGCCCTGGGCGCCACAGATGCGTCAAGCGGGGCACTGGACGGTACCACCGGGACGCTCACGACCGCCGGCCTTGCCGCTTTCCCTGAGCTGGCCGGGGCCATTCCCTTTGCCACCGGCACCTTCGGCTACCCGGCGACGGCGACGGGCGGCTCGGCTTATACGCCGCTCATCACTAACAGTGCCGGCAACGCCCTCGCGGGCATCTACCAGCATGACACCGATCTCCTGACGGGGGGGGCGGATGCCCAGGCCGGAGTGGCGGAACTGTCGCTCTATTTCAACTACGGCGCTACCCAGCTCCAGTGGCTCCTGTTGGCCCCCGGGCTGATCAATTGGGTCACTCAAGGGACTCACCTCGGCGAGTACCAGAACTACGTCGAGATGGACATCGACGACACCTTCACGCCCGACGATGCCTGGGACACCACCACCCACGAGATCGACTATGCCGACGGGGACTCGCTGCGCATGACGCCCGAAGACGTCATCACTGCCGCTCAGTGGTCCCAGGCCAACAACTTCC
>CAYZVQ010000334.1:0-5617 GCA_964481925.1 uncultured Acidimicrobiaceae bacterium
TGCGCTTCGGGCCGCCGGGCGACGCCCGCAACCGGTGGGTGGCCACCGGCGTGGTGAGCGGGATCTCGGGTTATGGGAACGCCGTCGGCGTGCCCACCGTGGGCGGGGAGTTGGAGTTCGCCAGTTGTTATGCGGGCAACCCGCTCGTCAACGTGCTCTGCTGCGGCCTGTTGCCGAAGGACCGGCTGGTCTTCGGCCGGGCCGGCGGCGAAGGCAACCTGGCTGTCCTGCTTGGCTCGACGACGGGGCGGGACGGGATCGGCGGCGTCAGCGTGCTGGCGTCGGCCGCCTTCACCGACGACGTCGAGGCCGAGGCCGCCAAGCGCCCCAACGTGCAGGTGGGGGACCCTTACGAGGAGAAGCGCCTGATCGAGGCGACGCTCGAGCTATTGGACAAGCACCTCGTTTTCGGCATACAGGACCTGGGAGGAGCCGGGCTCACCTGCGCCACCAGTGAGACCGCTTCCCGGGGGGGCGTGGGCATGGACGTCGACGTCGACGCCGTGCCGCTTCGCGAGCCTGGGCTGGAGCCCTTCGAGATCATGACGAGCGAGAGCCAGGAACGCATGCTGGCCATCGTGGGCCCCGCCGACCTCGAGGCCGTGACCGAGGTCTGCCGGCGCTGGGAGGTTCGGGCCACCGTCGTCGGCCGGGTCACCACCACCGGGCGCCTGCGCATTCTGAAAGGCTGGCATGGGGAGGTCCTGGCCGATGTGCCGGCCGCCAGCCTGCACGAGGATGCCCCCAACTATGACCGGCCCATGCGCCGCCCGGCCTGGCTAGACGAGCGTCTGGCCGACGACCCGGCCCGCTTGGCCCCTCCGACCTCGCCGTCCGAGCTCGCCGAGGACCTGGCCAGCTTGTTGGCCGACCCCGCCTGGGCCTTTCGCCAGTACGACCACCAGCTCTTCTTGAACACAGTCGTGGCACCCGGGGCCGACGCCGCCGTGCTGCGCCTTTCGGCGCCGGGCGTGCGCCCGTCTAGCGGGGCCGATGTGCGGGGGATGGCGTTGTCGACCGACGGCAGCCCCCGCTGGTGCGCCCTCGACCCGCGGGCCGGTACCCGGCTGGTCGTGGCCGAGTCCGCCCTTAACGTCGCCTGCGCCGGGGCCCGTCCGGTGGCCCTGGTCAACTGCCTCAACTTCGGCAACCCGGAGCATCCCGAGGTGATGTGGCAGCTCTCGGAGGCGATCGACGGCATGGCCGAAGCGTGCACCGCTCTCGGCATCCCCGTCGTAGGCGGCAACGTGAGCCTTTACAACGAGAGCAACGGCACCGATATCGACCCGACGCCGGTAGTCGGGATGCTCGGGCTCATCGACCGCCTGCGGCCCGGCGTGCCGACCCCGGCTTTTGTCCCTGGCAGCCGGGTGGTGCTCCTTGGCCCGAACGGCTCTGGCGCCGTCTCGCTGGCCGGCAGCCGGTGGGCGGCCGAACGCCGTGGCCACCTCGGGGGGCACCTGGCCGCCCTCGACCTGGCGCTCCACGCCCGGCTGCTGGCTCTAGTGGCCGGACTGGTGGACGAACGGCTGGTGGACGGCGTCCACGACATCTCCGATGGCGGGCTCGGTGTGGCCCTGGCGGAGATGATGGTGAAAAGTGGGACCGGTTGCCGCCTCGGCCCGGTAGCAGGCTACGCCGAGCTCTTCGGCGAGGGCCCGTCCAGGGTGCTGGTGAGCGTCCCTCCGGCCTGGCTCGCCACCGTGCGGGAGAGAAGCTCGGAGGCAGGGGTGCCGGCCACGGACCTCGGCGTGGGCGGCGGCGACACCCTGGTCATCCACGGGCTCCTCGAGCTCAGCCTCGCCGACGCCCTCTCGTCGTGGCGCGGCGCCCTTTCCGCTCAGTTCTCCGTCCGCTAAAAGACTGTCGCCGCTCCGCGGTGCAACAGCTGCCAGTCTCTGTGCGGAGAGGGACGGCTCTGTACGAAGAGGGACGGCTCTGTGCGAAGAGGGACGGCTCTATGCGAAGAGGGACCGCCAATTGAACGGAGCGGGGGGCGGGGCGTCAATGTCCCCGCGTAGTTCGCCGCTGATGCGTTGAGCGTCGAGGGCGATGGCCGAGGCGATGGCTGCCGTCTCCGGCTGTACTTCGGGGGCCCGGGCGGCCAGGAGGGCCCGGTGGTACAGCTCGGCCGTACCGCCACCCCGGCCTCCTGGCCCCTCGTGGTCATCGGGGCCACCGGGGCCGGTCTGGCCCCCGTGCCCGGGGCTGGTGGCCCGCTCGGTCCACCAGCCAACCTCATCGGCAACCCCCAATAACAGCTGGCGGAGCGGCTCGATCAGGCTAGAAGGACGGGACCAACCTTCCGGGGCGTCGGCCAGTGCCCGGGCAATGCCGCGGGCCGGGCGCTCGACCAGGGTCGCCGCTTTGGTGGCGGCAATCAACTTGTCGACCTCCGGGCGGTCCCGGCGCCCGGCCGGGTGCCAGCGCAGTGCCGTGGCCGTGCGGTTTACGGCCTGGTCGGCCGTCGCCACCTTGGCGCTGAGCCGGCGGGCGGGGCTCAGATGGGCGGACAGTTCCCGCCCCGGCGTGGCGAGGTCGTCGGCCACCTGACGCAGCAGCTCGGCCAACGCTTGCCCGAAGTCCTGCACCGCCGCCCGGGCGTCTTCGAGGCGGGTGGGCGGCACCACGACCAGGTTGACGAGGATCCCGCACGCGGCCCCGATGGCGGTGTCCACGACCCTGTCCAGCGCGTACCCGCCCGTCGTGGCCCCCAGCACCAGCACGAGCAGGGCGCTGACGGGGACCTGGACCGAGCCTTGCTGGCCCAGGCGCAGGGCCTGGCCGGCCAGGATGGAGACGAACACCACCAGCGCTATCGACCAGGCGTGGATGCCGGCCAGGCGGGCGAAACCGAAGGCGACGAGGACGCCCACGACCACCCCCAGCACCCGTTGCAGGCCCCGTGAGACGGACTCCCACACGGTCACCTGGACGGTGAGCAGGGCGGCCAGAGGGGCGAAAACAGGGATGTTGTTGTTGAGGACGTCGGCGGCTAAAAACCAGGACAGCCCGGCGGCCAGGGCCGTCTTGCCCGCCTGCAGGGCCGGGGCGCCGAGCCAACCGAGCGCTCCTGGCAGGCGCCTGCGCCAGCCCCGGTCGTTCAGTCCAGGAGCCTGTCGCGCAGGGCCGCCAACGCCCCGTCGGGCACGTGCAGGTCGCCCCGCCCCACGCCGACGCTGAGGTCCGGCTTGTAGGAACCGTGGTGGTCCGAGCCGCCCGTGATGGCCAGCCCGGCGTGCGCCGCCATCACCGCCAGCTCGGCCCGCTCCTCCCGGCTGTAACGCCCGTAGATTGCCTCCAGACCGGCCAGACCGGCCTCGGCCAGCTCTCGCACGGTACTTTCGAGCTCGCCCGGCGCCAGGCCCAGGGACAGGGGATGGGCCAGTACCGGTAAGCCGCCTGACTCGAGGGACAGCTCGATGGCGGTCACCGGCTCCAGGCGTTCCTTTTCCAAGTAGGCCGGGCGCCCCTTGGCCAGGAAGCGGTCGAAGGCGTCCTGGACCGAACTGGCCAGGCCTTTGCGGACCAGGATGGCGGCCACGTGGGGGCGCCCGGCGCCGCTGCCCCCGGCTTCGGCTTCAAGCTCCTCCTCGCTCACCGGCAACCCGAGCTCGGCCAGGCGGGCCACCAATCGCTCGTTACGGGCTTCGCGGGCGGCCTGGAGGCGCAACAGCTCGTCCTGGAGCGGGCCTTCGCCGGGCTCCAGGAAGTACACCAGTAAGTGCATGGTCCCCGAGTGCAGGCACGAGATCTCGACACCCGCCACGAGCTCTATGCCTGCCGCGTGCGCCCGTTTGCGGGCGGGGAGGACACCGTCCTGGCGGTCATGGTCGGTGACGGCCAGAGCCGAAAGGCCGGCTTTGACGGCCAGGTCGACCAGCTCTGGGGGAGTGTCGCTGCCGTCGGAGACGGTCGAGTGGGTGTGCAGGTCGATCATCGCCACCACGTTAACGCCGCCTCGGAGACGGGCGAAACGCCCCAACTCGCCCGAGGGACGGCGATGCGTGCGAGAATGGACAGGTGAGCGGCCCGGTTGAGCACACGAGCCCCAGAGAAGCATGCGGGGTGTTCGGGATATTCGCTCCCGGGCGCAGCGTCGCCCCCATCGTTTTCGACGGTCTCTACGCCCTCCAGCACCGGGGCCAGGAGTCGGCGGGCATGGCCGTGAGCGATGGCTCCACGTTGATGGTGGTCAAGGACATGGGGCTGGTGACCCAGGTGTTCAACGACTACAAAGTGGCAGGGCTGGTTGGCCACCTGGCCATCGGTCACACCCGGTACTCGACGACGGGCTCGTCTTCCTGGCACAACGCCCAACCCATGTACCGCCAGGGCGGCGGCACCGAGTTCGCCGTGGGCCACAACGGCAACCTCACCAACACCGACGAACTGGCCACCTCGATGGGCATGCTGCCGGGCATGGCCACCAGCGACTCCGATCTGATAGCCGAGCTCATCGCCCGCGAGCTGGACCGTTCCGCCCTTGCGCCTCCGAGCCCAGTGCCTCCCAGCCCCGCACTTCCCGGCCCCTCCGTGCCCCCCGTCCGGGGAGCCCTGGTCGACGCTTTGGTCCAGGTCCTGCCCGCTATGCATGGCGCCTTTTCCCTGGTGCTCAGCGACCGGTCCCAACTGGTGGGTGTCCGCGACCCCAATGGCTTTCGCCCCCTGTGCTTGGGCAAGCTCGACGAAGGTTGGGTGCTCGCCTCGGAGTCGCCCGCTCTCGACATCACCGGCGCCCACTTCGTGCGGGAACTCGAGCCAGGCGAGGTGCTGGTGATCAACGCCGACGGGTGCCGGAGCTTCCGGCCGTGGCCGGCCGAACGTGTGCAGCCCACGCTGTGCCTGTTCGAGTTCGTCTACTTGGCGCGCCCCGACAGCCGCCTCTACGGCCAGGAGCTGCACGGTGCCCGCGTGCGCATGGGCGAACTGCTGGCCGAGCAGGCTCCCGTGGCCGCGGACATCGTCGTCGGCGTACCCGACTCGGGCATGCCGGCAGCCGAAGGCTACAGCCGGCGCAGTGGCATCCCTTACGGTCACGCCCTGGTGAAAAACCGCTATATCGGCCGCACTTTCATCAACCCCGACCCGGGCCAGCGTGCCCTCGGCGTGCGGCGCAAGCTGAACCCTCTGAAGGACGCCATCGCGGGGAGGAGGCTCATCGTGGTGGACGACTCGATCGTGCGGGGCACCACGACGAGGGCCATGGTCGCTATGTTGCGGGAGGCGGGTGCCCGGGAGATCCACCTGCGCATCTCGTCGCCGCCCTACCGTTGGCCGTGCTTCTACGGCCTGGACACGGGGGCGCGCACCGAACTGGTGGCGGCCGACCTCGAAGTGGGCGAAATCTGTGACTACATCGGCGCTGACAGCCTCGCCTACTTGTCCCTGGACGCCCTGAAAAAAGCGACCGGCGTTCCCGGTGCCGGTTTCTGTGACGCCTGCCTGACCGGCAACTACCCCGTACCCGTCCCCCTGCACCTCTCCAAGACGGTGCTCGAGCCGCCCTCGCCGGTACGCACGGGAGCGGGGCGTTGACGTGCCGTACGAAGCACCGCTGACCTACGCCGCCGCCGGGGTCGACATCGACGCCGGCGAGCGGGCCGTGCACTTGATG
>CAYZVQ010000335.1:0-5609 GCA_964481925.1 uncultured Acidimicrobiaceae bacterium
CTCCCAGCAACATGATCAACGCCGGGATTTACGTGCTGGAGCCCGAGTTCCTCGACCGGGTGCCGGGTGGCAGGCGAGTATCGGTGGAACGCGAGATTTTCCCCTCCCTGGTCGAGGCGCATTTGCTTTACGCCCTCGGCTCTGATGCGCCGTGGACTGACATGGGCACGCCCGAGAAGTACCTGGAAGCCAACCTGGCCTGGGCACTCCGGGAACGGTCTCTGACCGGCCCCTTCGACGGGTTGTCCGGCGCGCACCCGGACGCCGCCATCTCCAACAGTTTTCTGCACGCCGACGTGAGGGTGGAAGAGGGCGCCCACGTACGCGACGCTCTCGTGCTCGAAGGCGGCCACGTGCGCGCCGGTGCGATGGTGCGGAACTCGGTCCTCGGTCCCAACGTCATCGTCGGGCTGGGCGCGGTGGTGGACGACCTCTCGGTCTTGGGCGACGGGTGGGAGGTGGCAGCCGGAGCTGTTCTGAGCGGAGCCCGGCTGCCCGCAGCCTGAGCGGGCCTCAGGTTTTTTGCCTGGCGCGGCCGGAGCGACGGGCCGGCCGCGAAATGCGTCCGCGACAACAGCCGGTTAGGTTATGGTCGGCCGTCAGTCTGGGCATGCGGCCGCGCTCTTGTAGCCCAGGGAGGTGCCGGTTATGCAGGGCATGGTGGGGTTCGTCGGCCGTCGTCAGGTAGTAAGCGCTCTGCTGGTGCTCGTGTTGGGCACCCTGGGCCTGGTCGTCCCCGCCGCGCCCGCCGGGGCTGTTACCGCCGTCCCGCTCGGTGCCCCGAACGTGTCCCAACGGGCCGAGAACAACGTTGTCCACCGCCCCGCTCTTTCGACCAGTACGAGCGGGACGGTCTGGCTGTGCCGGCCCGGAATGGCCGCCGACCCGTGCACGTCCAGCTTTCAGACAGAGGTGGTCCTGGCGTCGGGGGCAAGGTCGGTGGTCAACGCCTCGGTCGCCTCGGCGTCGAAGTTCGACTGTTTTTATGCGTACCCGACCGTGAGCCACGAGACCACCCTCAACTCCGATCTAAGTGTTCAGAAGGCCGAGATTTCCACCGCCATAGCCCAGGCATCGCGCTTTTCCACCGTGTGCCGCGTATGGGCGCCCATGTACCGCCAGTTCACCTTGTTCGCCCTGCAAAAGATCCTCACCCAAGGCGTCACCGCCAATGACTTGACGGTGCTGGAGACGGCTTACCAGAGCCTGAAGTCCGGGTTCGAGGACTATCTGGCCCATTACAACGACGGCCGGCCCATAATTTTCATCGGCCATTCTCAGGGCGCCTCGTTACTGGTCTCATTGCTGAAGCAGGTCGTGGACGGCAACCCGGCCCTGCGCAGCCGTTTGGTACTGGCCATCATCCTCGGGGCCAACGTCGTCGTGGCCGACGGATCCCGGGAGGGGGGCAGTTTCTCGCACATACCCGTGTGCAGTTCGAAGGGGGAAGCCGGGTGTGTTATCGCCTATTCGAGTTTCCCCGGCCAGCCCCCGGCGACGTCACTGTTCGGGCGCCCGGGCCAGGGAGTGTCGCTCCTCTCGGACCAGCTGGCCACGACCGGGGTGCACGTGGTGTGCGTGAACCCGGCCGCCATCGGCGGCGGGAGCGGCGTGCTCGACCCCTTCTTCCCGACCGAGGGGCTCACAGCCGTGCCATGGGTGGAGTACCCGGACCTTTATGCCTCCAGCTGCGAGACCGGCGGGGGAGCGACCTGGCTCCAGGTGACCAAGACCTCAGGCGCCTCGGACCGGCGCCCGGTCGTGACCGAACCCTCCGGTCCCGAGTGGGGCTATCACGATTACGACATCAACCTCGCCCTTGGCAACCTGATCGCCGACACGGCGGCGGCGGAGAAGGCGTGGTCCCAGACCTCTCACGGCTGACCCCGGGCCGGACCGGCGAAAGGCCATGGCCTTCGCTCCCCCCGCTCGGAAGTGGCACTATGAGACATGGAGGTCGCCGACCGTTCTATAGGCGACCGAAGGACTTGACATGAGCGGTCTTTCCAAGGCCAAAGCCGCTTGGCACAAAACCTTCGTGGTCCCCGGCCGAGCGGGAAGGGCCTCGGTCATCCTGGCCGTCGTCGCGCCTCCCGCCGCGGCGGCTTTACTTGTGCCGTTCCGGTCCGACATCACGAACACGGCGCTGGCGCTCGTGATGGTGGCGGTAGTGGTGGTCGTCGTCGCTCCCGGCCGGAGATTGGCGGCCCTGGTTGCCGGCATCTCGGCCGGTCTGTGGTTCGATTTCTTCCTCACCCGCCCCTACGAGTCGTTCGCCATCAGTCGCAGTGCCGATATCCAGACCACGGTGTTGCTTTTGGTTGTCGCCGTGGGCGTGGGCGAGCTGGCCGCCCGCGAGCGCCAGCACCGCACCGATTCCACCAGTGGCAGTGAAGGCCTGGCCGCGGTGCAGGCGGTCTCCGAACTTCTCGCTGGCGGTGATGGGGCCAAAGCTGTGGTCGATGCCGTACGCGAGGCCCTCGTCCCGCTCCTGCGCCTGGAGTCCTGCCACTTCGACCCGCGCCGTGACCCCGTCACGGTGCCCTTCATCGAGCGTCCGGGGTATGTCAGTTACGCGGTGTACCGATGGGATGCCGCCGACCAAGGGCTTCCGCCCAGCCCGGTCACCCTCCCGGTACGGTCCGGTGGGCTCTTGTTGGGCCGCTACGTGCTCGAGGGCCCTGCCCTGCCCTTTCCCATAGACGAACACCGTTTGGTCACTGCGTTGGTGTTGGCCGACCTGGCGGGGCTGGCGATCCTGCGCTCCGAGCCCCGACGACGGGCCTTCCCCGCCTGAGGTCCCAGCTTCAGCCTCACCGGTGCGCTCCATGTCACGGCCACGTCCCGCTGCCTCGTGAGCACCTTTCAAGCCGACCACAGTGTCGACTTCTTTAGCGGCGGGGTGACTGTCAAGGTCAACGAGTACAAGTCCGCCGGTGCAGTCAATTTGGCCAAGACTCACGGCGACGTTGCCAGCGTGGACGAAATCGTCGGCGGCAAGAGCGCAATGTGGGTGGCGGGCTGGAGCGGCGCCTCCGACTTTCGGTGACCTAGCTTTCTCAGGTGATTGACTACGAAGAAGCCCGCCTCGTGCGGTGGAACCTGCGTGCCGGCGAGGTCATCGGGGGCAGGTTTGTCGCCTCTGAGCCTGTTGGCGAGCACACTGGTCCCCTCGGAAAGGTTCATTTTGGGACCAAGGGATCGCTGGCCTGTAACCCGGTAGCTCTTGCCGGCCCCAAATTCGAAATTACGTAGATCTTTCGACCTTCCCGAACGAAAGCCCGTCGGTCCTTGGACCGTTCTCCTGATTCCTTCAAGACCAGTGTCCCTGAGCATCTCAAGCGTGCCCTCGGCAGGCTCCCTGCTGGCCGCTACGTCCTCGACGGCGAGCTGAAGGGCACAGCCTCCAGCTCCTTGCCGCGCTGTGGTGGCCATCGGCTACATGTGCATGGCCACGGTCAACATGTGGAGGGCCTCGACGCCAAGGGGTACTGGACGCACCGAATCGACTACGCCCGTTTCTTCAGCATCCCCTACAGTTGAGGCCCTCTGGGTCCCGCGAGCACCGCGACTGCCCGCAGCGCCCGCCCGACTGTAAGTCACCATCCACCATGAGCCCACAGCGGATCACCTCAATGTCGGAAGAAGTCGAGAGGGCCATCGGCCATGTTGTGGCCGGTGGGGCGGCGCTCTCGTCATCCTGCTGGCCGCGGCCGGCCCTGGATCTGCTGCGATCACCGCGGTACAGTCGCGCTGGCCTCGGGGTCACAGATGGTGAGGTCGCACGGGACTGACGACACCCAATCCGACCACCCTGAAGAGGAGAGTGGATGCACGTGTTTCGGTCATCATTGGTAGTGGTCATGGTGCTGGCCGGCATGGCTACGGCGGCGAGCAGGACGGCCGAGTTGGCTGTAGGCGGGACGGGAACGGTAAGTTGTCCCGCGGGCCAGGAGACGGTGAAGTTCGCCACGGGCCCGGCGGTGGTGAACTGCAGCAGCAGACGCCATCCGCCCCCGACCACCACCACGACCACGACGGTGCCTTCTACCACAACCACCAGGGCGTCTGGCTCCTGGTGGGTCCCCGGCACCGCCCCCATCGAGTGGCAGTGGGAGCTGGACCACGCGCTCAGCCTCAGCTCGGCCACCGACATGGGCACCGGGGAGAAGACGTACTCGGGAGCGCCAGCTCCCACCCCCACCGTCTATGACATCGACGGGATAGACAACCCGGCCTCCACGGTGAGCGCGCTCCATGGCCTCGGCGACAAGGTGGTGTGCTACATCGAGACCGGTGACGTTGGCAACTACTACTCGGCCAGCGAAGAGGGCCTGTCGTCTACCTACTACGCCCAGCTGAAAGCTGCGGGCGACCTCGGCTCCAAGCAGCAGGGTTACCCCGAGTATTACCTCAACATCAACGCCTCCTCCACGCTCAGCATCATCGAGGCCATGATCAGCCAGCAGTGCCAGACCAAGGGCTTCGACGCGGTGGAGACGGACAACGATGAGACCTGGCAAGATTCCACGGGCTTCTCCATCACTGAGGCCAACGACGAGACGTACATGACCTCGATCGCCAACTACATCCACTCTCTCGGCATGGCCTGGTTCATCAAGAACTGTGACGACGTGGGGAACACCTCGTTCTGCAACGCCATGTACCCGCTGGCTGATGCCGTCATCTCAGAACAGTGCAACCAGTACGGTACGTGCTCGGACCTCGGGGATTTCATCGGCCACAAGGCTATCTTCAACGCCGAGTACACAGATGGGGGCAACGGCCAGTCCACGACAGTCACCGCTGCGGATACGGATTTCTGCCCCTCGGACAATGCTTCTGACTTCAACGGGGAGTTGTTCGACGTTGACCTGGATGGCCAGGTACGGGTGCCATGTAGATGAGGGGCTTTTACCCAAGACGCGAGCGTGGTGGCCGAACTCATGCAGGCGTATGAGGCGGCCGAGAAGGTGATCGAGATCGCTGATAACTGGAACGCGTTCGACAATTGGGAAGTCGACACGGCTTCCTACGAGCACACCTCACCAGACCAACCAGGAGTGGCTCCGGGCACCTCTTAAGTGCCGCAGCTCGAAGACGCCTGCATGTACCTGTGGGAGGAGTTACCCGACACTTACGTCGCCGTTTTGAAGACCGAACAGCCACGGCTGGCCGCGTTCGTCGACCACCTGGAGCAGAAGATCGCGCACGAGCAGAGGACTATGCGCGTGTCGGTGTGGGAGGAAGACTGATGGACCCCAGCGGAGCTGCTTGCAGAGCAACCGGAGGTTGCGCATGAGCAACATAGGGCAGGCCGAGCTGGACTGCCAGTACAATATGTCATGGCGTTCGCAAGTTCAGGCACCATGGGCCATGGGTGGGCTCGACGAATCGCTTCTGAGCAGCGACAACTTGGCCGAGTCAGCCAACAGCCCGTTCAATCGCGTCCAGCGAGAGCTTCGAGGCCGTCCGCCCCTTGCGGTTCTGGACACGAACTACGTGAGGACTGGTCTCGACTTCCAGCTCCGTAAGGGATCGCCGCCGGCTTCGATAGCTCTTGCACAAGGAGCGGCGTTGCGCTCGTAGGGCGCCCCAGCCGCGCCCGC
>CAYZVQ010000336.1:0-5576 GCA_964481925.1 uncultured Acidimicrobiaceae bacterium
GACTAGGCTGGCGCTCCGGATGGCCGACCACTACTTCGCGGCGACGCCGTCCTCTCCATCGCAACCGTCCGCCGTCGAACTGCACCTTCCGGACGTGCAAATGACCCTCATGACCGACCGCGGCGTCTTCTCGGGCAGCCGGGTGGACCCCGGTACCCTGGCACTGCTCCGGGAGAGCGCCCTCCCGCCCGCCGAGGGGGACCTCCTCGACCTGGGCTGCGGCTACGGACCGGTAGCCTGCGTGCTCGCCCGTCGCTCGCCGGGGGCCACCATTTGGGCGACCGACGTCAACTCTCGCGCCCTCGAGCTCACCGGCGCCAACGCCGCCGCCCTGCGACTGGCAAATGTGAGGACCGCGCTCCCCCACGAGGTCCCGGCTGGGACGGTTTTCGCGGGCATCTGGTCCAATCCTCCCATCCGGGTCGGCAAGGACGCCCTATACGAGCTCCTGTCCGTTTGGATGGAGCGCTTGGCCCCGGGGGCCAGTGCCTGGCTGGTCGTCAACCGGCACCTCGGCAGCGACTCCTTGGCCGCCTGGCTCGTCGGCCGGGGGTGGGGGGTGCGCCGGGCAGCGTCCAAATCCGGGTACCGCGTCCTCGAGGTGAGGCGGCCCTCGTGAGGCAGCTCGGCCAGACGGACCTGAAACGGCTGCACCGGGACTGGGGCAAACGCGCCACTGGTCGCATCGCCCTGCTCCTGGACGGGGTGAGCTCGCCGTTCAACGTGGGCTCAATAGTGCGCACCGCCGCCGCCTTCCGTGTCGAGCACCTTTACCTGGCCGCAGGAGCCACCTCGCCGGCCGCGGCCAAGGCGGGCAAGACGGCCATGGGGACAGAGCGCTACATGTCGTGGTCAACCTTCGAACGCGGCGCCGACGCCGCCGACGCTGCCCGAGAGGACGGCTACTGCGTGCTCGGCCTCGAACTGGCCGACCACGCCGTGCCCCTCTTCCAGGCCTCCGTTGGCCCCGACGTCTGCGTGGCCCTAGGCCACGAGGACCATGGCCTCACGACGGCAACGCTCGCCGCCTGTGACGCCGTCGCCTTCATCCCTCAGCTCGGGAGGGTGGGCAGCCTCAACGTCGCCACCGCCGCCGCCATCGCCATCTTTGAGCTCCGCCGCCAGGACTGGTCCGGCGCTGGGCGGGCATGAGCGGACCGCCCGCTGGGCGGCCGTGAGGTTCGCCAAGTCTTTCCGCCAGGCGGTGGCGCTCACCTGCGGTGCCGTTGCCACCTCCGAACTGCTGCACTGGAGCGCCTCGAAATGGGACCTCCCGGCCCTGGGCCCTCGCGGCCGTTGCGCCCTCTTAGTCCTAGGCCACCCGACCAAGCGCAGCGGGGAGCTGGGCCCCGTCCAGCGGTGGCGGGTCGAAACGGCCCAACGGGCCCTCGAGCGTCTTGGAGCGGAGTTGGTCATCTTCAGCGGTTCGGCGTCCAGGGGCAGGCCGGCCGAGGGCGACGCCATGTCCGCCTACGCCGAGTTGCTCGGCGTACCCGCCCGCCTGATAGCCGTCGAGAGCCGTGCCTCGACGACGTGGGAGAACGTCGAGTTCTCCATGCCCCTGCTCGAGAACTTTGACCGGCTGGCCTTCGTGTCGGACCCGCTCCACGCCGCCCGGGCCCGGCGGTACCTGAAACAACAGCGCCCGGAGCTTGCCGGACGCCTTGTCAGCGCCGGCGAGTACCGCCTCCTGGAGCGCTGGTGGCTCAAAGTGCCGGCCGCGGGCTACGAACTGCTGGAGCTCTACCGCTCCCAGCACTCATTGCGCCGCCCGCCCGCCGGCTCTGTGGACCAGCCTCTCTGAGCGTTCCCAGTTTCCTCGCCCCTTATCTGGCATTGTGTACGACTATTAGCGCTGACTACGGGCACGAGGAGAGCGCGGGGCGCGTGCAAAAAAGCCGGTGTGCACAGAATAAATCAGGGGAGCACCGCTGAGAGGGCGACGGCTCGCGCTGTCTGGCGCGCCGCTGACGAAGGCGCGTCAACTCGGGCGACGGGCCAGTGACGCGCAGGCCAAGGCCGAGGCCGCCACCGCCGAAGCCTCACGGCCGGGACCGGCGGGCCCGCTAAAGGTCCGCGCCTTCCGCTGGTTGTTCGCCACTGCGCTCGTTTCCAACATAGGGGTCTGGATCTGGGGGGTCATGGGCGGGTATGTCATGGCCCAGCTCACTCACGTCCCCTCTCTGGTTGCCGCCCTACCTGTCGCCCTGGCATTGCCGGGCGTGATCTTCGCCCTCCCGGCTGGGGCCGTGGCCGATGTGACCGACCTACGCCTCGTCGTACTTACGGCCAAGTTCCTCTACCTCCTTGGCATGGTGGCCCTCGCCCTTCTGGCTTTCGGCGGCGCTTTATCGCCTTTCGCCCTGATCGTGTTCGCCGTCTGGCTCGGCACCGTCGGGACCTTCTCCTCCCCGGCCTACTGGTCCACCATCCACCAGCTCGTACCCGAACGCCTCCTGTCCCGGGCTTTCAGCCTCGACGGGCTCCAGTGGAACATCGGCCAGGTGATCGGGCCCGTCCTCGGTGGCGCGTTGCTCGCCGCCCTCGGCCCCGGCGGGATGTTCGCCATCTCCTCGGGGCTAATCGCCACCATCGTGGCCTTCTTGTACATATGGCGCGGCCGCCAGCGGACCCGGCTCACGACCCCCGGCGAAGGCAGCGCCGAAGCCGTGGTCGGCGCCGTAGCGGCCGGGCTGCGGTACCTCGGCAACGCCCCGGTCCTCCAGGTCATCTGCTGGCGCACTGTCCTTTTCGTCCTGCCGTCCGGTGCGCTCACGTCCTTGCTGCCGCTTCTCGGCTCGCGCGTCCTGGACCTCGGCTCGGTCGGCTACGGGCTCCTGCTCGCCGCCGTCGGCGCCGGCTCGGTCAGCGCCGCCCTGGTCCTGCCCCGGTTGTACGAACGCTTCCCGCTCGACCCCATGCTGGCCGTGGCCAGCATCATCTCAGCCTGCGGTACAGTGCTCCTGGCCCTCGTCAACCACCGTGCCGTAGCCGGCCTGGCATTGGCCATTTTCGGTGCCACATGGCTCGTGTCGGTTACGACGCTCAACCTGAGCGTCCAGCAGGCTGTGCCCCGTTGGATCCTTTCGAGGGCACTAGGCGCCTACCTGATGGTCTTCCAGGCCTCAATAGTTTTCGGCGGCCTGCTGTGGGGCGCCGTCGCCGACGTGGTCGGTGTGCGCACCACACTCCTCATCGCCGCCGGCTGCCTGCTGGGCGGCGTCCTTCTCACCAACCGCCTCCACCTCCCCAGCGTCGACCGCCGCGACCTCCAGGTCGTGCCCCGGCCCCACCCCGAGCTCGTCTCCGAGCCCGAGGAAGAAGATGGCCCCGTGATGATCATGGTCGATTTCCGGACCGACCCCGAGAAGCACGAGGCTTTTATCGAGGCCATGGAGGAGCTGCGGGTCGTACGGCGCCGTGCCGGCGCGACGCGCTGGAGCGTGTTCGAGGACGCCGAGCGACCGGGCCGCTTTCTGGAATCGTTCGTGACCCGCTCTTGGGGAGGGTACCTGCGCCAGCGCAGCCGCTACACGACCGCCGACCTACGGATCCTGAACGCCGTCCGGGCCCTGGACCACACCGGCGACGGCCCCAAAGTTAGCTATTTCCTCCATCCCGAATCGGTGCTGGCCTACCGGCGCCGGGCCCGCTGGAGGCGGCTACGGGGCGTGGACCGGGCCTTGGAGCCACCCGCGTCGCTCGCCGCAGAGGACAACCCCAAACACGAAGGCCGTTCCGGCGACGCTGTTTAGGGGGCCCGCAAAGGCACTAATGAGACTCGGGGGGTACGGCGTGGCCGCTCCCCCCAACCAGGAAATCGAAGTCCACCCCTCGGTCCGCCTGTAACACGTGCTCGCGGAACAGCTGCGCGTAGCCGCGGTCCGCAACGGCTCCGACCGAGGGACGCCAGCTGTCCCGTCTGCGTCGCAACTCCTCTTCGCCCACCTCCACGTCCAAGGTCCGTGATGGCAGGTCGAGGGTTATGAAGTCCCCCGTCTGGACGAGCGCGAGCGGGCCCCCGATGGCGGCTTCAGGCGCCACGTGGAGCACGATGGTGCCGTAGGCCGTGCCGCTCATCCGGGCATCGGAAATGCGCACGATGTCGGTGACCCCCCGTTCGAGGAGCGCCCGCGGCAACTGGAGGTTGCCCACTTCCGGCATGCCCGGGTACCCGCGGGGCCCGGCGTTGCGGACCACGAGCACAGAGGTCTCGTCGACGGCCAGGTCGGGGTCGTCGCGCACCGCGTTGTAGTCCTGCACCGAGTCGAAGACTATGGCCCGGCCGCGATGGGTGAGAAGCGAGGCTGTGGCCGCCGATTGCTTGATGACCGCCCCGTTCGGGCATAGGTTGCCGTGCAGTACGGCTGTGCCCGACCCGGCCGGCTGGAGAGGGCGCGATAGCGGCCAGACGACCCTGCGGTCCGTTGTCTCCTGGAACCGGCAGTTCTCGGCGACGGAGCGGCCCGAGACCGTGGGGGCGTCACCGTGGAGCAGGGGCGCGAGTTCGAACATGACCGCCGGCATGCCGCCCGCATATGCGAAGTCTTCCATGAGGAACTCGCCCGAGGGCTTGAGGTTGACGAGGGTCGGGACGGGCCGTGCCAGCCTGTCAAAGTCGTCTAGCTCCAGGCTTACGCCCGCTCTACCGGCCAGGGCCAGCAGGTGGACCACCGCGTTGGTCGAGCCCCCTATGGCGGCCAGCGCGACGATGGCGTTCTCGAACGCCGCTCGGGTGAGGAAGATGGACAGGTTGACCCCGTCGCTCACCATTTTGACTATCCGGCGCCCGCTCAATTGGGCGAGACGGAGCCGGCGCGAGTCGGCTGCGGGCCAAGCGGCCCCGCCGGGCAGCTGGACTCCGAGCGCCTCGGTGAGGCACGCCATGGTCGAAGCGGTGCCCATGCTCATGCAATGGCCCATGCTCCTCACCGCGCAACCCTCGAGAGCGAAGAACTCGTCAGCCGAGATGTCACCGGCACGGACCGACTCGCTCTTGCGCCACAGGTCGGTGCCCGAACCGAGCTGCTCGCCGCCACAATGAGCGCTGAGCTGGGGCCCGCCCGTCACCACGATGGCCGGTAGGTCGACGCTGGCTGCTCCCATCAGCTGGGCGGGCGTCGTCTTGTCACACCCACCGAGGAGCACGACGCCGTCGAGAGGGTTTGCCCTCAGCACCTCCTCCACGTCCATCGACATCAGGTTGCGCAGGAACATCGCCGTGGGCCTGATCATCTGCTCACCGAGCGAGATCGTCGGGAACTCGAGGGGCAGGCCGCCGGACTCCCAGACCCCCCGCTTCACGGCATCGGCCACGGCTCTCAGGTGCGCATTGCACGGGGTGAGCTCCGACCAGCTGTTGGCGATGCCGATGACGGGCCGTCCCGAGACGACGTCTTCGGGCAAACCCTGGAGAAGCAGGCCCGAACGATGGACCACGCCGTCACGGTCATGCTTGGAAAACCACTCTGCACTGCGCAGCTCACGCACGCTTATTCCTTCCTTCTCATCGGCTGGAGGGCCTTCTCATCGGCTGGAGGGCCTTCTCATCGGCTGGAGGGCCTTCTCATCGGCTG
>CAYZVQ010000337.1:0-2069 GCA_964481925.1 uncultured Acidimicrobiaceae bacterium
CCTATGCCCTGGATGTTGTGCTCGCCGAAGCCGTTGTAGAGCATCGTCGGGCACTCGAGGGCCTCGACGGCCACGATGAGAGCGCCATAGGCGTCCTTCAGGCGGTCACCTGCCGCCAAGGTGCCGGCCGATCCCGAGGCGGAAACAAAAGCCCGCAGGCGCAGGTCGGGACTGCTCTGCTGTAGGTGCTCGAAGACGTCGCCCAGAGCCAGGCCGGTGCACTCGTAATGGCCGAGGTAGTTGGCAAACTCGGAGAACTGGTTGAAGACCACGTTGGTCGGGTCCCGCTCGAGCTCGGCGCATTTGTCGTATATCTCTTTGACGTTGCTCTCCGAGCCGGCCGTCGCGATTACGTCCGACGGGTCGCTGACCCATTCTTCGAGCCAGGCGAAACGCTCCTGGCTCATCCCCGCGGGCAGGACGGCGACGCCTCTGCAGCCGAGCAAGCGCGAGATGGCCACGCCGCCACGGCAGTAGTTCCCCGTGGACGGCCACACGGCGCGGTGAACCGTCGGGTCGAACTGCCCCGTCACTATCCGGGGTGCCAGGCAGCTGTACGCCGCCAGCACCTTGTGGGCGGCGATCATCGGGAAGCGGTCGCCCAGGGCCACCACGACCTTGGCCTGGACGCCGGTCAGCTCGGGCCCCAGCACCACGTGGCCGGGGACGGCGCTCTGCCCACGGCGACCGGCGTCGTTGTACCAGTGCACCCTCCACAGGTTGAGCGGGTGCGCCTCGTCCGGGCCGACCGCCCCGAGCGCCCCGCGAACGGAGGCCGGCACCGTCTGGGGCCGGGCCAGCTCGGCGAACGTCGGCAGCAGCACCTGCGCTTGACGGAGGTGCTGCACCGTACGGTCGTAGACCTCGCGGTCGACGACATGGTCTTCAAGTCCCAAAGTGGGCATGTGCCGCTGTAGCCTACCTGGCCCGGTTTCCGCCAGGGCTGGGCCAGCCCGGCGGAAACGGGCCGGCCACAGACCCGTAACCTTCGTGAAACCATACTTTGTTACCTTGCTTCGCCATGACAGAAACCGAGGGGCCCAAACAATCCCTGATCAGCCGGCGCTCACTGCTCGGAGGTGGCCTGAAACTGGCCGGTGGTGCGGCCCTCCTGGGCGGTGCTGGCTCGGTCGCCGATGTGCTGCTCGGGGGCGCCCGGGCCGCGGCGGGGGCGGCCATGAGCACGATCTCGTTCCAGCTCGGCTGGCTGACCAATACCGAGTTCGCCGGTAGCTACCTGGCCCAGGCCAACGACTACTACTCCAAAGCCGGGCTCTCGGTGAAGATCCTGCCCGGGGAAGGCGTAGACGTGGAGGGGATCGTAGGAGCGGGCAAGGCGATCGTCGGCGACTCCAACGCCGACACCTGCTCCGCCGCCGTGGCCCAAGGGGCAGACCTCAGGATCATCGGTGCCAAATACCAAAAGAACCCTTTCTGCATCATCAGCTCGGCCAAGGCGCCCATCAAGACGCCCCAGGAGATGGTGGGCAAGAAGGTCGGTGTCAACGCCTACAACTTCACCGGCTGGCAGACGTTCCTGGCGGTGAACGGGATCTCCAAGTCCCAAGTGCAAACGGTCAACGAGGGCTATACCGCAGGGCCCGAGGCCCTTTCCGACGGACGGGTCGACGCCTGGATGGGCTTTATCACCAATGAGCCCACCGTCCTCGAGCTCTCCGGTTTCCCCGTGCACACGTTCCTGCTGGCCGATTTCGGCTATGAGGTTTACGCCGACATTTATGAGACGACGGCAAGCGCCATCGCCCAGCACAAAGACGAGCTGGTCGAGTTCCTGCGGGCCGAACGCGAAGGTTGGGAGGCCGATATCGCCAGCCCGGCGGCCGGCCTCAGCCTCACCATGTCCGTCTACGGCAAGACGCTCGGGCTGTCAGATAAGCAACAGGGCCTCGAGAACACCGCCCAGCTGGCGCTCATCAAGACGCCCTACACGGAAGCGAACGGCCTATTTGCCATGAACCCTGACGACATCTCGAAGAACATCGCGACTTTGCAACTGGCGAGCTCCAAGAAGATCGGCAATTACTACACCAAGCCCGACCTTTTCGACG
>CAYZVQ010000337.1:2169-5569 GCA_964481925.1 uncultured Acidimicrobiaceae bacterium
CTGGCGAGCTCCAAGAAGATCGGCAATTACTACACCAAGCCCGACCTTTTCGACGACTCCATCCTCAAGGCGCTCTAGCGGCGCACGGCTACCCGATAGCGGGTAGATCGTCCAGTGTGTCGAAATCGACGGGGTCCCCGGCGCAGGGGACCTCGTCGACCGTTCCCGGCCGGAGCCGCATAAGCGCCCGGGCGCCCTCGTCGCCCGAACGCGGTAGTTCGTCCCACACCCCACGGGCGAGCCGGACCGGGTTGCGCCGGGCGCCATCGTAGGTTGCTACCGCTATCGGTGTGCCGGAGGCGGCGACAGCTCGCCACGCCGCGGCCGGGACGAGCGGCTGGTCGCCCAGGCCCACCACGACGGCTTCAAGCCCGAGGCGGCGCGCCTCGGCGACGGCCGCCTGGAGGGAAGTGGCGATGCCGTCCTGCCAACGCGGGTTGGCGATGGTGACGACCCCGGGCGGGATGACGGCCGAGAGGTCGACCGCCCCCGTCACGGCCAGCGTGACCCCGAGGTCGGCTTCGAGGGCGTGCTCGAGCGCCCAGCAGACCAGCGGACGTCCCCGGAACGGGGCCAGGAGCTTGTGGGTGCCCGACGGAGCGATGTACCGGCTCCCGGCGCCAGCACATAGCACGACGGCGGCGGTGTTCACGGGCGCCGGTCCGTCCCGGTGCCGGCGATCCCGGTGCCGGCGATGTCTTCGGGCCGCACGGGGACCCGGGTCAGGGCGCGCCCGGTGGCGGCCCGGACGGCGGCGACGATGGCGGGCGTAGAGGAGATGGTGGGGGCCTCGCCCACGCCCCGCAGCCCGTAAGGAGCGTGCGGGTCGGCCAGCTCGAGCACTTCCACGTGCATCGGGGGCATGTCGAGGATGGTGGGGACCAGGTAGTCGGTGAAGGAGGGGTTGCGGACCCGTCCCCCCTCCACCTGGATCTCCTCCAACAGGGCCAAGCCGAGGCCCTGGGCCGTCCCACCGTGGATCTGGCCGGCGACGCCGACGGGGTTGATGGCCTTGCCCACGTCCTGGGCCGTCACAATCTGCACCACCTTGACCAGGCCGAGCTCGACGTCCACGTCGACGATGGCACGGTGGGCGGCGAACGCGTACTGGACGTGGGCGTTGCCCTGCCCCGTCTCGGGATCGAGGGGCTGGGTCGGCCGGTGCCGCCACTCGACGGTGCGCTCGATCGGGCCGTCGGCCAGCAGGTCGACCAGGTCGATGCTCGGCCCCTCGGCCCCGTCCGCTCCGTATGGCCCCTCTGCTCCATCGGGCCCTTCTGGCGGTGCCGACGAGCTATGGACCGCTTCGTCGGCGAGGTACAGGTTGGCCCGGTCGACGCGCAGGCGGACGGCCGCCCGGTCGAGCAGCTCGTCACGGATTTCGGCGCACGCTGCCTTTACCGCTCCGCCGGTCACGTAGGTCTGGCGCGACGCCGACGAGGAGCCGGCGCTGCCCACCTGGGTATCGGCGGTCTCGACCACGACGTGTTCGATGCCCAGCTCGGTGCGCACTATCTGGCCCTGGACGGTCACCAGCCCCTGGCCGAGCTCGCACGCGGCGGTGTGGACAGAGGCGAACGGACGGCCGGCGGCGTGCCCGAGCGTCACCCGGGCGGTCGCATAGTCGTCGTAGCCTTCGGAGAAGCCGACGTTCTTGAACCCCACCGCGTACCCCGTCCCCCGGACCACTCCCTCGCCATGGGTCGTATTGGCCACGCCCCCGGGCGGGAGATCTCCGCCTGGAGGGGGCAGCGGGGCCTCTCGTACGCGGGCCAGGATCTCTGCCACCGGGGCAGGGCCGTCGACGACCTGGCCCGTGGGCATCAGCGTCCCTTGGGCCATGGCGTTGCGGGCCCGCAGGTCGACCGGGTGCATCCCGAGCGCCTCGGCCAGCTTGTCCATCTGGGACTCGTAGGCGAAGCACGCCTGGACGGCCCCGAACCCGCGCATCGCCCCGCACGGGGGGTTGTTGGTGTAGAGGCCCCAGCAGTCGACGGACACGTTGGGCACGTCGTAGGGCCCAATACCGAGCGTGCCGGCGTTGCCCACCACGGCGCGGGTGCTGGACATGTAGGCGCCGCCGTCGAAGACCATCTCCGCCCGCACGAACACGAGCCGGCCGTCGCGTTGGGCGCCATGGGTATAGCGCAGGCGGGCCGGGTGGCGGTGCACGTGGCCGAAGAACGACTCCTCCCTCGAGTACACCATCTTCACCGGTCGCCCCGTCCGCATCGCCAGCAGGCACAGGTGGATCTGCAGCGACACGTCCTCGCGGGCGCCGAAGGCGCCGCCGACGCCGGCTAGGGTGAGGCGGACCTTGTCCGGGGGCAGGCCGAGCGACGCTGCCACTTGGCTCTGGTCGACGTGCAGCCATTGGGTGGCGATATAGAGGTCGATGCCGCCGTCCTCGGCCGGGACGGCCAGGCCCGACTCCGGTCCCAGGAAGGCCTGGTCCTGCATCCTGACCTCGTAATCGTCGGTGACCACCACGTCGGCGCGGGGGGAGGGGTCGCCCCGGCGGATCTTCAGATGGCGCACGATATTTCCGCCCGGGTGGACCCGGTCGCTATCGGGTCGCAGGGCCACCATGGGGTCGACGACGGGGACCAAAGGCTCGTAGGTGACCCGGACGGCGGCCGCGCCGCGCCGCGCCGTTTCGGGGTCGTCGGCGGCCACCACGGCGACGGCCTCCCCGTGGTAGCGCACCTCGCCCATGGCCAGGACGGGCTGGTCGGCGACCTCCAGGCCGTAGGTCTTGCGGCCCGGGACGTCCTCGTGGGTGAGCACGCAGCGCACACCGGGGATGCGCAGTGGCTCTGAGATGTCGATCGCCACTATCCGGGCCCGGGGATGGGGGCTGCGGACCGTGGCCCCCCAGATCATCCCCTCCGCCCACAGGTCAGATGAGAAGGCGAAGCGTCCGCTGGCCTTCAGCGCGCCGTCGGGCCGGCGGGGGGAGGTCCCGACGCCGAGCAGCCCCGTTTGCCCGCGTTGTTCGACGACGGTGCTCACCCGTCACCTCGCATGGCCGCGGCCAGGCGCACGGCGTCGAGGATCTGTTCGTAACCCGTGCAGCGGCACAGGTTGCCGGCCAGTGCCTCCCTGATCTCGGCGTCGGTGGGGGAGGGGTTGTGGGCCAAGAAGTCGTGAGTGGCGACGACCAGCCCGGGAGTGCAGAAGCCGCACTGCACGGCGCCGGCCTGCAAGAAGGCCTCCTGGACCGGGCCCAGCCCGTCGCCGTCCGCCAGGCCCTCCACGGTGAGGATCTCGCTCCCCTCGGCCTGGCCGGCGGCGACCAGGCAGGCGCATGCCAGCGTCCCGTCGAGCACGACGGTGCATGAACCACACTCGCCCTGTTCGCAGGCGTTCTTCGAGCCCCACAGGCCCAGCCGCTCCCGCA
>CAYZVQ010000338.1:0-5549 GCA_964481925.1 uncultured Acidimicrobiaceae bacterium
GTTGTGGGCGACATGAGCCTGGACGATGTCCTGTCCAAGCGGGAGGACATGAACAGCGCCTTGCGCATACGCCTTGACGACGTCACGGAACGCTGGGGCGTGAAGGTGGCCAACGTTGAGGTCCGGGAGATAAAGCCGCCTCCCGCGGTGCTCGAGGCCATGACCCGTCAGATGTCGGCCGAGCGTTCTCGGCGAGCCATCATCACCGAGTCCGAAGGCCAAAAGCAGGCGTCAGTCACGGTGGCCGAAGGCCAGAAACAGTCGTCCATCTTGCAGGCCGAGGGCGAGCGCCAAAGCGCCGAGCTGCGCGCACAGGGGTTCGCGGCCGCGCTGCGACGGATCCTCGAAGTGGCCCAGGACGTCGACACGACGACCATGACCCTGCAGTACCTGGAAACCCTGAAACAGATCGGGACGTCGCCGTCGACCAAGTTCGTCATACCGGTCGAGCTCACGAGCCTGCTGAGCGGTGTCCTCAACGGCAACAGCAACGGCACCCACAACGGTGTGGTCATGCCGGATGCCGCCGGTCCCCGCAAATAAGCCTGGCCCGACCCCGGTCCTAGCGCTCCCGGCGCACGACCGTGCCATGGGGCCCGTCTTCGACGACGAGCCCCATGTCCTGCAGCTCGCCGCGGATGGTATCCGCGGCGGCCCAGTCCTTGTTGGCCCGTGCCGCGTCACGGCGGGCAACAAGGGCCACCACTTCCGGGCCCAGGGGAGCCTCTTCGCTCCACAGCCGAAGGCCGAAGGCCCCCTCGCAGCATTCCCTCACCGCGGCCGCTAAGGCCGGGGCGCGGGCGGGCTCGGCCCGGGCGTCCCGGACGGCCGCGAAGACGACGGCCAGGGCGCCGGGCGTATCGAAATCGTCGTCGAGGCGAGCCCGGAAGCGGGCCAGCATGCCGGGATCGGGAGCGGCCGGGCCGGCGTCCCGGGTCTCCCGGGCAAAGTTGTCGAGCCGGTCGACGTTCGCCTGAGCCTGCTCGAGCGCTTCGGCGGTAACGCTCATGGGCGAGCGGTAATGCACCTGCAGGACGAGGGCCCGCAGGGTGCGCCCGTCATAACGCCCCACGAGGTCGGGCAGGGAGGTGATGTTGCCCAACGACTTGCTCATCTTCTCGCCCCGCTCATCGACCACCATGCCGTTGTGGGCCCAGCGCCGGGCGAACACTTTGCCGGCGGCCACAGCCTGGGCGCGCTCGTTCTCGTGATGGGGGAAAGCGAGGTCGAGGCCGCCCAGGTGGAGGTCGAAACCCTCGCCCAACAGGTCGAGCGACATCACTACGCACTCGGTATGCCAGCCTGGTCGCCCCGGCCCCCACGGCGACGGCCACGCCGGCTCTCCCGGCGCGGCCAACTTCCACAGCGCAAAGTCCAGTGGCGAGCGCTTGCCCGCCTCCCGTTCGGCTTCGACGCGGGCACCGGCCCGCAGGGTGCCAACGTCCTGGCGCGCCAGCAGCCCGTAGCCTGGCAACGACTCGGTCGAGAAATAGACGCCGTCGCCGCCCTGATAGGCGTAGCCGGTCGTGACCAGGTCCGCCACCAGCCCCACCATGTCGTCCACGTAGGCGGTGGCGTGGGGCACGGCGTCGGGGCGCTCGACGCCGAGGGCGGCCATGGTGTCCCACCAGAGAGCCTCGTAACGAGCCGCCACCTCCGCGGTGGACGAGTTCTCCTGCGCCGCCCGGGCGATGATCTTGTCCTCGATGTCGGTCACGTTGGACACGAAGCGGACCTCCAGCCCGCTCCAGGTCAGGTAACGGCGCAGCGTGTCCCAGATGACGTTGGCACGGCCGTGGCCGAGATGGGGACTGCCCGAGACGGTCGGCCCGCACAGGTACACCGAGAGCCGCCCCCGGTCACGGGGCTCCAGCCGGGCGACCTTGCCCGTCGCCGTGTCCAAGAGAGCCAGCACAGCAAGTACGGTAGCTGGATCATGTCCGACAAGATGTCGATAACCGCAGGCCCGCGTGAGCACGGGGCGCCGGAGCGTCCGGTGCTCGAAGGTCTCGAGACGAAATGGTCAGCAATCTGGGCGAGCACGGGTACCTACCACTTCGACCCCGCCGCACCCCGGGAACGGGTCTACGCCATCGATACGCCGCCTCCCACCGTGAGCGGCTCGCTCCACGTCGGCCACGTTTTTTCTTTCACCCACACCGACACCATCGCCCGCTATAGGCGCATGTGCGGCCGTTCGGTGTGGTACCCCATGGGCTGGGACGACAACGGGCTGCCCACTGAGAGGCGCGTTCAAAACTACTACGGCGTACGCTGCGACCCGTCACTGCCTTACCAGGCCGGGTTCGCTCCGCCCGTCGAAGGAGGCTTGGCCAAGGGCCAGTCGCCCGTGGCCATAAGCCGCCCCAACTTTGTCGAGCTCTGCGAGCGCTTGACCGCCGAAGACGAGCGCGCCTTCGAACATCTCTGGCGCTACCTCGGCCTCTCGGTGGACTGGCGCCAGCTCTACACGACGATCGGCGAAAGGGCGCGCCGTACCTCCCAGCTGGCGTTCTTACGCCTTTTGCACCGGGGCGAGGCCTACTCAGCCGAGGCGCCGACGCTGTGGGACATCGACTTCCGTACCGCGGTGGCCCAGGCCGAGCTGGTGGACAGGGAACGCCCGGGCGCGTACCACACCCTTGTTTTCCACCGCTCGGACGCACAGGACCTGCTCATCGACTCGACGCGCCCCGAGCTCCTGCCGGCCTGTGTCGCCGTCGTCGTCCACCCCTCAGACAAGCGCTACACGGCCCTGGTGGGCGCGAGCGTGACAACGCCGCTGTTCGGGGCGGTCGTCCCTGTGGTCGCCCATCCCCTGGCTCAGCCTGATAAGGGCACCGGCGCGGCGATGGTGTGCACGTTCGGCGATGTCACGGACGTGACCTGGTGGCGGGAGCTGAGCCTGCCCATGCGGCCCATCGTCGGACGTGACGGGCGCCTGGCGGCGGCACCCCCGGACGGGCTGAGCCCGGCCGGGACCTCGGTCTACAGCGAAGAACTGGCCGGCAAGAACCTGGCCGGGGCACAACGCCGAGTGGTCGAACTTCTGACGACCACGGGCGAGGTGCGCGGCGAACCGCGTCCCATTACCCATGCCGTCAAGTTTTTCGAAAAAGGCGACCGGCCCCTGGAAATAGTTACGAGCCGGCAGTGGTGGATCCGGACCCTGGCCCACAAGCAGGCCCTCTTGGACCTCGGCCGGCAGTTGCGCTGGCACCCGGCCTTCATGCGGGCCCGCTACGAGGACTGGGTCACCGGCTTAAACAGCGACTGGCTGGTCAGCCGGCAGCGCTTTTTCGGCATACCCTTTCCCGTCTGGTACCGGTTGGACCAAGATGGCGAGCCGGACTATTCGAGCCCCCTCGTGCCGGGCGAAGACGATCTCCCGGTCGACCCCACCACAGATGTCCCGCCGGGCTACTCGTCGGGCCAGCGCGGCGTTCCCGGCGGTTTCACGGCCGAAATGGACGTGATGGACACCTGGGCCACCTCCTCCCTCACGCCCCAGATCGCCGGCGGATGGGAGGACGCCTCTGCCGGCGAGCGGTGGCAAAGGATCTTTCCCATGGACCTGCGCCCGCAGGGCCACGACATCATCAGGACCTGGCTGTTCTCGACGATCGTGCGCTCCTATCTGGAGCACGGGTGCCTTCCCTGGGCGAACGCCGCCATTTCGGGCTGGATACTTGACCCCGACCGCAAGAAAATGTCCAAATCCGTAGGCAATGTCATCACGCCCCAGGACCTGCTTGAAAAACATGGCTCGGACGCCGTGCGCTATTGGGCCGCTTCGGGCCGGCCCGGCACCGACACGGCGTTTGTCGAAGGCCAAATGGAAGTGGGCCGGAAACTGGCGCTGAAAATTATGAACGCATCGAAGTTCGTCCTCAGCCCCAAGCTGTGGGCCGGCGACGACAGCACTGAGATCGGCGCCGCCGCCGCCGCCGGCCTGGCCGCCCAGGCCGCGGGCCGCCCCGGGCTGGTGACTGACCCTGTCGACCACGCCATGCTGATAAGCCTCTCCGGACTGGTCTCGGTGGCCACCGGAGCTTTCGAGGATTACGACTACGCCCGCGCCCTGGAAAGGAGCGAAGCGTGGTTTTGGGACTTCTGCGACAATTACCTCGAGCTCGTCAAAGCGCGCGCCTATGGGGAGATGGGGCTCGAGCGGGCTTCTTCGGCCCGGGCCACCCTGGCGGCCAGCCTGTCGGTCATGTTGCGGTTGTTCGCTCCGTTCACGCCTTTTGTCACCGAGGAGGTCTGGTCGTGGTGGCAGGAGGGCTCCGTCCACCGGGCGCCGTGGCCTGAGCCGGCCGCGCCTGCCCCTTCAGTTGGGACCGCGGTTTATTCGAGCGCCGTCGAGCTGCTGGCTGCGGTCCGCCGGGCCAAGTCCGAGGCAAAGGTCAGCCCTCGGGCGCCGGTGGCCCGGGTCAGCTTCCACGGGCCGGTGGAGACAATTGACGCCCTGGCCCTGGTCCAAGACGACCTGCGGGCGGCCCAGAACATTTCCGAGCTGGTGTTCGCTCCCTCGAGCGCCACGGCAATAGAAGTTGAGCTGGCCTGACGGCCTCAGCGAGGGGCGGGCCAGCCTGACGGCTCGCCGTAGTCCCTGGGCGGGGTACCGTACGGGTTGCCCCACTGCGGCTGAGCCGGGGCAGCCTGGCCCGACTGGTGACGGTACTGGTAGGCGGCACCCAGGCAGGCCAGGTAGTAGTCGGGGCCGAGCCCCGCAGGGATGGGGTGCCTGAACCGCTGCCACAGCGGGCCCGCCACCGTGGCCGCTACGGCGACGCGCTGCTGGCCGGCGAAATCTCGCCACCGGACGAGGAACGACCGCACCAGCTCGTAGTCGTCGGCGCTCATCGCCCCCACGTCCAGCGTCATTACCAGCTGCTCGCACCCCGGCGGGACCAGCAGCTCGACCGGTCGCAAAGCCCGGCCTTGACGCTCCCGCAGGACCAGGGCCCCCGCGGCCATGTCGCCCAGGCGTTGGTCACGGCCGGAGAACAGCATGACGATGAAGCCCAAAGAGCCGAGGGTGCCCCAAACCTCTACCAGGCCGAGTGCTCCGCGCAGGGCGGCCTGGACCAAGCCGATCGGAGCGCCGTCGGTCCGCACCACGCGCAGCCCCAGCGCCGCCTTCCCGAGCGTCCTGCCCCCCCACAGGCCCTCCATGAGCACGGGGTAAACGAGGATGACAGCGACGAGACCGAAGGCCGACATGATGAACGAAACCGTCCCGCCCAGGATGCCGGTCGTGCCGACGAGGACGACGAGGGCGTAGAACACGACCAGGGTGATCAGGACGTCCAGCAGGCGGGCCAGCACTCTTGTGCCTGGGCTCGCGGTAGGCAGGTCGAGGACCACGGCTTCGGGAGTGACCACGCCGTGGGTCGTGGCGTACATATCTCCGAGGGTACCGCCGCCCATCTGCGCGGCCGAGCGTCGTTGACCGCCGTGGCCGCCGGTGGCCAAGGCGCGCCGTACAGTTGCAGCTGTGGACATCGACCATTTCCTGGCCGACAACCGCCCCACCTGGGACCGCC
>CAYZVQ010000339.1:0-5515 GCA_964481925.1 uncultured Acidimicrobiaceae bacterium
CCCTGCTGGACGCGGCTCGACTAATGGTCAAGATGCGCCGGTCGCGGGCGGCCCATCTCGAGCGGTTGCGAGAATCGGTGGGTGCCGCCGTGCCCGGCGCGGCCGCAACCCCCCTGCTGTACGTGCCGTACCTCTTCCTGCGCTCTTACGGGTTGCGCTCGACCCGCCAGATCGCCGCCGCCCTCGCCGCGGAGCTCGAAAGTTGACCAGGGCCAGGAAAGCGCCGGCCACCTTGGAAGCGCTCGTGGCGGCCAGGGAGATCGTCATCGTCTGCGGGCCCGGCGGTGTCGGCAAGACCACCGTGGCGGCGGCCGTCGCGGCGATGGCTGCGTGCCGTCAGGGAGGCAAGGTCCTGGTGCTGACCGTCGACCCCGCCCGCCGGCTGGCCAATGCCCTAGGTTTGTCGCCGGCCCGGGCGGGCGCCCAGCAGGTACCGCTCAGCGCCTTTGCCAAAGCCGGTATCGTGCCGCACGGCGAGTTGTGGACTGAGATGCTGGACACCAAGTGGAGCTGGGACCGCCTGGTGAACCAGCACGCGCCCGACCCGGCCACCGCCCAGCGGATATTGGACAACCCCCTCTACCAGAACATTTCCGGCCGCTTCGTGCAAAGCCACGATTACATAGCGGTCGAACGATTGTACGAGCTCCATTCACAGGGTGCCTACGACCTGATCGTCGTCGACACGCCGCCGACCCGTAACGCCATCGACTTTCTCCTGGCTCCCGAGCGTATGGCCGAGTTTTTCAGTTCCCGCCTGTTGCGCCTCCTCACCGTCCCGTACCGGAGCCGCTTTGCCGATATGGCGTCCCGGCCGTTCTACCATGTGGCCGACAGGATCCTGGGTTCGCAGTTCCTCCAGGACATTGCGGAGTTCTTCATACTCTTCCAAACACTGTCGGAGGGTTTTGTGTCGCGCGCCGAGGAGGTCCAGAGGCTGCTGGCCGACCGCCGCTCCACATTTATAGTGGTGAGCACTTTGGAGAGCGTCCCGGTGCGTGAAGCAGGGACATTTATGGGTCTGTTGCCGGCCAAGGGGTTCCATCTCGGCGGCTTGGTCCTCAACCGGGTGCTGCCCGCCTACCTTCTTTCCCCCGGCCTGGCGCCTCGCGCCGCGAGGCTGTCCGAGGAGGCAGAGCACCTGGCGGGACTGCTTTGCACCGAGAAAGGTCCTTTGCGCGGCACAGACCCGGTCCTGGTCGAGCGAGTCCTACAAGAGGTGGGCGTCAATTTCAATAACTTAGGCGTCGTGGCCAGAAGAGAAGCCAGCCTGCGTTCGGAGCTGTCGGGCCCCCCCGGTGTCGTGGTCACTGTGCCCGAGCTCGAACAGGATGTCCACGACCTCGAAGGCGTGCTCGCACTGGGCCGCCATATCTGGTCGTGAGCATTGTCGTGGGCAACCGGCGGCCGTCCCGCATTTTTATGTCTCTCAGTGGCAATAAAGGAGGACTGTCATGGCGACTTTGGCCGAACTGCTGAGGGGCCGGACCTTAGCGCCCGAGGCTGTCGTCGAGCATTTGCAACGCCTGGTGAGCTCATGGGGGATCCTCTCGGACCTGTCGTTCTCGGACCTGCTGCTTTTTGTCCCAATTTCCGCTCAGCAAGGGGGCTTCGTGGTGGTTGGCCAGGTAAGGCCGACCACCAGCCAGACACTCCATCTAGAGGACCTGCTGGGCCGGGAAGTCGGCGACAACGAGCGCCCGCTGCTGGCCCGGGCCTGCGCCCTGGGCAGCGTCGTGGAGGGCGAAGTGCCGGTGGCGGCCCGGAGCGAGCGAGCCCGGGTCGTCTGCATACCGGTCCGGATGCGGGGCGATATTGTAGCCGTGCTCACCAGGGAGGCACCGCTCATAGTCGGCCGACGGGCGGGCGAGCTCGAGCGCGTCTATGTGGGCGTGTTCGACCGTCTGGCCCGGATGGTCACGGCCGGGACCTTCCCGTTCCCGGCCGACGAGCCCCTCTCAAGCGAGGCGCCCCGGGTAGGTGACGGGGTCATGACGCTAGACGGGGCCGGGCGGATCGAGTTCAGCTCGCCTAACGCCGTCAACGCCCTACACCGGTTGGGCATCTACCGCGGGATCATGGGGGCCAGCCTCGCCGAGCTGGGCCTCGAGCACACGCCGGTCCCGGTCGCCTTCAATCAGCAGCTCCCGGTGTCAGAGGAGCTCGAGCTCGGCGATGTCGCCGTCTTCATGCGTTGCATACCGCTGCTCGACCAGGGCAAGGTGACAGGGGCGCTCCTGCTCGTACGTGACGTTACCGATCTCCGCCGTCGTGACCGGCTCCTCCTGGGGAAGGACGTCGCCATCCGCGAGGTGCACCACCGGGTGAAGAACAACCTTCAGACGATCTCGTCCCTGTTGCGCCTGCAGGCACGACGCTTACCGAAGGGCGACGGCCGCCATGCCCTGGAGGAAGCGGAACGGCGGGTGCGCAGTATCGCCGTTGTCCACGAGATCCTTTCCCGGGACACCACTGACGAGGTCGACTTCAACGACATACTGCCGTCGCTGGTCCGCATGGCGGAGGACCTTTCCAGCGCCACGGTGCCCGCCAAGGTCACCTGGTCAGGCGAGGCGGGAGAGATGGGCGCCCAGGTCGCCACGCCGCTGGCCGTGGCTTTGAACGAGCTCATGCAGAACGCCGTTGAGCACGCCTTCGTCGCGCTCGGGGGGCACGGCGCCGAGCATTATCACTCTGGTCCGGCCGGGGACGGGGTACCTCCCCCGGGAGTTGCCAGCGGCGCTACCGGGCCGGCAGACGACCCTGACAACGCGTCCGGGCCACGGGTCCACGTCTCGCTCAGCCGGGAAGGCGACCTGCTTTCGGTCCAGGTGAGGGACAACGGTAGTGGGCTGCCGGAAGGCTTCTCTATCGAAGCTACGACCAGCCTCGGCCTTTCCATCGTCAGAGGGCTCGTCAACAGCCAGCTCGGCGGCACGATGAAGATGTACAACGACGGCGGGACGGTAGTGGAGTTCGTGGTGCCGGTCAGTCACTCCGACCGTGACGAACTAGCCCGGATCTGAGCTCCCGGGCACAGCCTCCGCCTGCGACGCAGGCCGAGGCTGGGGGGCTCCGCGCTTCGGGTCAGCCCGCCCGGCGCTGGCGAGCCAGCCACACCTTGCGAAGCTTGCGCCTCTCCTCTTCGGTGGTACCTCCCCAAATCCCTGACTCCTGGTTGGTCGCCAAGGCAAAGTCCAGACAACTCGAGCGGGCGTCACAGGTGCCGCACACGGCTTTGGCGCTCGTGATCTGCTCCACTGCCGGTCCCGTACTACCAACGGGAAAGAACAGGTCAGGATCGGTATCACGGCAGGCGGACCGCTCGCGCCAATCTTCCACATCCCACTCGATGCTCCGAGTCCAAGTCAGGGCCAACTCAGTTTTCCTCCTGGCGCGATCAACAACGTCTGACCGGGGGCCGCGGTCAAGGGCCGAACGAACAAGCCCAAACCCGAAAAAAGCTTGTGAAATCCTTCACGTGCGTGGCCCACCAGAATCAAATGGCTAAAAGCTCGCGCGTAGCTTGAATTATAGCCTCGGTGGTGCGACGCGCAAGGGGTTGTTGGGCAGGACCAGTGACAGCACCCCGGGGGCCCATCGCAGTTCGATGTGCTCAGCTTCTGCTACGTAGTCGCCGTCGACTTGGTAGGGGACGGGTCGGTACCCCTTGACGGTAGCCTCGCCGACCCGACCGAGGACCGAAGTGTGCCGGCGGCCGGTGTGGGCCAGGCCTTCACCGAGGGCGGCGACGGCTACGGGCAGGAGCACCCGCAAGGTGAGCTTGCGTAGGACGACCAGCGCTAACGGCGTGTCGAGGGATGTCCCTCGGGCCAGGCTCACCGGCCGGTTGCCGAGGTAGGTGTACGGGTCCGTGTTGAGGCAAACGGCGAAGTAACCGTCGTCTATCACCGGTCCGGCGTCCGAGGTCAGCGAGAAGGCCGGGTGGTGGCGCTCGTACCGGTATGCCCAGGTGAACATGGCTTCCCCCAGGAAAAGCGCCGGTCCCGCGTAGCGCTTGAGGGACGCCAGCTTCTCGACGCCGGCCACCACGGCGGCGTCAAAGCCGATGCCGGCATGGAACAGGAAGTAGCGGGCGTTGGCCTGGCCCAGGCCCACCCGCTCGACCGAGCCAGCAGCGAGGGCGGAAAGCAGTTGGCTGGTGGCTTCGATCGGGTCGTTGGCCATACCGATGGTGCGGGCGAAGACGTTGGTGGAGCCTCCGGGGAGCACGGCAAGAGCGGTAGGCGAGCCGGCCAGCCCGTTGGCCGCCTCGTTCAGTGTCCCGTCCCCACCGAGGACGACAACGGCGTCGAGGCCGTCTGCTGCCGCGCCCTGGGCCAGGCGGGCGGCATGACCTCTCCGGTTGGTCTCCTTTATCACCACGTCGTGGTCGGCCGAAAGAGCTTTGTGGATGACGACCCGGACGCGGGCGGTCACAGACGAGGCAGAGGTGTTTACGACTAACAGCAGCCGCATCAGGGCGCCGGCGTCTCCGCGGCGGTACGGAGCTGGGAGACGCTGCGCGCCAACAGCCTCGAGACATGCATCTGGGAGATCCCGAGCCTGTTGGCAATCTCGGACTGCGTCAGGCCCTCGAAAAACCGCAGATGGAGGATCAGGCGTTCACGCTGGCCGAGTTGCCCGAGGAGCGGGGAAAGCGTGGCCCGGCTCTCGGCGTCCTCCAGCGAGGCATCTTCCCCGCCCAGGCGTGCCCCCAGCGTCTCTCCCTCTTCGGTGCCCGCAGGCGCGTCCAGGGACGTCGAGCGGTAGGCCTGGCCTGCCTCGAGGGCCTCGAGGACCTCTTCCTCGGATACCTGCACTTCCGCCGCCAGCTCCGCGACAGTCGGCGAGCGGCCGAGCTCCTGGCCCAGAGTGGCCACGACTTTGCCCAGGCTCAGGTATAGCTCCTGCATCCTGCGGGGAGCCCGTACCGCCCAGCCCTTGTCGCGAAAATGCCGCTTGAGCTCCCCGACGATGGTGTGGGTGGCGTAAGTGGAAAACGCCACTCCCCGGGTGGGGTCAAAGCGGTCGACGGCCTTTATCAGCCCGAGCGAAGCCACCTGCACGAGGTCGTCGAGAGGCTCGCCTCGGTTGGCAAAACGGCGCGCCAGGTACTCCGCCAGCCCCAAATGCGCGCCCACGAGCTGGTCGCGCAAACTGGTGTCCCGGGTCTCCGCGTATGCGAGAAATTGCTCTGTGAGCTCTTCGCGCCGGTTCGGCTCCAGGCTCACTGTCCTTCCCCTGGTGACTCGCGCTCCGCGCCGTCCTTACGGGGCTGGCGCCTTTTCACCAACCGGAACTGTGGCCCTGCGGCCCCGTCGCTCACGGAGTGCTCGTCCACCAAGGCGTTGAGTATCACTTCGGACAGTTCGGACAAGTGCACGGGGACCGCCCCCGAAAAATGGCCGTGCCCGTTGACGGTGAGGCCGTCGGGACCGAGCAGGAACGTCATCTCCAATATGCCGTCCCTGCCCTTGCTCCCGGTAAGCCCGAAACAGATCTCGTCTATGGC
>CAYZVQ010000340.1:0-3381 GCA_964481925.1 uncultured Acidimicrobiaceae bacterium
CATGGGCGGGGCGGCGTCAGCCCCCGGCAACGTCACGCCGGCGGCGGAGGCCAACGTCTGGCATGACCCCGAGGCTGCTCAGGCCGTTTTCAGCGCGCCCTGGGCGACGACGCTCGTACCCCTCGATGCCACTATGGGAGAGGTGATGAGCGAGCAACAACGCCTCTCGCTGGCGGCATCGAGGTCACCGGCGGCACGGTTCGCCGCCGCCATCCTCGACCACTATTTCGACTTCTATACTCCGATCTTCGGCCGCAGGAGCTGCCCCTGCCATGACGCGCTGGCGGCCGGCGTCGCCACCGGCGATGTGGTGCCCCAACGGGCCATGACTGTCGGCATCACCGTGGAAACCGGCCGCGGCCCGGCCCGGGGAGCCACCATTTGCGACCTCAGGGGCAGCTATAGAGGCGAGCAACGCCAGCCCGGCGCCACGTGCACGGTCGTGCTGGAGACAAGCGGCCAGTTTGCCGAAAGCATCGTTAGAAGGCTGGTGGGCGCGCCCGGCGCGTGAAGGTTAGGGGTGCTCGTGGGACCGGTAGGAAGCCACGAGCTGCTCCCTTCGTCGCCTGCCTCCGGCAATGCTGCTCATCGGCCCCGGCCTCGTGGTCGCCGGTCTCATCGGCACCGGTCTCACCGGTCCTGGCCCCGGCCGGGATGACCTATGAGAACGCCGGCCCTGACCGTAGACCTGTTGCAGGGACCACAGTTCCCACAACGCGAACAAGGCAGCGGCCGCCGCCAGGTACAAGAGCACCTGGGCGGGCCACGCCGCGAGCACCGAGCTCAGGCCGTGCCTCGATGGTGCGGCCGCCCCGCTGCCGACGGCTCCGGCCCCGGCTCCCGAGCCCAGCGCTACCGGCCCGGCCCGGCGTGGGGACTGTGGTGTTTGAGCGGCGCCCAGATTGGTGCCGGCCCGAGGGTGATGGGCCGGGCGCACATGATGACTGGAGAGGTGGTGTAACGACAACTTGCTCAGGGCGACCGGGCTGGGCAGGGCCGGTAGCGGTAGACGATCCTTAGTGGGCTCGGACCCTACCGGGGTCTGAAAGCCCTCGTTGAGCAGGTCGATAGCGCTCTGGGTGGGGTTGTAGCCGTTCATCACGACCGCCAGCATCGTGCGTCCCTGGCGCCGGGCCGCCGCCATTATGCAGCTCCCGGCCTTGTCCGTGAACCCCGTCTTTATGCCGATGGCACCGGGATAGCTCTCCAGGAACAGGTTGTTCATGCTCGGGAGGTAGTGGGCGGCACCGGTGGGGTCGACGAAGTGGTAGCCGTCCTGGACGACTATGCGGGCGAGCTCGGGGACGTCGAGGAGGTCGCGTCCGGCGATAGCCAGGTCGCGGGCGCTCACCAGGTTGCCGCCCTCGAACCCCTCGGTCCCGTCCAGGCCGGCAGGGTCATGGAAAACGGGTGAATCGGTCATCCCGATCTGCTTCGCCGATCGTTGCATGACCGAGGCGAAGGCGGCCAACGAGCCGCTGACCCGTTGCGCCAGCGCATAGGCGGCGTCATTTGCCGACAGGACCAGAAGCGATTCGAGCACGTCATGGAGGGGCCAGGCCACGCCCTTTTCGATGCCCACATCGTTCGGGTAGGCCTCTACCGACTCTTCGGTGCCCCGGACCCCGGCGCCCGCGCGCAGGTAGTTGACGGCTATGAGGGCCGTCAGCACCTTTGTGAGACTGGCGGGTGGGAGCCGAAGGTGTTCGTTGTCGGCAGCGAGCACATTTCCGGTGTTGACGTCGACCAGCACATACGCGGCCGACGGGGGCAGCGCCACGGGGGCCTGAGGGGCGATGGGTTTTCTCGGCCCCCGAACGGGGGCTGTCAGCACCGCCGGCGCGTGGAGCGATGGCGGCAACGCGGCGGCGGTGGCGGGTGCGGACCAAAGCGTCAGAGACGCGAGCAACAACAAAAAACCGACCACACGCGGGAGCGGTTTGGTCCGAGACGGCGCCGGGCGGGCCGTCGAAGCCCAGGCACAAGCGCCCGCGCCCGCGTTACTCCCCATTGAACGAGGATAGTGGACCGCTGCCGCCGGGCTCGTTTATCTACCGGTCCTCGAGGGCTTTTAAAGGGTGCGGACGAACGGCGTGCTGCGCGAGCATGTTGGGATGGCCCCTGCTTCTCGACAACGCCTTTCCGCTCGTATCGCCGCCGTTACCGAGTCCGCCACCCTCGCCGTGGACGCCAAGGCCAAAGCCTTGAAGGCCCAGGGCGAGGATGTGATCGGTTTCGGTGCCGGGGAGCCGGACTTCCCCACTCCCGCTCATATCGTGGAGGCAGCCGCGGCGGCCTGCCGTGAACCGCGCAACCACCGTTATACGCCGGCCGCGGGCCTGCCCGAGCTGCGGGACGCCATCGCCACGAAAACGGCCCGCGACAGCCAGTTTGACGTGACGGCGGCTCAGGTGCTGGTGACCAACGGCGGCAAGCAGGCGGTCGAGGAAGCGTTCGCTACCTTGCTCGACCCAGGGGACGAGGTGCTGCTCCCGGCGCCCTATTGGACCACCTACCCCGAGGTGGTGCGCCTGGCCGGCGGGGTGCCCGTCGAGGTCCAGACCACGCCCGAAAGTGGCTACAAGGTGACCGTCGAGCAACTTGAGAGGGCTCTCACGCCCCGGACCAAAGTCCTTTTGTTTGTCTCGCCCTCCAACCCGACGGGCGCCGTCTATGGCGAGGACGAGATGCGCGCCCTGGCCACTTGGGCGGACGAGCGCGGGCTGTGGGTGGTGACCGACGAGATCTACGAGCATCTCGTGTACGGCTCGGCCCGGTTCCACTCGATGCCCGTGCTGGTGCCGGAACTAGCCGAGCGTTGCATCATCGTGAACGGTGTGGCCAAGACCTATGCCATGACCGGCTGGCGGGTGGGATGGTTGATCGGTCCCCTGGACGTCGTTAAGGCGGCCGCCAACCTTCAGAGCCATTCCACTTCCAATGTCTGCAACGTCGCCCAGAGGGCGGCCTTGGCCGCCCTCTCCGGGGGCCTCGAAGACGTCAAGGAGATGCGCTCGGTCTACGACCGGCGCCGCCGGGCCATCGTTGCCGCCCTATCAGACCTTCCCGGTGTACTGTGCCCCGAGCCCGAGGGCGCCTTTTATGCTTTCCCCAGCTTCGCAGGGGTACTCGGCCGTCCCTTTTCCGGTTTGGGAAAGGCGCCCACGACCACCCTTGAGCTGGCCGAGCTCGTTTTGGAGGAGGCGAAGGTGGCGTTTGTGCCCGGTGAAGCGTTCGGAGCGCCGGGGTGCGGACGGTTTTCCTACGCCCTGGCCGACGACGACCTCGCCGAGGGTATGGCCCGACTGGCCAAGTTGTTCGGTTGACCGGGCCCCGGCGGAGCGCCGGGGCCGTGCGCTTGGGCCGCTCTCAGACTGGCCG
>CAYZVQ010000340.1:3481-5513 GCA_964481925.1 uncultured Acidimicrobiaceae bacterium
GGCCGCTCTCAGACTGGCCGGGCTAAAAGGTCCACGTGGTCTCGGCCCGGAGCGGCGGCCAGGGCGAGGATCTCGCTATCGTCGCAGTCGCCCTCGCGGCCGATCACCGATAGGCGGTAACCGAAGGCGCGCAGGGTGCTGAGGTAGCTTTGGGCACTTCCCCATGGCGAACTGTCCAGGGCGAGGGGGAAGAACTCGCTGATCAGGACGGGCGGCCCGGTGCTGAACGTAGCCCTACCGCCTTGCAGCACGAGCGGCTCGGCTCCTTCGACGTCGATCTTTATGACGTCGGCCCGCCCGATGCCGGCCGAGGCGAGCACATCGTCCAGCGGGTAGCTTGCCACTACGAACTCGGCCTCGACCGGCGTCGCCGGAGGCCCGTCGACGGGGATGATCCGCCCGTTGCTCCCGTCTGTCTCCAAGGCCACCGCGCCCGCGCGCTCGGACAGGGCGACCGCCATCACCTCGATGTTTTCAAACCCGTTGTCCTTGGCGCTCTGGCGCAGCAGGGCAACGTTGCGCGGGTTGGGCTCGATGGCGACGACGCGGCCGGTGGCACCCACCAGTGAGGCTCCGAGCAGGCTGAACCATCCGATGTTGGCCCCGATGTCGACAAAGGTGGCGCCCTGGCCGAGCACGGAGCGCAACGTGGCTGAGACATCAGGTTCGTAGCTACCGGTCCGGGCCAGTGTGTGGCCGACGGCATAATCGGTGGGGTCGACGTGGATGCGAAAGCCCTCGCACGTGTTCACCACCTCGTGGGCCCTGCGGTCGCCCGGCCGGCCTAAAGCGTGCGCCCGGGCGAACTCCACACTTCCGAGGAACTCTTCGACCAGCTCGTGCACACTGACATTGTCCGAGCTCAGGCGCTGGCGGTAGTGGGCGGAGCCCTCGGCGTCGGGGGGGCGCTCCAGGAGAAGCCGGTAACAGGCGGTGACGTCCGCGAGGGTGGCGAGGTCGCTCCAATCGCCCCGTCCGGGACGGCTTACTGGCACTGGCGCTATGCTACCGCCCGGAATGGACAGCTTAACGGGGGGCCCTTCATGTCCGAACAGCTGAATCGACGGGTGGCCTTCGTCAGCCCCCGCTTCGGTGCCGAGATAATCGGGGGCGCCGAAGCCGTGGTACGTGACATCGCGCTGGGCCTGGTGGAGCGGGACTGGTCGGTGGAAGTGCTTACGACCTGTGCCGTCAACCCGTACACGTGGGCCAACGAACTGCCGGAGTCGTCCAAGGTGCACGACGGCATCTTGGTGCGCCGCTTCGAAAACGTGCTGGCGGCGTCGGCCAGCAAAGAGCACGCCGTCCACGGGCGGATTTACGCCGGGGAGGTGCCGTCCCTGGACGACCAGGTCACCTGGCTCAACGCCCTGTTCCGCACGCCGGGGCTGTTCGAGGCCCTGCTCAGGGAGAAGGACACTTTCGACGCCGTCATCTTCGCCCCCTATTTGTTCTGGACCACGACGGTCTGCATGCCCGCGGTGGCCGACCGCGCCGTGGTCATGCCGTGCCTGCACGACGAGGTCTACGCCTACCTGGACGTAATGCGCCACGTCCTGTCGTTGCCGGCATCGGTCTGGTTCCTTTCCGGCCCCGAGCACGACTTGGCCCACCGGATGGGGCCCGTCACGCCCAATCACAGCGTTATCGGTTCGGGCATGCAGGTCCCCAAAATTTACCGGCCCGACAAGTTCCGCTCGGAGTACGGTATCGACTCCCCGTTCCTGCTCTATGTAGGCCGCCGTGAGGCCGACAAGGGGTGGCCGTGGCTGGTCGACCTGTTCTCCCGCACCAAGTTGCCGGTCAAGCTGGTGTGCGCCGGGGCGGGGGACGCCGAGGTGCCTCCCCGGTTGCGGGGACGGGTCATAGACGTCGGCTTGCTGAGCATCGACCAGCGCAACAACGCCCTGGCCGCGGCGCTCGCCTATGTCCAGCCGAGCCTCAACGAGAGCTACTCGCGCACAGTGATGGAGTCATGGCTGGCGTCCCGTCCCGTGCTGGCCCGCAAGGGCAGCACCGTCGTCGAGTGGCA
>CAYZVQ010000341.1:0-5481 GCA_964481925.1 uncultured Acidimicrobiaceae bacterium
TGCTGGAGGACCTCGGGCCGGCCGACGGCCTCGATGGCCACGTCGGCCCCGAAGCTCCCCGTGGCCGCCCGGACCGCCTCCACGGGGTCCTCCCGGCTGCTGTTGACGGTGTGGGTGGCCCCTACCGCCCGGGCCCACTCGAGCTTGCGGTCGTCGACGTCGATGGCAATGATCGTGGTGGCCCCGGCCAGTCGGGCCCCGGCGATGGCGGCGGCCCCGACCCCGCCGCAGCCGAACACCGCCACGCTGTCACCGGGCGCGACCTCGCCGGTATGGATGGCGGCCCCGATACCGGCCATGACGCCGCAGCCCAGCAGACCGGCCGCCTCAGGGCGGGCCTTGGGCACCTCGGTGCACTGGCCTGCCGCCACCAGTGTGAGATCTGCGAAGGCCCCTATCCCTAACGCCGGCGATAACGGTGTCCCGTCCGTCAGTGTCATCGGCTGGGTGGCGTTGAAAGTGGCGAAGCAATACTGGGGCTTGCCCTTGCGGCACGCCCGGCACGTCCCGCACACGGCCCGCCAGTTGAGGATGACGAACGCCCCCGGGCGCAGGCCCCGGACGTCGGGCCCGACATCGACCACTTCGCCGGCCGCCTCGTGGCCCAGCAGGAACGGGAAGCCGTCTGAGATGTTCCCCTCCCGATAGTGGAGGTCGGTGTGGCACACGCCGCAGGCCTGGACGCGGACGAGGGCCTCGCCGGGCCCGGGATCGGGAACGAGCACGGTCTCCAGGGACACGGGCCGGCCGCGTCCGAGGGCGACGACGCCCTGCACTTCGTGGTACATCTCCTGCCCCTCCCGTGGCGATGGCGCCGTAGTCGTCCGACGACCTGTAGCGCCGAAGCCTACCGCCGGCACATCTTGGCGGCGCATCTTGGCTAACCTCTCCGCGCCGTGATGGATCTTGCTGAGGCCGCTCTTGGCGGTGCCCTGGACGCCGGTGCTCGCTACGCCGATGCCCGTGTCATGGTGATGGCGACCGAGTCGATGTCGGCGCAAAACGGTGAGATCGAGGGCCTCCGCCACGGCGAACGTGCCGGTGTCGGGGTCCGGGCGCTGATCGGCTCCTCGTGGGGTTTCGCCTCCACCGCCGAGCTGTCGAGCCGGGAGGCCCGCCGGGCGGGCCAACACGCGGCCGAGACGGCTCGGGCCTCGGCCCGCCTGGCCGGCGCGCCGCTCGAGATGGCCCCCGTCCCGGCCGTCCACGACCACTGGGAAAGTGCCTGTGCGGAGGACCCTCTTTCGGTGCCGCTGTCCGAGAAAGCCGGGCTCCTGGCCTCGGTCACGTCGGTTGCCCGGGCCGCAGGGGCCCAGATAGCCCAGGCCAGCTATGACATCTGGGACACGACCAAGTGGCTGGCGACGAGCGAGGGGAGCCGGATTTCCCAGCACATCCGGGAGTGCGGTGCCGCCATGTCGGCCACCGCCATCGGCGACGGCGAGACCCAGCGCCGCAGCTACCCGGGCATCCGGGGCCAGTACGGCACCAGGGGATGGGAGCTCGTCCGCCAGCTCGACCTCCCCGGTCATGCCGGGCGCGTCGGCGAGGAAGCGGTGGCCTTGCTGTCCGCCCCGGTCTGCCCCGATAGGCGCTGCGACCTGGTACTGGGCTCCGAGCAAATGGCGCTGCAAATTCACGAGTCCGTAGGCCATGCCACCGAGCTCGACCGGATCTTGGGTTGGGAGGCGGCCTTCGCCGGTACCTCATGGCTCGAGCTCAGCCAGCTCGGGTCTCTGCGCTTCGGCTCCCCGCTCATGAACATCACGGCCGACGCCACCCTGCCCGGTGCCCTCGGGTCGTTCGGCTACGACGACGAGGGGACCCCGGCGCACCGCGTGGACATCGTGCGTGAGGGCATCTGGGTCGGGGCCCTGTCCGGCCGGGACTCGGCCGCGCTGGCGGGCCTGCCCGCCGGCGGCATGGTCCGCGCCGACGGGCACAACCGCATCCCGATGGTGCGGATGACCAACATCGGCCTCCTCCCGGGCACCAGTTCGTTGGAGGCGATGATCGCCGAGACCGACGACGGCATTTACATGGACACCAACCGTTCCTGGTCGATCGACGACCGCCGCCTCAATTTCCAGTTCGGCTGCGAGGTCGGTTACGAGGTCAAGGGCGGGCGGCTCGGGCGCGTGTTGCGCAACCCCACTTATACCGGTATCAGCCCTCAGTTCTGGGGGTCGCTGGACCGGGTCGGGGGCGAGGCCGAGTGGCAGTTTTGGGGCACGCCAAACTGCGGCAAGGGCCAGCCCATGCAGGTCGGCCACACCGGCCACCCCTCGGTACCGTGCCGGTTCCGCGATGTTCGCGTCGGGGTACGGGGATGAGCGCCTCCGACCCTGCCGCCCTGGCGGAGAAGGTGGTCGAGATGGTGGGCCGTCGCGCCGAGGCGGCGGTGACCGTAACGCACACCCGTCAGGGCCTCACCCGCTTCGCCAACTCCTTCATCCATCAGAACGTCGTGGACGAGCACACCGAGGTCTACCTGCAGCTCTCCCTGGACGGTCGCGCGGCGACGGCTACCACCTACCGCAGCGATGACCAAGCTCTGGAAGGCCTGGCGGGCAGGGCCCTGGTGGCGGCGGCGCTACGACCGGTCGACCCCGCCTGGGCCGGCCTGGCCTCGCCGGCTGCGCTCCTGAGCCCCAGTGACCTCCACTACGACCCGGCCACGGCGGGGGTCGGCCCGGCCGAACGGGCCGAGGCCGTGGCCGCCTTCGTGTCGGATGGAGACGGCCTGGTGGGGGCGGGGTTCTGCGAGACCACCCGAAATGACCGGTACTTCGCCAACTCCGCCGGCCAGCGCCTCGACAGCCACGATACGAGCGCGGCGTTGGACGCCATCCTCCGGGTACCGGGCCCCGATGGCGGGCCGAGCTCGGACGGCGTCGCCTCCACCTATTCGTTCCGGTTCGCCGATCTCGACGGTGAGGCGCTCGGTCGTCACGCCGCCGCCCGTGCCCGGAGCGGAGCGGATCCAATCGAACTGCCGCCTGGGCGCTACGAAGTGGTTCTGGAGGCCCGATGCGTCGCCTATCTGATGGACTTCTTCACCTTTTACGGCTTCAACGGGCGGGCCGTCACCGAGGGTCGTTCGTTCGTAGCCCTGGGCGAGCGTCAGCTCGACCGGGCACTGAGCCTGAGCGACGACGCCACCGACCGGCGCCAGCTCGGACCGCTCTTCGACGCCGAGGGCACGCCCAAACGGCGGGCCCCTCTGGTCGACGCCGGGGTGGTGACGGGGGTGACCCATGACCGGCGCAGTGCGGCCAAGGCCGGCGGAGGAGCGACCACGACCGGGCACTGCATCCCCGGTGGCGAGGCGTTGGGCGCCGTCGCCACCGCCACGGTCCTCGAGGCGGCGGCGGGCGCCGTCCGCCCAGTCAGCTCGATGGTCTCCGAGGTTGAGCGTGGCCTGCTCGTCTCCGACTTCTGGTACACCCGGGCCCTCGACCCCAAAACCCTCGTCGCCACCGGCCTGACACGCAATGGGGTTTTCCTGATCGAGAACGGCGAGGTGGGCCGGGCCGTGAGCAACCTCCGGTTCACTCAGTCCTACGTCGCCGCCCTGGCGCCCGGACAGGTGCTGGGCGTGGGCGACGACGCCCGTCTGGCCCCAGGTGGGCTTCACTTCAGCCTCCATTGCGCCCCCAGCCTCCACCTGGCCGCCTGGAACTTCACCGGCAACGCCTCGGCCTGAGCTGACCGGCTTGAGCTGACCAGCCCGAACTGACCAGCCTGAGCTGACCAGCCCGAGCTGACCAGCCTGAGCTGACCGGCCCGAGCTGACCGGTCGCTGGCCTGGCCCCGCCCGGGCCGGGGCGCTCGCTCACGGGTTGGCCGCGCGAATGGTTAACCTGCAGTGTGATCTTTCTCGGCGTGCTGGTGTTCATTGCCGCCGAGATCGTCGCCTTCGTTGCCGTCGCCCACCAGATCGGGTTCCTCTGGGCTCTGTTGCTCCTCATCGTGGTCAGCGCCCTAGGCCCAGTTGTCGTCCGGCGCGTCGGCCTCGGGGTGCTGGCCCATACCCAGGAGAGGCTCGGCCGGGGCGAGATGCCCACCCGGGAGCTTCTCGACGGGCTGGTCATCCTGATCGGCGGGGTGATGATCTGCGTCCCGGGGTTCATCGGCGACGCCCTTGGTCTGCTCCTGATGATCGGCCCGGTGCGCCATCTCGTCATCCGCACGGCTGGCCACCGGCTCGCCAGGCGGGTACAGAGCGTTCGCACCGACCGCTGGCGGGTGGTCCGCGTCGGGTCCCGGCCGGTGCACGACGAAGCTTCGTCGGCGCCCGACCGCCCCGCCCTACCCCTCGGCCCGGGCGACCGCCCGACGCGCTAGTGGCCACCTCGGGGGACCTGGACCAGCGCGGTTTCAGCGTTGCTCGGCGTCTCAGGGCGTGAGCGGGAAGTAGGCCTTTTCGGCGAGGTCGGCCAATGCGGCGAGCTTGACTTTGGGCAGGCTTGAGAACACGCTGAGGCCCCGGGACAGGCGGAGAGCTTCGGAGACCCGTCGGCTGGCACGTGGGTTACACTCATGTGCTCGGCTCGGTCTGGGTCGCGGCGAACACCTGGACCAATGTGCCCAGGGAAAGGACATGAGCATGTCTCACATGGGAAAGTCGCACCTCGTCATCGTGTTTACGGTGGGGCCTGACGACGTGGCCGAAGGAGACAGGATCTTCGCCAGCCACGGTGAATGGATGAAAGACCACCCCCGCGAGGGCGATGTGGCGCTCCGGGACTACACCATCTCGAAGGGCCCCGAACTGTCGAACCCGCTTGACCCGAGCTCTGAGCCGACCGGCAAGACAATCTTCGTACTCGATGAGTACTACGAGTCACCGGCCGGGATCACGGGCCATTGGCAGGCCACGAGTACTTGGGCGGACTTCGCCTCTGCGCGCGAGTGGATGGGCAAGGCAACGACAGTGACGCTGCATAACGGCACCGTTGTGCAGGGGCTCTGGTAGACCGGCACCCGGGAACACAGCCCCGCCTGCTGTGACGCGCCAGGCGAGACGCCGTTCGTGGTCGGTGCCCCTAACGGGGCAACGTATGGTTGTGTTTTCCCGAGCCTCAATGGCCTCGGTACCTAGCCGTAGTTGAGCAACGACCAGGAGCTGAAGACCTGCAACCCCAGATTGTGGGGCCCGGCCCAAAACGGGGAGCTCACCGGTCCGTAAACGATGGTGACGACCACGGCGTAGTCGTCCGGGACATACGCCGCTATCGAGTTGTCCTGGGCGGCGGCGCCCGTCCTGAAGCCGTACGGGGCGATGACGGCGGCGCCGACGAAAGCCTCCGTGCCGGTGCTGCGGCTGGCGTAGCCGGTCGCGATCATGTCCGACACGGCGGGGCCCCACACGCCGTCAAGGCGCGACGGTCCCAATTGGGCGATGTCGGCCGGCAGGCCCCGGCCCCTTAAGAGGTAAATGGCGTACTTCTCGCCCGCCTCGACCACCTTCTGGATGTT
>CAYZVQ010000342.1:0-5470 GCA_964481925.1 uncultured Acidimicrobiaceae bacterium
GACACCCTCATCCCCCTGGCGGGCAGCCCGTCGATCAGGTTCACCGGCAGCGTCCACAACCTCACCGTGGCAGTAACCAACCATTCCGCACCTGCGGGCGTGCTTGCTTCGTTGGAGCTGGACGTGGTCACCGGAGGTGACAACCTGAACGGGGGCTCGGCCGCCAATGTGACCGTGCAGGTGGACCAGCCCGGGACGGCGCCCTTCGAGTTTGAGGACACCGACATAAACGAGGGGACTTCGTGGAACAACAACACTTTGCACGCGGTGTTCCTCTCCGTGCCACAGGGCATCGAGGTGAGCGAGATCACTCAGGTCACTCTCAATACCCAATTTACCGGGGGAGTGTTCGGCGATAACTGGGACGTCTCCGGCCTGGAGCTCCAAGCCGCCGTGTACCCTCCCCCGGCTGGCTCCTGCGCTACGACGATGGCACACCTCTTGGACGTCGTCGGGACACAGACGCTGAACGGGGAGCCGGACCTGGTCCGGTTCAAGGGCGGGGCACCCCAAACGTTCCCCGAAACGCTGTCGCCTGTCCCTAGTGCTGATGACGACCTCGTCGTGACCGGGCTCAACCTGCAGGTGGGCACGGGGGGCGATAACCTGCGTGGTGGGAACGAGCCCCAAGATAATGCCAACGCCGTGCTCGGGCTGGCCTCGGGCACCTCGGTCACGTTCCAGAACATCAACATGAACAACGAGTGGCCGAGCGGCGTGGGTTTTGCCCCGTGGATCAAGCTGCTCAACCTCAACTCGCTCCCACCGGACACGCCCGCCGAGGATCTTGAATCGATTGCCCTGGAGACCGATCTCCCGGGCGGGCTGTCCGGTGACAACTGGGACGTGAGTTTAATGCAACTGACGGGGATACTGGGTTGTGCGGCCACGACTTCCCCCACGACCACGACCGTGACGCTCTTGGACAAGGTTGGCACCACGACCCTGCCCGATGGCCACGTCGGCCTGTGCCGGTTGACGGGGTCGGCAAATAAATGCGGCCCTCTTACGACCACGGTGCCCGCCGGGGACGGCTCCGATGTCGTCGACTCACTGAATATGACGATCGAGACCGGGCACGACAACCTCAATGGGGGCGGGCTCCAGGGTGACAACGCCACGGTGACGGTGGCCGGCCTGGCCCCGTTCCACGATGTCAACCAGTCGGACACCTGGGACGATTACTCGACGGCCACTTTCCCGTTGGTCCCATTGCCCTCGACGACGAAGGATCTGTCCGCGCTCAGCTCGGTCGAGGTGACCACTGATTTTACGGGGGTGTTCCCCGACAACTGGGACATCCTGTCCATAGAACTGAAGGCCACGGTGACGGTGAGCGGCGCCGCGCTAGTGGCCATGCCCCCGGCTGGCGGGGGTGCCGCGCTGGTGGCCGTGCCCCCGGCTGGCGGGGGTGCTGGCAACGAGGTCCTGCAACCACAGATAGCCATGCCGGCGTGGTCGGCGGCCCCCAGCGCCAACCAGGCCCTGCAACCGGAGGTAGCCAGGCCGGCGTGGTCGGTGACCCCCAGCGCCAACCGGGGGACGGGTGCCAACGTGCTGAACGGCGTCACTTGTCCGAGCGCGACCCAATGCATTGGCGTGGGTTACGACGATGTGGGGGTTGGGCAGCCGCAAGCCTTGATCGAGACCTGGGACGGGACCACCTGGACGGTCGTCCCGAGCCCCAGCACGGGGAGCGACCCCAGTACCCTCAACGGCGTGGCGTGCGGCGTCTTCTTCGGTGCGGCCGGCCCCGGTGCGGAGTATTGCATCGCTGTCGGCCTCGAAGACTCGGGGGGAGGGGCCCAAACGCTCATAGAGACCGAGAACAAGGGCACCTGGTCGGTCACGCCTAACCCCGGTGGCGCCGGCAGCGCTCTCAACGCAGTGTCGTGTGCCCGGCGCACCGCTTTCTGTGTCGCCGTGGGCTGGACCTTGGAAGGGGGAACGCCCCGGGCGCTCATCGAGACCTCGACGGACGAAGGGCCGTGGAGCCTGGGCCCCGCCGCCAACGTGGGTAACGCCGACAACGTCCTCAGTGGCGTGTCGTGCGCCAGCACCACCACGTGCGTCGCTGTCGGCTTCGACGGCGCCCCCGGGGCCACCCAGTCCCTGATCGAGGACTTCAACGGGACGACCTGGATCGCCGGGACCAGTAGCGAGCAAGGCCACGGCCACAACGTGTTCGACGGCATCGGCGACAACCTTCTCGACGCCGTGTCGTGCACGGCGACCTTCTGCGTGGCGGTGGGCTATTACTACAACGCGGCGCACGTGCCCCAGACCCTCGTTGCCGTCCCCATACCCCCGGTTGGTTGTATCGACACCGCCGGGGCAGGAAAGTGTGATGAATGGTCGATCCCTCCGAGCGCCAACCCGGGCGCCGGCGGCAGCTTTCTGAACGGCGTTTCCTGCACCACCAAAACGAATTGCGTGGCCGTCGGCTCCGAGTACAACGGGTCGGTGACCCAGACCTTGGCCGAGGACACCAACGGCCATAAGTGGTCGGCCGTCCTCAGCCCCAGCCCGGGGACCGTCTCCAACTTCCTCACTGCCGCCTCCTGTGCCAACGCCACGCGCTGCATTGCGGTAGGGGGCGCCGGCGACTCCCCGACGCTCAACCAAACTCTGGTCCTCAAAGGCTCACCCTTGTTGCCCGGAGCGCCCACCAATGTCAAGGCCGTAGCCGGTGACGCTTCGGCCACGGTCTCCTTCGTGGGCCCGTCCTTCCACGGTGTTTCGGCCATCAGCGGCTACACGGTGACCGCCACCGACACCAGCGCGGCGGTCAACGGAGGCCAGACTGTGACCGGGCCCTCCAGTCCCGTCCACGTGACCGATCTCACCAATGGGGACCGCTACACCTTCACGGTCACGGCCACCAACTCGGCCGGCGTCGGGCCCCCCTCGGCACCCAGCAAGGCGGTGGTCCCATACCCTCTCACCTGGTCGACCCCGGTCAGTGTCGACCCCGGCAAAGTGCTGGAGTCGGTTTCCTGCCCGTCCAGGGTGTTCTGTGCCGCCGTCGATGACGTCGGCTACGCCGTCACTTACAACGGCGCGCACTGGACCACACCGGCCCAGATTGACCCCGGTGTGGTCCTGACCGGGGTTTCTTGTCCATCAAAGGTGTTCTGCGTGGCGGTGGACAAGGCCGGCAACGCCGTCACGTATGACGGGACGTCCTGGTCCACGCCCAGCGCCGTCGACCCGGGCGAGGCGTTCAACTCGGTGTCGTGCCGCTCCAAGACCTTCTGCGCCGCCGTCGACGCCCACGGAGGAGCGCTCACCTGGGACGGCACCGTCTGGTCTTCTCGGACCGGTCTCAACAACTCACCGACGGGAGACCTCACCTCGGTGTCGTGCTCGTCGAGGTCCTTCTGCATGGCCGTGGACAGCGACGGGAACGCCTTTACCTACACCGGCACCTGGGGCACCACCCCCACGGTCGTGATTGGCAATTCTTTCCTTTATTCCGTATCGTGCACCTCGAACAGAACCTGTGTGGCCACCGACGACGGGAGTGCCGCCGGTTATAACGGGACGCGATGGTCGTCGCCCACCGACTTCGACGGGACGAACGCGGTGGTGTCCGTGTCGTGCTCGTCGCCGAAGTTCTGTGTTGTCGTGGACAAGGCCGGGGGCTCCTTTTTCTACAACGGTGCATCCGTGAGCAGCGATGTACCTCTTGGCGACGGCACCAACACCCCCGTCGCCGTATCGTGCTCGGCACCGAAGTTCTGCATGGTCGTCGACGATCAAGGCAACGCCATCGTGGGCTCCACGTAAGTGGTTGGCGCCAAGCTCGTCATCCCCACCAAGTGGAACGTGCCGACCTGAGCCAGGGCAGGTCACCGACAGGCAACGGGGACGCGAAGAGGTACCCCTGGGCTCTGTCGCACCCCAGGCCGAGCAGACGAGGGGCCTGCAGGTCGGTCTCGACGCCCTCGAAGGTAACACTCGGGCAGGTCACTTGGCCCCCCTCCGCGATCGATAGCACGGTGACCGGGAACCTTACTGTTGAGCACCGGTTGTTAGCCCACGTGGCTGTGAAGTTGGTCCGTCGTTGGTCAAGGTACGTGCTCCCAGCCATACAGAACTTGGACGTGGGGAAACTCATGAGCTGCCTTTGTCGTGGCACCCCGTATAACACTCGGACCAGATCGGTGCTTGCCGCAACGATGTCCAGCGCCTTGCCCGCGAGGTTGCCACACATTTGGCCGGTGCGAGTCGAACAGGCATTCCGTACTCCGTCGGTGCATGGCTGCCCGATCTCCGACAGGTCTGTGCCTCAGGTGCAGCGCCATGGCCGTGTCCTCGTCGGTGCGACGGAATGACCTCGGGCAGCGCGGTCCAGTTGCGTCCATCCAATCTTTGTCCCCCGCCGTCTCGGTGCCGAACGAGCAGACGGCGTCACCCGAGCACCACCATCGTCGGCGACGTGTCGACGACGTAAAGGTGGTCTTCTAACTAACTGGGTCTTTAGGCGCTCAGGTAGAGAGAACACGCATTAGTAGCCGTCTTCGCCGCCGTTTTGCGACCGTTGCTCACGAGGCCCCGCGTGGTCGAGCTCGACGGCCCAAAGCGGCACTTTGGCCCCCGCTAAGGACGCCATAAGCCACTCAGTCGTACCGCGCTTTCCGCTCCCCCTGGACGGGACGCCCCGCTGAGCCGCCCGGCGTGGCCGTGAAGCTCACGAGCGAGGGCATGGTCGTCTTTGCTGCCTGGAACGGCGGCACCGAAGTCAGTCGCTGGGCCGTGCTGGCGGGCAATGACAAGTCGCGGTTGCGCACCGTCAAAGTCGCGGCGAAGAACGGCTTCGAGACCGCCATGGCCGTCGGGGCGCGGATGCGATATGTGGCGGTTTCCGCCCTCGACGTCGGCGGCCACCAGTTGGGGGTATCGGCGACCATAGCGACCTGAACGTCAAAGGCCCGGAACGGAGGAGGGTTCGCGTAACCGCCTCACTAACGGGGAGCCCGCTATCATCGGTCTCGGATGTCCAAACCGCTCAAAGTGGTGTTTGTCTTTGCTGGCCTGGTCCTAATAGCAGGCCTGATCGAGATCCTGGTCGCCCCCTTCTTGCCGGTCGGGCGCGACGACCGTTCACGGCCCGTACAGGCAAGCTAACTGTCCGCCGGAGTCGGGGCAGGGTACAGCACGACCACCGAAAACAGGTAGCTCAGCGTCACCAGGACGTCCCTGGTCGTATGAGCGGAGTGGTTTGCGGCCATGGCTGTCAGCTTGGTGACGGCGGACGAAGCGACCAGGCTGATCAGCGACACGACCACGTACAGGGTCGTCTCCCGGCTGATGCCTTCGCGGCCCCGCTTCTGCCAGGCCCAGCGCCGGTTGAGGACCCAGTTGGGTATGGCCCCGGCGAAGAAGGCGATGACCGAGCACGTGATGGCGCCCAGGCCGATCCAGGCGATGCAGACGTAATAGGTCACCCCACTCGTCACGAAGGCGA
>CAYZVQ010000343.1:0-5465 GCA_964481925.1 uncultured Acidimicrobiaceae bacterium
AGCCTATGAGCTATTGACTTTTCCCGACTCGCGCATTATGCGCTAAATAGATACGACCACCGCAGCAGGCGGTTTCGCCGCAAAATGGCCCTGACTGAAGGGCACAGGCAGGTGACGTTCAATACCATCTCCACGGACTGTCGGAGCTTTAGGTATTATCTCGGCGCGATGACTCGGCGACACCGAGGGAAAACTCGGCCATGATGTCCGGGCTAAGTCGGCGACCTACTGCACGAACGTGCGCCGGCCACCGTCATTGAGCGGGAGGTCGCAAACGGGTTTGACACAGCCGTCGGGGTTCGATCAGGGACGGTGCGCGCTCGCTGACGCCACGTAAGTGCGGAAGTCGGGCCACAGGCGACACGTAGGTGCAGCGAGCCCATGGCGCCATCTCGCAGACTTGTGGGGCGCGTGCGCTGGTCAGGCGGGCCCCGCACCTCCAACTGCCAGTGGTGTGATTCCCGTTCAGTGGGAGATATATTCAAGAACGTGGGAACGTCCGCTCCTCCGCTACTAACAAAGGCCCCTGCACCTGGTTCCAGCCGACGCTCACCAGATGCTCGGCCTGGCCGTGACGTTTCACAAGGCCGTGTCTAACTACCTGAAGGCGCTGAGCTGAAGCGGCTGTGGGCCAGGGCAAGACGGACTCCCAGGTTTCTTCCTCGACCCCGCAAGACTTGTAACGCCCGGACGGTCCGTCCCATAATGCGTGCCCGAGAATCCGCCACGTCCTGCGTCAAAAATAATGCAGATCGGCACTTCTCGCGTGTCTCATCTACCTAGACCGTCTGGGTACCTGGGCGGTCTGGGGCAGGTAGCTGCAGTCGATCAGGCTGCAGCTACCTGCGGCGCGGCTGTGGCCTATCGATGATGCCCGTCTCAGCTATCGGGACCTTAGACGAAGTCGAGGCGATCTGGGTCGCTGGTGGCGGGGTGTGAGAGGACCAGCAGGTGGAGCGCCTCCTCAAGTAGGTCGGCGTCGGTGACTGCGTCGGCAACGTCCTGCCAGATGTCGGGCGGGCTGGCGAGGTCGTCCAGGTCGCCGTGCAGGAGCGCGCCACAGGCGCGTAGGCCGTCGACCCGGCGAGCGGTCTCGGGCTCGACCCACTCCCGCTCCGACGACGGCAGACGGATGCGCCGTGCGGGGCTGGGCGGCCGCAGGCCGGGCAGGAGCGCGTCGTGGACCAGCAGACGCTGTGCACGATGGTCAAGGGATGCCGCGCTTGTCTGGTTCAGCCGTCGGACCAGCTCGGCCTGGACCATGTCGATCGAGACGTTCCTGGCCGCGACCTCAGCCGGCCAGGAGGTCGTGTCGATCCCGAGGGCGTCGGAGAAACGACCGAGCAACACCGCTGGGCCGGTGCCGGCGGGCGGCACCGTGACGACGTGGACCTGCTCGGCGGGTATGTGGGCAAGCCACCGCTGGACGATGAGCAGAGCATCGGTGACCGGCGCTCCGGTGCCGCGTTGCGAGGCCAGGAAAACCGACCAGCTGTCGGCGCCGTCGCGGCCGACGCTCTTCACGCTCTCCTGCCACAGCGAAGGCAGCATGGCGGCCAGGCTCCTCGCCATCACGACCACCTGCAGCCGAGCGGGCGTCAGCGACCTCACGATGCGGTCAATGTGCCCCTCGGTCGACAGGCCCAGTAGCTCGTGCGAGATCACCGAAGGACCGTCGTAGGCCAGGGCACGCTGGCAAACCTGGGCCCACACGCCTGAAGCCTGCGGCATTTCGTAGTCGACGAAGGCCCCGTCCTGAACGTCGTTGGTGGCAAGCCACATCTCGTTGGCGTGGGCGCCAGGGTGGTGATAGCCCTGCCGTGCGAGGTCGTCCCGGTGCCGCCAAAGCAGGTCCTGGAGGAAGGTCGAGCCGGTCTTCACAGGGCCGACATGCAAATAGATCTCACGCACCCGGCCAGTCTGATCGAAGCAGCCTGCACGTACCAGACCACGACCCGCGCCCATCGCCGACGAGCTCACTATCTCCGCTGGTACCTTCGTCGACGCAGCCTGTGTACCCCCCCGAATGCGCAGAGCGCTCGCTCAGGATTCCCATGCGACCGACGAGCCAGGTAGCGCAAATCGGCACTTATTGGCACGTCTCTTCCGGTCTTCGACTTTGATGCCAAAGCTGTGCGCGGTCACCAAATCCGGAACGGATCCGCCAGAGGACCCAGAACAGGGTGACACCCAGGTCCGGAATAGGGCTCCAGGAGGCCTGGAAGAGGTTGACACCAAAGCTGGAACGACGTTGCTCGGGGTCGGGACCGGTGCCACTGAATGCGTACAGCGTCCCGTCGGCTCCACGCTGTTTACCGGCTGAATGCCCCCAGATGGCAGTCAGGGGCAGTGAGTCTACTCACGAGTAGTCTACTTTGGAGTAGACTACTCGGGCCTGCCAAAAGAGCCCCGGAACCTTAAGGACCCAAAGCAGCCGGGACGTCAACGAGGAAAAGGTGGGCATCCTCGGCGGCCGCTTTCCGCACCTGCTCTGTATACCCGCTCCGGGCCATCAGCACGGTCGTCACCTGGGTTGCCAACTTGAAACCCGCCTGTCGTAGAGCGGGCACTTTGTACTCGCGCAGGTCCTTCAGAACCGAGAAGTCGAGGGGCTTGTTCTGCCACTTCGCTTCTCCCACGACCGTAACCCGGCCTCGTCCGACACCCACGATGTCGATCTCCTCGCTAGTCCGCTCCTTGTTCCTTCGCAACGAGTCAAGGGCAGGCCCCCACCACGCCCCGACTGTGCGTGCCCGGTCCCCGAGATTGGCGCGGACCCAACTGCGGCACCAGCCCTCGAACTCCAGCCCGATGTGCGCGTTGAGAACGGGAGCGACCTCACCATCGAAAAGGTCCTCCGCGTGGAGCCCGCTCTCGAGGTCCTCCTGGTAGGGGAACACGAAGCGGAACCAGAAGCGGAAAAACGGGTCCTCGAGGTGCCACAGCCCACCCCTTGTCTCAGGCGGGGCCAAGACGGGCAACCTACGGCGGACAATGTGCATGTCTTCGAGTACCGCCAGGTACTTGCTGGCCTGTGCGGTCCCGAGCCGGGCTCGGTTGGTAATCTCTCCGAGCTCTTTGTCACCGGTCGCCAACTGGGTCAGGATGGCGAAGTACACCTTGGGCTCGCGCAGTTCCTGCTCGAGGATCGTCCTCGCCTCGTCCCACAGGGCGCCATTGCGGTCCAGCACCTTGGTGCAGACCGCCGTCCTTAGGTCAACGCCAGCCAGGTCGGCTAGGTAGCTCGGCATGCCACCGGTGATCGCGTAGCGCTCGAAAGTGCCGATAGGGTCCAGGCCGGCTAAGAACTCACGGGCTTGTTGGTACGGCAGAGGACGCAGCTCAAGCGGCCGGAGCCGTCCGTGTAGCGGGCTGCGTTCGGCTTGCAAGGCTTCCATCTGGCCGACAAGGGACCCACACAACACCAACTTCAGTTGCGATTGGTCCCGCTCTTCCTCGAAAACGGCCTGGATGGTGCTGAGGACCTCCTCATCTCCACTCGCCGTGCCAGGCAGGAGCCAGGGGAACTCGTCTATGACCGCCAACAGTTTTATAGCCTGCCCCGCCCGGAAGAGCACCCTGACCAGCGATGCCACGTCAGGCAGGTCCGGGCGCACCCCGAGAAGAGGCTCTAGCTGTTGAGCGAACCTGCTCAGTTGGGCCCCGGCGGACAGCCGATGGGCCACGAGCAGCACTGCGGGCTTGCCATGAGCGAACTTCCGGAACAGCCACGACTTGCCAACACGACGGCGCCCGAACAAGCTAACTGGCATCTTCTCTGCACTTGACCACCACTGGTCCAGGACGGACAGCTCGTCATGACGGTCAAGGAACATGTCATTGAGCGTCCAGTGGAACACCTGATCAGCCATCCCGTCTCCTTGTCTACTTTAGAGTAGACTACCCCTAAGTAGATTGTGCCGCGATTGAGGATTGGCCGCAATCGCGTTCAACGTTCGACCACCCATGTCACAGGTGGTTGTCAGTGAGCACTCTTCCATCTTGGGGTGACAGGCTCGTCCGGTTCCGCTGTCGCCTCGTTCCAGGTTCGTTGTCCCCTAGCTCCAGGTCGGGTGTCCTGCTGTTCGGGCTATGAGCGCCGCTTCGTTCTGACCCCGCTGGTGCACGTGGTCTGGATCTGGTGGCCGAGCGCAGGAGCGGCTCCGCGGCGCTAAATGTCGTGGCGCACCCATACGTTCGGCTCCCAATAGGTGCCGGTGCCACCAGAGACGTTGAGGGGCGCGAGCCCGCCTGAGAAGACGTAGGGCCCGTCTTCTGGGAAGGCCATCCCGGTCCAGGCTTCCCACTCGCGCACCGGGGCGGTGATCTCCATCGAGCGGGGCTCACAACGCACAACCTTGCCCCCGAGGCGCACGTGCACCCTGAGCCAGGGGTCGAAGAGGAACCCGTCACTTCTTTGCCAAGCCACGTAGCGCTCGATGGGCGTGAGCGGGTAGAGGTGCTTATGGTTGGGCCGGACCGGGGCCACCAGCGGGGCCAGCCCCGAAGAGCGTGCCATTGCCGCCATCACCTCGATGACGACCTTGCTAAGGCCGCCGCCCTGGTAGGTCGGGAGGACCTCGCCTACCAGGGCCGAGAGGGTGTTCGCGACCCGGGCCCGTCCACGGCGCGCATGCCCATGGCGTCGATCCCGGCCGGCAGGTCCTCCAGAGTGCCGTCCCAGGCGAAAGGGATCGTTCGGGCACGGCCTGCCAGATCCCCGGTGCGCTCGTCTACCAGGAGGGCCTGGAGATGTGCGTGGCGGGGGTAGACGGCGCCGAAGTAACGGGCCGTGCGGTTGCCGTGCAAGTTGTACTCAGGCCAGACGGCGTCGAAGGCACGCTCCGACCGAGCACGTTCCCAGAGGTCCGGGCGCTCTGCCGCGGTGACGACCCGGAGCCAACCTGGTGCTCCCGGCGGTGGCTGCACCCCCTGATCTTGTCAGAGACAAGACCGGCACTCCCGAAGCAGCCCGGGCCCGCGGACGTGCCGGTGTCGAGGTGCCGGGCTCATGTGGACGGCGAGCGTTGCGTCTCACCTCGTCCCAAGCGGCTTCCCACGACCAGCGGACGACTGCCCAACGGTCCGCGCAAGTGAGAGGTTGGGAGCTATGACAACGACACTGGTCACAGGGGCGAACAAGGGCCTCGGCAAGGAAACTGCTCGCCAGCTGGTCGCCGCCGGGCATACAGTCTGGTTGGGCGCACGCGACGAGGCCCGTGGGCGCGACGCCGCCGCCGAGCTCGGCGCCCGGTTCGTCCAATTAGACGTCACCGACGACGCATCCGTCGCGGCGGCATTCGCTCGAGTAGAGGCCGAGGGCGGGCTCGACGTCCTGGTCAACAACGCCGGTATCGCGATCCGGGCCGGTGGTGGCGAAGCGCTCGATGGCCCCAGCGCCCTTGAGGTATTCGACACGAACGCGGTGGGGATCATCCGCGTCACCGAAGCCGCACTGCCCCTGT
>CAYZVQ010000344.1:0-5417 GCA_964481925.1 uncultured Acidimicrobiaceae bacterium
CAGCTGGCGCGCCACGATCGCTATCCCCTGAGCGAATGCCTCGGCGCTCAGGCGGTCCTCGGGCGAGACAGTCCCGGCTCTTTCGAGGACCGGTGCCAGCGGGCCCAGCTCTCCCGGCACTGAGAGGGGTTGCTCGGCCCGGGCCATGAGGGCACCTAAGGCCGTGTCGCGGCTGAAAGGCACATCGCCGGTGACTGCCTCCACCGCCACGACGGCCAGCGAATAAACGTCGGCGCGCCCGTCAAGAGGGGCTCCCTTCAGCTGCTCGGGAGCCGCATACCGGGCCGTGCCCAGCATGGCGCCGAGGGGCTCGGTCCAGCTCGCCTCGGCCAGTGCTCGGGCGATACCGAAATCGGCCACGCTCACATGGCCGTCTTCGTCAAACAGCAGGTTGGCCGGCTTCACGTCACGATGGACCAGGCCCCGGGCATGGGCGTAGGCCAGGGCCGAGGCGACGTCGAGCGCCAGCGCGGCCACCTGTGAGACAGTGAGCCGACGACCACTGTCCAGCAAAGAACGCAGGCTGCCCCCCTCCAGGAGTTCCATGGTCAGATAGGCATTGCCGGCGTCTTCGCCCCAGTCGTAGACCCGTACAATGCCCTGGTGACGTAGCGCCGCCGCCGTCTGGGCCTCGGCCTGGAAGCGGCGCAGGAAGGCGGCGTCGGTGGCCAGAGCCGGGTGGAGCAGCTTGAGGGCCACCCTGCGTTTTAGGCGCACGTCCTCGGCCACGTACACGTGGGCGGATGCGCCACTGCCCACAGGGCGCAAGAGCCGATAGCGGCCGCCCACGACCCGGCCCACGAGCTCCGAGCTGCGCGACACGGCCATCCAACGAGGCTAACTACGGGGGACGTGGCCCAGGTGGACCCTCGCTCCGGCGCTTATGGAGCTTGTCGGGGATGTCCTGCCACGTGCTCAAGGAAGCTCGCCCGTCTCCAGGAAGTGTTCGAAGCCGGCTTCGTCGAGCACGGGCACGCCGAGCTCGGTGGCCTTGGCGAGTTTGGCCCCCCCGGGGTCGCTCCCCTGCACGAGCGCCGTCGTCTTCTGGGAAACGCTGCCAGGCGCCTTTCCGCCCCGGGCCTTTATAGCTGCCTCGGCGTCTTCGCGCGACCAACGTTCCAACGTGCCCGTGACCACTATCGACCTGCCCATGAGGGTCTGGGCCGCCGCCGGAGCACTAGGTCCCTCGAAGTTGACGCCCGCGGCGCGCAAACGCTCCACGACCTGGCGGTTACGGGGCAAGGAAAAAAAGCGCTTGATGCTGGCCGCGATCACGGGGCCGATACCCTCGACGGCGGCGACCTCGTCCTCCGGTGCGTCCATGACCCGGTCCATGTGCCCCATCGCCCGAGCCAGGACCTGGCTCCCGTTGGTACCGAGGTGACGGATGGACAAGCCCACGAGGAGGTTGGCCAGAGGACGTGATTTGGACGCTTCTATCGCCCCGGCGAGATTGGCGACCGAGGTGGGACCGAACCCCTCGAAGGCCTCGACTCGCTCGAAGTCAAGGGAATAGATGTCGGCCACGTCAGCCAGCAGGGCCTCCTGGCAAAACAGTGCCACCGTGCGCTCGCCGAGCCCCTCGATGTCCATCGCTCCGCGGGACGCAAAATGGCTGATGCGCTGCACCTGCTGGCCCGGGCAGTCGACATTTATGCAGTAGGTGTCCGCTTCGTCCGCCAGGCGTTGCAGGGGCGCGGCGCAGACCGGGCAGTTGAACGGGAAGGACCAGGGCGCCAAGCCCTCTGGGCGCAGAGGCAGGACCGGCCCACGGACTTCGGGGATGACATCGCCCGCTCGGCGCACGACAACGGTGTCACCCGGCCTGACGTCCTTGGCCCTGACCTGGTCCTCGTTGTGCAACGTGGCCAGGCTCACCCGGGCACCGCCCACCACTACGGGCTCCAGGACCGCGAATGGCGTCGCTTTACCGGTGCGACCGATGGAAACCATGATGTCTTTGAGGAGCGTCGTGCGCTCCTCGGGCGGGAACTTGTAGGCGATGGCCCAGCGCGGGGCTTTCGACGTCGCCCCGAGCTCGCGCCGCTGGGCGAGGTCGTCCACCTTGACCACCACACCGTCGATCTCGAAGTCAATGCCGTGGCGCCTCTCGAGCCACTCGGTGCAGTAGCGGTCGACCTCCTCCAGCGTCCCGACCGTCTGAACGTAGCCGCTCACAGGGAACCCGAGCCGGCTCATCCACTCCAGAGTCTCGTGGTGGTACTTGAAGGCAGGGCCGCCGACCACTTCGCCCAATTGATAAGCGGAGAACGAAAGCTCTCTTTCCGCCGTCACCGCAGGGTCTTTCTGGCGCAGGGACCCGGCGGCGGCATTGCGCGGGTTTATGAACGTCCGCCCGCCGGCCCGCACCTGCCGGGCATTGAGCTCGTCGAAGGCGCTGACCGTCATATATATCTCGCCCCGCACTTCGACCACTTCGGGGTGACCTGGCCCGAGCTGGGCGGGCACCGCCGCGATCGTGCCCACGTTGGCGGTCACGTCTTCTCCCACCTCGCCGTTGCCCCTCGTCGCCGCCCGGCTGAGGCGGCCGTCCTCGTAGAGCAGCGACATGGCCAGGCCGTCAACTTTGAGCTCACAGGTAAAGACGACTTCGCCAGATATGTAACGCTCCATCCGCTTGCCCCAGGCCAGTAGCTCCTCATAGCTCGTCGTCTTGTCCAGGGACATCATCGGCGTCCGGTGCCGCACCTCGGCGAACAAACCCACGGGGGCGCCGCCGACCTGCTGAGTGGGAGACTCGGCCGTCACCAGCTCCGGGTGCGCCGCCTCCAGCGTGGCCAGCTCCCTCACCAGTTCGTCGTAATCGGCGTCGCTGATCTCGGGGTCGTCCAAGTCGAAATAGCGGCGGTTGTGGTACGCGATGAGCCCGCGCAGCTTCTCGGCTCGTTCGCCAGCTCCCTCGGCCATGGTCCTAAAGGGTACACAGCCCCAGTGACGCTCCAGCGCCCCGGGCCGCGGCTCCGCGCTGGCCTACGCCGCCGTCCCGCCGCCCAGCACCACGTCCCCGTCCTGGCCCTGGCGGTACAGGACCACCGCCTGGCCGGGGGCGACCCGACGTACCGGGCGGGCCAGGGCTACCGCGCCGGCCCGGTCGTCACCGTCCCACTGCGCCGGGACCGGGCTCCCATGCGCGCTGAACTGGGCCTGGACCACGGTGCCGGCGGCGACCGGTCCGGCACACCAGGACAGCTGGTCGACCTCCACCCGGTCGACCAGCAGGTCGTCTAGGGTCCCCACCGTCGCCGTGCGGCTGGGCAAGTCGACATCGAGGACGTAACGGCGCTCGGGCCGCGAGCGGGTGACGAGCCCGAGGCCACGGCGCTGCCCGACGGTCACCAGCTCCAGAGCGTCGACAGTCCCCAGCTGCTCACCGTCGGTCGCCACCAGCCGGCCCGGGCGGACCGGGATCCGCTCGGAGATGAAGCTCTCCCTCCCCCCGACCCTAGAGATGAAGCAGACGTCCTGGCTGTCGGGCTTTGTGGCTGTGCGCAGGCCGTGCACACCGGCCAGTTGCCTCACTTCGGTCTTGGTCAGCTCCCCGATCGGAAGGCACAGCCGAGCCAGCTCCGCCTGGCCCAACATGTAGAGCACGTACGACTGGTCCTTGGCGTCGTCGAGGCCCCGGCGGAGCTCCCAGTACCCCGCCATACGGGCCACCCGAGCGTGGTGGCCGGTGGCAATGGCGTCGAAGCCGAGTTGAGCGGCGCGCTGTAAGAAGCGGTCGAACTTCAGGTGGGCGTTGCAGGCAATGCAGGGGTTCGGGGTCCTGGCCTCCCCGTGAGCGGCGACATAAGGCGCCACGACCTGGCGCTCGAACTCGCTCGTGAAGTTGAAAACGTGGTGGTCTACACCGAGTTGCTGACAGACCCGCCGCGCGTCCTCCACGTCGGCCACCGAGCAACAACCGGAATCGGACGGGCCGCCCCACAGTTTCATGGTGGCCCCTACCACCTCATGGCCCTGCTCGAGCAGGAGAGCAGCGGCCACCGAGGAGTCGACACCGCCCGACATGGCTACCAGCACACGCATTACGCCAAAGCTCCCGCAGTTTGGCCAGGCGTCCACGAGATTTGGGCCCGCGCCCCGGCGCTCCGAGCGGAGAAGCCGCGCAGCTGGGCGACCGCGGCGGGAACGGCTCGCAGCGCCAGATCGACGTCTGCTTCCGTGGAGGCGTGGCCGAGCGTCAGGCGGAGCGCGCCGAGCGCCTGCTCAGCGCTATAGCCCATGGCCGTCAGGACGTGGCTCGGCTCCATGGCCCCGCTGGCGCACGCCGAACCGGCCGAGGCGCAGACACCGTAACCGTCCAGCAGTACGAGCAACGCTTCGCTCTCAACGCCGTCAATCGTTACGTGACAATGCCCGGGCGCCTTTTCCCGTCCCGCCGCCGTCTCGTACGTCGAAGCTGTGCGGACGAGCAATCCAGCCAACAGCCGGTCCCGCAGGGCCCGGACGCGGCGGCACGCCGCGTCGCCCTGCCGCGACGTAACTTCGAGAGCGGCCGCCATGCCGACGATCCCGGCGACATTATGCGTGCCCGCCCTTCGCTCTCGTTCCTGAGGACCGCCGTAAAGGAGCGGCTCCAGATCCACGGGCCGACGGAGAGCCAGGGCGCCCACACCCTGCGGCCCGCCGAACTTGTGGGCACTGACGCTCACCAGGTCAGCACCCGCCCCCAACTGGGCGACGTCGTACCAGGGCGCGGCCTGGACGGCGTCTGTGTGCAACGCCGCATCCGGGGCGCGTCGGCGCACCATGCGAGCGACCTCGGCCAAAGGTTGCAGGGTCCCCACCTCGTTGTTGACCAGCTGAACGGAGACCAGGCTCACGCTGTCGTCCAGAGCAGAGCCCAGGGCGTCCAAGTCGACGATGCCGTCAGTACTGCAGCCGATGGTGCGCATGGGCGTACCAGCGAGGCGCTGAGCGGCACCGGCGGCGTGGAGCACGGCATGGTGCTCGATGGCACTCACTACCAACGGCCCGGGGACAGCCCGGGCCCGGCCCAGCACGGCCAGGTTGTCGCTCTCGGTGCCTCCCCCGGTAAATACCACGTTCCCGGGAAGAACTCCCAGGCAGTCGGCCACCGTGTCGCGAGCCTCCTCGATGGCTTTGCGCGCCGCCCGGGCTATGGAGTGCGAACCGGAAGGGTTACCGAAACCGCCCGCCAGCCATGGCCCCATGGACTCCTTCGCCTCGGTTAGCAGCGGGGACGTGGCGGCATGGTCGAGATAGGCCGGCACGGCTTCCCACCGTAGCGGCCCGCCGGATCATGCCGTCGTCGTGGTGCTCGAGGTGGCGCTGGCACCGCCCGTCGTCGTGGTGCTCGAGGTGGCGCTGGCACCGCCCGTCGTCGTGGTGCTCGAGGTGGCGCTGGCACCGCCCGTCGTCGTGGTGCTCGA
>CAYZVQ010000345.1:0-5407 GCA_964481925.1 uncultured Acidimicrobiaceae bacterium
CCGGGCTGCCACCCTGGACATCCACCTGCCGCCCGAGCTGGCCGCCCAGCCCGGCCCGGTAGAAGGCAAGATCCCCAGCACCCAAGTGGCCTTCGCCCCGGTGCCCTACCAGGCCCCGCCCAGCGGGGCCACCAACCCACCGCCCTGGGCACCCAACCCCGGGGGAGGGTCAGCACCCGGCCCTGGTCACCAGAAAACGGCGTCGGGCAAGCTCGTGGCCCGGGCGAGCTCGGGTGGCGGCACCCTGTTCGTGCTTGTCGGCGCCATCGTCGTCCTGCTAGCCGTCCTCGGTGCCATCGCCTTCCGGGGCTTCGGGCGCCGCCGGGTCCTCCCCGCCCTGGCCCGGGCCACCGCCAGCCCAGCAGAGAGAGCGGCCGCCGACGTCGCCGCCTTCCTCCCCTCCCCCGGCATCACAGAACCCAAAACTGATAGGGCACGCCCCGGGCCGGCCGAAGCTCTTGCCACTGAGCCTGCGATCGTGGCCATACTGCCGAAGCCGGCGCCATCGCCAGCACAGCCGGCGCTTGTTCCGGTACCGGAGGAGCCCGCACCGCTACCAGAAGGCGCCATCGAGGTACAGATGATCGGGCCGGTCGGCCTGGCCGGTGACGTACCCGCAGGGGCTCACGACCTGGGCGACTCCTTACTGGAGACGCTCGCCTTCCTGGCCCAAACTCCGGCAGGGCCTTCAGTCGCGAGGCGCTGCAAGCGGCGTTGGGGACAGGCAGGGACAACGAATGGTCACCCGGCACGATCAGCACCTACGTAAACGGCCTGCGCCGGGTATTCGGCGTCGACCGAGTCCCCGACGCCACAACCGCGGGCGGCTATCGGGTCGTTGGTATTGGTACCGACATCAACCGGTTCTATGAGCTTGTTTCCTGGGCAAAGACCGAGCCATCCGAAGCGTCACAGCACCTGTCCCACGCCCTTTTCACTTGTCCGGGGAGTGCCGTTCTCTGGCGTTCCTTACCAGGGGTACGGGTGGGCGGACCGTCACGACCTGGGCGACGTCACCACAAAGCTCAACAACGCCGTCCACCGGACCGCTGCTGAGCTCGCCGGCCTGGCTATCGACGCCGGCAATTCGCAGCTCGCCGCCTGGGCCGCCGAAAAAGGCCTCCTCCTCTGGGAACTCGAGGAAGACGTCAACAAACTGGCCCTCAGCGCGGCGGCAATTTCACCTGACCGCTCCGCTCTGGCCCGGGCCTGGGCAGCTCTGCAGCGCCGGTTCGCCCGGGTGAACGAGCCTGTCCCCGACCGGCTGTCCGAGCACTACCAGGAGTTGAAAAGACAAGGCGAACAACAGGATTAGGCGTCCGCGTCCCAAAGGGCCATAGCGGTCACCGGCCGCCACGTCACCACGTACTTGTCATTCGGCGCGCCAATCTCTACCCTGGCAAGCGTGGCACCGAATGGGCAACGCCCGCCACCACCGCGACTGGAGGGACAAGCCCTCGGTGCTGTCCGTCACCGGGGCAGCCACCTTCAGATAATCGCCGGTGCCGGCTCCGGCAAGACCGAGGTGGTCTCCCAGCGAGTAGCCGACCTACTGGCCGATGGCTTCCCGCCCGAGGGGATCGTGGCCTTCACCTTTACCGAGCGAGCCGCCGAGGAGTTGAAAGACAGGATCGGCAGGCGAGCCGAGGACCGTCTCGGTCCTGGTTCTTTGGACCGCCTGGCCGGCCTTTTCGTGGGGACCATCCATGCCTACTGCTTTCGGCTGTTGCAACAAAGAGTCCCCAAGTACGAGACCTACGATGTACTGGACGACAACCAGCTCACGGCCTTCCTGTCCCGGGAGGAAAAAAACCTCGGCCTGCGCCAGTTCGACGCCGATAGGCCCGATCCCAACAAGCGCATCTTTGCCGGCATAAGGGCCTTCCTAAAAGGCGTTGGCGTCGTCGAGAACGAACTGCTTTACACCGCAACTTTGGACGAGCCGTTCAAGACCGTTATCCGCAATTACTACGAGACCCTTGACCGCTACCGGCTGCTCACTTACGGCCTGCAGATCGTTCGGGCGGTGAGGGAGCTGGAGCGCCCCGAGCTCGCGGCCGAGGTGCATTCCAAGCTCCAGCACCTGATCGTGGACGAGTACCAGGACGTGAACCCGGCCCAGGAGCGCCTCATCCGGCTCCTAACCGGACCGGCGGTGGAGCTTTGCGTCGTCGGGGACGACCAGCAGGCGATCTACCAGTGGAGGGGATCGAAGGTCGCCAACATCATGACTTTCCACCAAGCGCTACGAGCCGGTGGCCACCTTCGAGATCGTCACCAACCGGCGGAGCCGTCCTCAGCTGATCGACGTGGCCAACGATTTCGCCGCGACCATCCCCGAACGGCTCCAAAAGACCATGGCCCCACACCGCGGGCCGGGCACGCCCCCTCTGCCGGAGGTGGTTGCCTGGAGCGCAGCAAACGAGGCCGAGGAGGCGGGCTGGGTCGCCAATCTCATCTTGGACCTCGTTGACGGCGGAGCCCGCTACCGGGACATCGCCGTACTGGTGAGGACCCGTGCCGCCTATCCCCGCCTGCGCGAGGCCTTCGCTAGCTTCGACATCCCGGTCCAGCCCGGCGGGCGCACTGGTTTGTTCGACCAACCCGAAGCGGTCTTGCTCGGCAAGACCATCTGCTGGCTCGTCAACCTGGAGTGGCGCGGCACATACGGGAGCGGCGAGCAAGTTACCGACGTGGCTCTCCTCGCCCGCTACCAAGAGCTCTTCAAGCTCGACAACGCCGCCCGCAACCGGCTGGCGAAACTCCTCCTGAGCTGGAAGGCGGCGGCGGCGAGCACCGCCCGCCCGGCCGACCTGGTGGGCGAGCTGTACGAGCTCCTGGGTGCGCTCGATGTCGGCGCATGGGACCTCAACGAGCCGATGTTCCTGAACATGCTCGGGACGCTGGCCCGGTTCTCCGCCCTGTTGGCCGACTACGAGTCGGTGCGCCGGCGGGCTCGGCCCGACGCCGAGAACGCCGGCGAGCAGGTCGGCGGGCAGGACCGCGGCCGTTGGTACTACCAAAACTTGGCCACTTACATCCTGAACTACGCCCAGGGCGCCTACGAGGGCTTTGACGGTGAAGACGGCTACGACCTGGACGCCGTGGACCTGACCACGGTCCACCAGGCCAAGGGCCTGGAGTGGCCCGCCGTTTTCGTGCCGTCGGTGACCGCCAACCGTTTCCCAACCTCGAGGACCGGTCAGGCCGAGCACTGGGTACTGCCGAGGAACCGCTTCGACGCCGCCCGCTACGAAGGCAGCGATGCCGACGAGCGGCGCCTGTTCTATGTCGCCATTACCCGCGCCCGGGACTGGCTGTCCGTGTCCCGTCATGAGCGGGTCGAAAAGAACAAGGTCGGCCAAAGTCCCTACCACCGCCGCCTCGAGGACATGAGCCTGGTGCTCGCCCCCGAAGACATCCGCGTCCCCGCCCTCGAGGCGAGAGACGACGCCGACCAGCCCGTCTCGCTCACCTACAGCGAGCTGGCGGACTTCTTGGAGTGCGGCCTGGCGTTCCGGTTACGCAACCTGGTCGGCTTCAAACCTCGTCTGGCCAAGGAGCTGGGCTATGGCAAGGCCGTCCATCACGTGATGCGGGCCGTCGCCGAGGTCACCAAGACCTCGGGCCGGGTCCCATCGCCGGCGGACATCGACGATATCCTCGACCGGAGCTTCTTCCTGCCCCACGCCAGCAAGCCCGAGCACCGCCAGATGAAGGACGCCGCCCGGCGCCTGGTGACCACCTACACCCAGAAGTACGAGGACGACCTCTACCGGGTGTGGGAGGTGGAGCGCCCGTTCGAGTTGCACCTGGACGGTGTCACCGTCGCCGGGAGGGCCGACGTGATCCTGGACCAGGAAGGGGGGGTACCGACGGCGCTGGCCATCGTGGACTACAAGCTGGCCACCGACCGCGCCGCGCACGGCTTCGACCTGCAGCTCCAGGTGTACACCGATGCCGGACGTCGGGAGGGGCTGGATGTCCGGGGCGCCTACGTTCACGACCTGAAGGCCGCCTCCCGTAGCCCCGTGCCAGTCGGCCCCGAGGCCATCGGCCGAGCCGAGGCGGCCGTCGCCCGGGCCGCGGCACGTATCCGCAAGCGCGACTACCAGCCCAGCCCGGGGCTCAGGTGCCGCAGCTGCGAGGTACGCACCATCTGCGCCCACGCCAAGCCATGAGCCTGACGGCGTTGTGCCACTGGTCCCTCCGCGTCGCCACAATGGAGCTGTGACGATGCGAGTGACGGTCAGCCCCGGGGTGCTGGCGTGGGCGAGGGAGCGTTCCGGTGCCGAGCCGGGCGACCTCGAGCGCCGGTTCCCGAACCTGGCCGGGTGGCAGAGCGGCGAGGGCTGTCCCACGCTGAAACAACTGGAGAGCTTCGCTCGTGCCACCCACACCCCGATAGGGTTCCTCTTCCTCGACGAACCGCCGGATGAGAGGGTGCCGATACCCGACTACCGGACGATGGGCGGCAGCGGTGTGGGCCGGCCAAGCGCAGACTTGCTCGACACGATCTTTCTGTGCCAGTTGCGCCAGGAGTGGTACCGGGACTTCGCCCTGGTAACCGGCGAAGGTCAGGTTGGCTTCATCGGCACCCTGGACGCCAGCACGCCGGTACCGGAGGCGGCCGCCACCATACGGACGGCTCTGCGCTTCGATATCGACGAGCGCGGCCAAAGCTGGTCGGAGGCACTGAGGTTGCTGGTGGAGCGCGCCGAGGGGGCGGGCGCCCTCGTCATGACCAGCGGCGTGGTGGGCAGCAACACTCATCGCAAGCTCGATCCCCACGAGTTCCGCGGTTTCGCCCTGGTGGACAGCCTGGCGCCATTGGTCTTCGTCAACGGTGCGGACACGAAGGCCGCGCAGCTTTTCACCCTCATGCACGAGTTGGCTCACCTTTGGTTGGGAGGGGCAGCGCTCGACGACGCCAGCCCGACGGCGCCGCTAGGAGGCTCGATCGAGCGCTGGTGCAACGAGGTGGCGGCCGAAGTCCTCGCGCCCCTGGACGTCGTCAGAGCAGAGTTCGACCAGGGCCAACCGTTGTCTAGCGAGCTGGACAGGCTGGCCAAGCACTTCAAGGCAAGCACCCTGGTGGTCCTGCGCCGGCTCTACGACGCCCACTTCCTCGGCACTTGGGACACGTACCGATCTGCTTACGATGCCGAGCTTCATCGAGTCCTGGCGATCCTCGCCGAGCGACCCGGCGGCGGTGGCAACTTCTACAGCACTCAACCGGTGCGCGTCAGCAAAAGGTTCACCCGCGCCGTGATAACCAGCACCCTGGAAGGACAAACCCTCTATACCGATGCGTTCCAGATGCTCGGCTTCAGGAGCACCGCCACGTTCCAACAGTTAGCCGATCATCTCGGGGTCGCTTGATGGCCTACCTCCTGGATTCGGACGT
>CAYZVQ010000346.1:0-5402 GCA_964481925.1 uncultured Acidimicrobiaceae bacterium
GCTCCTCGAGCGCCTCTTGGAGCGGGCCGATTTCTTCGTCGAGAACGCCCGTCCCGGGAGCCTGGCCCATCACGGCCTTGATTGGGCGTCGTTGCACGCGCGGTACCCGGCGCTGGTAGTTGGGTCGATCTCTGGCTACGGCGATGTTGGTCCTGACGCCAACAAGGGCGGCTTCGACCTCATCCTGCAAGCTGAGTCGGGCCTCATGAGCGTAACCGGCTCTCCCGAGGCCGGCCCGGTGAAGGTGGGCGCGCCGTTGCTCGATGTCGGCGCCGGCCTGGCGTGCGCCCTGGGGCTCGTGGCCGCCCACGTGCAACGTTTGTCGAGCGGGCAGGGCCAGCTCGTTTCCACCTCTTTGCTCGAGTTCGCCCTGGCCGGGCTGGGCACCGTCGCCGCCGCTTATCTCGTCTCTGGGCGGGCGCCGGGCCTTTTGGGGACACACTCGCCCACGTTCGCTCCATACGGGGGTTTCCGGACGGCCGATGGCTGGATCGTCATGGCGGGCGCTGGGAGCGAAGAGTTGTGGCGGCGTGCCTGCGAGGCCATCGGCGCCGTTTCTCTGCTGGACGACGAGCGTTTCTCCGACAATGCCCGCCGCGTCGCCCACCGGGACGAGCTCACCGAGGCCATCGAAGCCGTGCTGGACGCTCGCCCTTCCCGCTTCTGGCTCGGTGTGCTCGATGCCGCCGGGGTCCCCGCCACCGAAGTGAACGACATTGGCGAGGTCCTGGGCAACGCCCAGGTGGCAGCGCTGGGCTCCATCGAACGGCTTCCCCATCCCCGCGCTGGTGACTGCGCCGTCCTGGCCCCACCGTTGCGTTTTGACCGGGCGCCCCTGAGCTACAGGACGGCCGCCCCCTTACTGGGGGCCGACACCGCCGCTGTACTGAGTGACCTCGGCGTCCCCGACGAAGAGATCGCCGCCCTGGTGCGGGACGGGACGGTGGTGACCGGGTGACCCTACGCCCCCGCTCACGGACGGCCTCGTTGGACCTCGACCAACTGGCCACCGAGGTGGTCGTACGCACAGTTGAGATTGCCCAAGTGCCGGCGCCAACGGGCCACGAGCAGGAGCGGGCGGCCGTGGTTACCCATTGGTGGCGCGACGCCGGCTTCGCCGCCGTTTCCAGCGATGACGTGGGCAACTGCTGGGCCCAGGCCCGGCCCGGCACCGGGCCGGCGGTCGTCCTGGCTGCCCATCTAGACACCGTCTTCGGTCTGGACACCGACCACGTGGTCGAGCGGGTGGCCGACCGGCTGGTGGGGCCGAGCGTCGGTGACGACAGCGTTGCTTTGGCCGCCCTCCCCGCGCTCGGCCGCCTCTTGGCGGCAACTGAGGGATCGATGCCCGTGCTCGTCCTGGCCACCGTGGGCGAGGAGGGGTTTGGCAACCTGGCCGGAGCCCACCGCGCCGTGGCCCACCCCCCCGTCGAGCTCGAAGCTTTGATCGCCATCGAAGGCAACTACCTGGGGCGCCTCGGTACGGTCGGGGTCGGCTCTCAGCGTTGGCACGTGGAGGTGTCCGGACCGGGAGGCCACGCCTGGGAACAGGCCGAGGCCCCGAGCGCGGTGCACGTGGCCGCCGGTATGGTGCACGCCCTCTCCTTGGTCCCAACTGTCTCCCGCACCACCTCTTTGAACGTGGGCCAGCTCGGTGGCGGGGAGGCCATCAACGCTCGCGCCCGCCGGGCCTGGTTCGACCTGGAGCTGCGGGGGGCCAGCGTGGCCGCCCTGGCTGAGCTCGAGGCCCAGGCGACTGCCGTGCTGGAAGCGCCGGTCGGTGCCGAGATGAGCGTTCGGGTCACTGACACCGGGAGGCGGCCTGCGGGCCGCATCGATCCCGGCCACCCCTTGGTAGTGGCGGCCCGGGGCGCCCTCGAAGCCCGGGCTGTTGCCTGGCGGGAGGTGGCGAGCAGCACCGACGCCAACGCCGCTCACGCCGTGGGCTTGCCTGCCATCGCCCTGGGGGTGACATCCGGTGCAGGCGAGCACACGCCCCAGGAATGGGTCGACATCCCCCCCATCGCCACCGGGCTGGCCGCTCTGGCCGACACCGTGGTGCGCTATGAGCACCTCAAACTGAGCCGCACGGCCAGGCCGAGCGCGGCCAGCCGGTCCCCTGTGGCCATCCGGTCCCATGTGGCCATCCGGTCCCATGTAGAAGGTGAAAACCCATGACCGAACCGCGTTCGGGGGCCGTCCTTCAGCCCGTGGACGACCCCACCACGTTCGGGACGATGACGGGCCAGATCGAGGAGCTCGGTTTTGACAACCTATGGCTAACTGACTCCTCGCTACATGCGCGCAACTGCTACGCCTACTTGACGCTGGCAGCGCAGCATTCGCACCGTCTGGTGCTGGGTACGGCCGTGACCAACCCTCTCACCCGTCACCCGGCGATAACCGCCAGCGCCATGGCCACGGTTGACGAGATCTCGGGCGGCCGCGCCATCCTCGGTATCGGTACGGGCGACCGCCCTCTTTTGGCCTTGGGCCTGGTGCCGAGCCCGTTGGCCGGCCTGGAGGAGGCCATCACCGGCATACGGGCCCTGTGGCGCGGGGCCGAGGTCGACCTCCAGGGCCACCATTTCACCCTGCGCGGTGCACACTTGCGCTTCCCCGCCCGGGCCGGGATACCCGTGTACATCTCGGCCAGCGGGCCTAAGACTCTCGAGCTGGCCGGCCGGGTGGCAGACGGTGTCATCCTGCTCGTGGGGCTCTTCCCCGAGGCCATCGCCTGGGCCATCGACCGTATAGATGCCGGTGTTACCGCCGCCGGCGAGGACCAAGGCAGGGCCACCGGTGGGGTCAAACCAGCGCCCAGCGGCCAAAGCCAGCGTCCACACGTGGCTGTGTTCGCCTACGGGGCCATCGATGACGACCGGGACGCGGCGCTCGAGCAGGCCCGGTCGATCGGCGCCTGGTTCCCCCAGACGGCACCGGGGATCTGCCGTCTCGCGGGCCTGGACGAGGAGCTGGTGGGACGGGTTCGGGCCACTTACCATGGCGGCGAGTTCCAGGAGGCGGCGCAGGCGGCCAAATTGCTGCCCGATGAGTTTGTTCGCAAGGTGGCTCTGGCCGGGGACAGAGCCGACGCCCGCGCCCGTATAGAGGCGGTTCTTGGTGCTGGAGCCGACTCCGTGCACGTTTTCCCGCTCGGGGCTCGCCGGATGGAGACCGTGCGGGCCTTCGCGGCCTGCTGGTCCGACGTGACGGGCCAGCGTTGAGCGCACCCAGGTACCGCCGGTCGTGGCGGCCCGCCGATCCGACGTGGTATGCAAGATAGGATATTTCGTCCGGGAGGTTCGGTGGGCTGCTCCGTTGCGGGAACAGGCAGGGAAGGCCTGGGTATCAGGGGCGTTCATCACGTTGCCTTTGCCCACAAAGGGCCCGCCGTGCTTGACGCTCTCGAAGAGGTGCTCGGTCTCTCGTGCTTGGGGCCGGAGACAGGCCCTGGCTTTGTCGAGCGGATGTTCCCCGTCGGGGGCTGTGCCGTCCAAACTCTCGAAGTGACTGGCCCGGGACTAGTGGAGCGCTTTGTCGAGCGCCGGGGGCCGGCCCTGCACCACCTGGCCTTCGAAGTGGACGACATCGACGCCGCCTTGGACCGGCTCAAGCGGCAGGGCACCAAACTGGTCGACGAAGTGCCCCGGCGAGGCGGGGAAGGGGCACGCGTCGCTTTCTTGCACCCTTCGGCGTGCGGGGGCTTGTTGGTAGAGCTCGTCGAACCGGCCCGGGAGGGACAGTAATGGCTGGCCCAGGTCCACGTGTGGACCGCGCCCACAAGACGAGCGCGGTGGAGTCTGCGTTTTCGGCTCGCCACGACCGGGCCAAGATCACGGACTGGGTTTTCGAGGAACTGAAGAGCGCCATCATCGACCTGCGCCTGCCACCGGGCGAGCCTCTGCGGGAGGCGACCATCGCCGAGAGCCTGGGTGTCAGCAAGACCCCGGTGCGAGAGGCGTTGACACGCCTGGAGGTCGAGGGCTTGGTGGAGTCCACCTCGTTCAAGGGGGCCGTCGTTTCCAACTACACCCGTCAAGACTTGATCGAGCTGTACGAGTTGCGGGAGCTGCTCGAGGTGTGGGCTGTGCGTGAGGCTGCCACTTCGATCAGCAGCGACGCCTTGACCCGCCTCGATGCGCTCCTCGACGCGGGCGAGCGGCTACGGGAACAAGGAAAGGCAGACGAGTTGGAGGAGTCGATCGACGAGTTCGACGCGTTTCTGTTCGAGCAGGTCACCAACCGCCGCATCCGCGCCCTGATAGATAACCTGCGGGCCCATCTGACCAGGGTCGGGCGGCTGACAGCCGACATCCCGGGCCGGCTGGCAACTTCGGTCGACGAGCACGCCGTCATCGTCGAGGGCATCCGCCGTCATGACCCCGAGGCGGCGACCGCCGCCTTGCGCAAACATATCGCCAGCGTGCGCGAGGACCAGCTGAGGACCCTGCAGGATCGAGGCGAAGGCATTTGACATTGGGATTTTATAAATGATGTACTGCATCTCGTGCTGACCGAAGGAGAGCACTCGGTCTCCGCTCGCTTGCGCGATCTCGGCAGCGGGACCTGGGAATCGGCTACTGAGCACCCCATGGTGAAGGAGATCGCGGCTGGGACCCTCCCGCACCGCAGCTTTCGTCGCTACTTCGAGCAGAACATTTCCTACCTCGAGGACTACACCCGGGCATTGGCCATGGTTCTGAGCAAGGCCCCCGATAATGAGGCCCTCGAGGTGCTGGGCCGGTTCCTGGGCCAGATAATCACGGTCGAACTGCCGACCAACCGTCGTTTTCTCCAGCGTTTGGGCGGTAACCCGGAAGAGGTGAGAGGTGTGGTCACAATGGAGCCAACGACCTACGCCTACACGCGCCACCTCCTGGCTACGGCGGCGCTGGGCGACTGCGCGGCGGGGCTCGCCGCGGTGCTCCCGTGCCAGTGGAGTTATGGCGAGATCGGCGCCCGGACCGCCGGTGCCCAGCCGGACGACCCCATATATGCAGACTGGATAGCTGTTTTCGGCGACCCCGGGTATGCCGACCTTGTCAGCATGTCGACGGGCCTGCTGGACCGGCTGGCCGCGCCCAGTAGGGAGACCTTCGACCGCCTGCAGGTCATATTCGAAGCCTCGACCCGCTACGAGGTCGATTTCTGGGATATGGCCTACGGGCCGTCGTCAGCGTCCTCCTAACCATTGGGATGTTGTCAGAGGCGGTCCTAGGGCCCCGATCAGGAAAGGTTGGCCACATGAGGGTAATAGTTCCGAAGATCGAGTTCCTGGAAAAGCAACCGCGGCTGTTAATCGACGGCCAATGGGCCAGTACGGGCACGACCCTCCCCACGCTCAACCCCGCCACCGGTGAGGTGTTGGCCCAGGTCCCTTTGGCCGGGCCCGCAGAGGT
>CAYZVQ010000347.1:0-5397 GCA_964481925.1 uncultured Acidimicrobiaceae bacterium
GACCGGGTCAAGGCCGACCCCGCCGCCCGCCAGGAGTACCTCGACCTGCTCGAGATCATGGGCCCCGACGACCCCAGGGTGGCCACCTACCGCAAGGCCCTGACGGCTCGCCTGTTCTGACAGCTGACGGCTCGCCTGTTCTGACGCCGGCCGTTCTGACGCCGCCCGGGCTCGGGAAGCCGTCGGTGGTAGCGACTACCGTGGCTGGCGCCATGCCCGCTCCCGTTCCCCCGGCCACCACGCTCGACCTCGGGGGCCGGCGCTACGACATCGCCCACCGGGCCCTGGTCATGGGCATACTCAACCGGACGCCCGACTCCTTTTTCGACAAAGGGGCCACTTGGGACTGGGACGCTTTCTGGGCCCGCGCCGACCAGATCGTCGCGGAGGGGGCCGACATCCTCGACGTCGGCGCCGTCAAGGCCGGTCCCGGGCCCGAAGTGACTGAGAGCGAGGAGATGGACCGGCTCCTGCCCGCCGTCGCGGGCCTGGTGGAACGGTTCGACCTGCCCGTCTCGGTGGACACCTGGCGGGCATCGGTGGCAGGGGAGTCGTACCGGGCCGGCGCCGTGCTCGGCAATGACATCAGCGGCTTCGCCGACCCCGAGTACTTGCGGTTGGCGGCGGCGCACGGGGCGGCAGTGGTGGCCACCCACATCCGCCTGTCCCCCCGGGTCCCCGACCCCGAGCCCGTCTACACCGACCTGGTGGGCGAGGTCAGCGCCTTCCTGCTCGACCGTGCAGAGCGGGCCGTGGCGGCGGGCATCCCGCCCGAGCGGGTGGTGGTGGACGCCGGGCTGGACCTGGGCAAGACAGCGGGCCAGTCACTGGAGCTACTGCGTTCGTCGGCCGCGCTGGCCGGCCTGGGCTACCCCCTCCTGCTGTCCGCGTCCAACAAGACCTTCCTCGGCGTCATCCTCGACCTGGAGATCACCGAACGCCGGGAGGCGACGGCCGCCGCACATGCCTTGGGCATCACCCAGGGCTGCCGGGTCGTGCGCGCCCACGACGTGCGGGGCACGTGCCGGGTGCGGGACATGCTGGCCGCCATCCTGGAGGCCCGGTCCGAGGGGGCACGTTGAGCAGCGAGGCGGTGGGGGCCGCCTCGGAACGCCTGGCCTGGCTCATCACCGGCGACAACCCGTCCCTGGTGGCAGAGGCGGTGAGCAACCTGGTCAGCCAGCTGGTGGAGGGGGTCGACAGGTCGCTGGTCCTGGAGGACTACAGCGGCGAGGACCTGGACCTGGGAGTGGTCGTCGACGCCTGCGCCACACCTCCGTTCCTGGCCGACCGGCGCGTCGTGGTCCTGCGAGATGCCGGCGCCCACACGGCCGACCAGCTTCAGCCCCTGTCCTCCTACCTGGAGGACCCGCTGCCAACGACCCGGCTGGTGGTCGCCGGTGGCGGCGGCAGTCTCCCGGCCAAGTTCGTCAACGCCTTCAAACAAGCGCCCGGGGCCACGGTCCTCAACACCGACGTCAGCAACCGCGAGGCGCACGGTTGGTTCAGCCAGCGACTGGCCCACGCCCCGGTCAAGTTGGCGCCGGCGGCTGCCGCCTTGGTCGAGGAGCACCTGGGGGAAGACCTCGACCGGCTGACCGCCCTGCTGGCCACCCTGGAGGCCGCCTACGGCCACGGCGTCCGCATCGACGAGGAGCACCTGAGGCCCTACCTGGGCGAGCCCGGCTCGGTACCGCCATGGGACCTCACCGAGGCCATCGACAACGGCGAGACCGAGACCGCCCTCAGGGTGCTCCACCGCCTGCTCGCCGCCGGCGACCGCCACCCGCTGGTCGTCCTGGCCATCCTGCACCGCCACTTCGGCAACGTCCTGCGGCTGCAGTCGCCCGCCATCACCTCCGAAGCGGAGGCGGCACAGGCCTTGGGGGTGCCCAAAGGGCGCAGTACGTTCCCCGCCCGCAAAGCTCTCGACGCCGCCCGACGGCTAGGGCCCCGCGGCACCGGCGACGCCATCATGGCTTTGGCCGACGCCGAACTGGCCCTCAAGGGCAAGGTCGACCTACCCCCTGAGCTCGTCCTGGAGGTCCTGGTGGCCCGCCTCTGCCGGCTCTCGCGCACGCGCGCCTCCGGGGCAGGCACGCCTGCCGCCAGTGGGGGCCAGAGACGCCGTTAGGTGGCGCCGGGCGTGTCCGCCGGCGCCCACTGCTCAGCCGACTTCAGCTGACGCGGCCTCCGCGGAAGCAGCCGCCCGGGCTGCTTGACGCATCAACGAGGACTTCCGGTTGGCGGCCTGGTTGCGGTGGATGATGCCGCGGGACGCCGCCTTGTCGAGCCTCTTCACGGCCATGCGAAGGTCTTCGGGCGCGCTCTCGCTGCCACCCTCAAGTGCGACCATGGCTGTCTTGATCCTGGTCTTCACCTCGGATTTTGCCGCCTTGTTACGAAGACGGCGCTTCTCGTTGGTGCCGATACGCTTTATCTGGCTCTTGATGTTCGCCACAGGGTCTTGAAGGTTAGCAGCTTTGAGGGCACTGGCCGTTAAGCGAGACTGAGAGCTGCGACGCGATGACCATACTGCCCTCCTCCCCCACGGCGCCGGACAAGATCCGCAACCTGTCGATCGTGGCCCACATCGACCACGGCAAGTCGACGCTCTCCGACCGCATCCTCGAACTGACCGGTGCGGTGAACGCGCGCGACATGAGGGACCAGTACCTGGACTCGATGGACATCGAGCGGGAACGGGGCATCACCATCAAGGCCCAAAACGTCCGCGTCTACTGGAAGGGCTACACGGTCCACCTCATCGACACTCCCGGCCACGTGGACTTCGGCTACGAGGTGAGCCGCAGCCTGGCCGCCTGCGAGGGGGTCGTGCTGCTGGTCGACGCCGCCCAGGGCATCGAGGCCCAGACCCTGGCCCATGCCTACCTGGCCCTGGAGCACGACCTCGAGCTCGTCGTCGTGCTCAACAAGATCGACCTGCCCGCCGCCGACCCCGAACGCTGCGCGGCCGAGATCGAGGCCGTGCTGGGCGTGGCTGCATCTGAGATCCTGCAGGTCTCGGCCAAGACAGGCGCAGGGGTCCCTGAACTGCTGGACGCCATATGCGCTCGTATCCCTCCCCCGGCGGGCAACCCGGCGGCGCCGCTGCAGGCGCTCATCTTCGACTCGTACTACGACCAGTACCGGGGCGTGGTGAGCTCTCTCCGGGTCTTCAACGGCGTGCTCACCTCGGGGATGAAGCTGCGGTTCATGCAGACTGGCCGCACCCACGAGGTCGAGGAACTCGGCGTGCGCCTGCCCGTCCCGACCCCGGTGCAAAACCTGGGCCCGGGCGAAGTCGGTTACGTGATCGCAGGCATAAAGGACGTAGGCGAAGCCCGCAGCGGTGAGACCGTGACCGAGGCGGCGCACCCTGCGGAGAAGGCCTTGGAGGGCTACCAGGAGCCAAAACCCATGGTTTTCTGCGGGCTTTACCCGATAGAAGGGGACGAGTTCGAGTCGCTACGGGACGCCCTGGAGAAATTGCGGCTCAGCGACAGCTCAGTCTCCTACCAGCCCGAGACGTCGGCTGCCCTCGGCTTCGGGTTTCGCTGCGGCTTCCTCGGCCTTCTCCATATGGACATCGTCCGGGAGCGGTTGGAGCGTGAGTTCGACCTATCCCTGATCGCCACCGCCCCCAGCGTCGAGTACGTGGCCAAGCTGACCGACGGGACCGAGATGCGCATGCACAGCCCGGCCGAGATGCCGGCCCCGCAGAAAATAGAGCTCATCGAGGAACCGTTCATCAACGCCACCATTCTCCTGCCGTCCGAAAACACGGGCACCGTGATGGAGCTTTGCCAGGCCCGGCGGGGCGAAATGGTACGCATGGAGTACATATCGCCCGAACGGGTCGAGCTCGTCTACCGGATCCCGCTGGCCGAAGTGGTGATGGACTTTTTCGACGCGCTGAAAAGCCGGACAAAGGGCTACGCCAGCCTCGACTACGAACCGGCGGGCTTTTCCCCGGGCGAGCTGGTGAAGATAGACATCATGCTCAACGGCGTGCCCGTCGACGCCTTCAGCGCCATCATCCACCGCTCCGACATGATGGAGTACGGGCGGCGGATGACCGAAAAACTGCGCCAGCTGATCCCCCGCCAGCTCTTCGACGTCCCCATCCAGGCGGCCGTGGGCGGCAAGGTGGTGGCCCGGGAAACCGTGAAGGCCAAACGCAAAGACGTGCTGGCCAAGTGCTACGGCGGCGACATCTCCCGCAAGCGCAAGCTCCTCGAGAAGCAGAAAGAGGGCAAGAAGCGCATGAAAAATATCGGGCGGGTCGAGGTGCCACAGGAGGCGTTCATTCAGGCCCTGCGCCTGGAGAACTGAGGCCGACGGCCGCGGCGGCTACGGGGGCGGGATGCTCTGGGCGAAGCGCCATACGCCATCGGGGTCCCACTTGGCCTTGACCTTGCGGAGGCGGGGAAGGTTGGCCCCGTAGTAGGCGTGTGCCCAGTCGGCCAGGGCGGGGTCGATGTAGTTCTGATAGGCCTCGCCGCTCGCGTATGGGCGCAGGGAGGCGTACCAGCTGTTCATCCAGCGGGCGGCCGCCCTCACGGTGCCGCTCGCCACGCCGGCGGGAAACTCGGCGACGTACTGCGCCGAGGCCAGCGCCCGCCGGTGCACGAAGGCGGTCGCGCCCGGCGTCACCCGGCTGATGGCACCGCCCCAGGAGTCCAGGATGACGCCACCGGGACCGCCCTGGCCCTGGCGTTCCTCCACGCCCGCCAGCAGGGCACGCACGCCGGCGGCGCTCAGCGGGGCGTTGAAAAGGTCGGACTTGGCCAGGGTCACCATGCGGGGCAACGTGCCCCCGGGGTACTTGCCGACCAGGTGGCAGGCAGCCTCGGACATGCCCTGGCACCCCGCTTCGATGTACATGGCGTCCTCGAAGCCGTTCTCGCCGACCGACTGGCTGGACGGCGCGCCCACGGCGTTGACCAGCTTGGACAGCTGGGCCTGAGCGTCGGCGGCGCTCCCCGCCCACGACCCTCCCGCCTGGACGTACGGGGTCGCGGCCCCCGGGTAGGCCTCGAGCAGGCAGTTGGACCACAGCTCGTCCGGCGCGGACGACGACCATTCGATCCACGCCGGCACGACCGTGGCCGCGGCCGACCACGGCCACGTGGCGCGGAACAACGAAATCTCCATGATCGGGAACGTGGCGAATCGGAACTCGGTCACCACGCCGAAATTGCCCCCTCCCCCGCCGCGGCACGCCCAGTAGAGGTCGGGGTTGGTGGCGGCGTCAGCCTGCACGACGTCGCCCCCTGCTGTGACCAGCGTCAGCCCCACGATGTTGTCGCACGTGACGCCGTGAAGGCGGTCCATGACCCCGATGCCGCCGCCCAAGGCCAGGCCGGCGATGCCCACCGTCGGGCACGAGCCGGC
>CAYZVQ010000348.1:0-5384 GCA_964481925.1 uncultured Acidimicrobiaceae bacterium
TTTTCGGAGTAGCCGACCGACGCGCAGAACGGGCCCGTCCCGGGACAGGAGACCGAGAATAAATGGTTGGCCGGAGTGCTCAGGCCCCCGAGCGGAAGAGCCTGGTCCGGAGTGGCGACGATCGAAAATGACCCGCCGTCACCCATGTCTTCGCCCAGTGTCCCGTTGAGCCCGGCATGGCCGTTGATGTAGGAGCCGACCGTCGTGCACGAGCGGGTCGAGGGGCACGCCACGCCCAGGAGGTAGTGCTCGAACGACGGGGTGTCACCGCTCGGCACCATCGACCACGATGCACCGTCCCAGCGCACGGCCAGGGTCGTCCACCGACCGGTGAAGTTCGACTCGCCGACCGCCACACAAAAGCTCGGGGCGGCACAGGAGACCCCGTTGACAAGCGTGAGCGCCGGCAAGCCGTTCGCCGGGCTGGGCTCATTGGGGTCCAGCATGGGGACGACCTCCCAAGTCGCTCCATCCCAGGTCTCGGCGAGGGGCCCGATGCCGCCATGGGCACCTTGGTTGCCCACGGCCATGCAGAACTGTTGGACGCAGGACACCCCGTTCAGGTAGTCGGTCACCGAGCTCGGGTCCGGGCTCGGCATTACTACCCACGGGCTGGCCGAGGCGGTGGTCGAGCCGGGCGCGTCCAGCTGAGCGGCGTGAACGACGTCGACCGAAGGCACCCGGACCGATTTGGGCCGCCCACCGGCGGCGGACGAAGTTGGTGAAGCTGCCAGAACGCTCATCACCAGGGACGTAACCACGGCGACGACGACCGGAGGCCTCCTGAGATAGCGGAGATACCTCGGACGAGTCATGGATCCCCTATGTGCAGAGCGGTTGCGAGCCGGGAACACGACAACGTAGCTCGACGGGAACCTACCGGCCCGTCGCGCCGTCCCGCCATACTTCCGGCACTTCCCCCGCCGCAGAGTTGCGATACCGCAATGTACATCCCAGTTCGCGCTTGGTATCGACAACGAAGTACGCGTACGCCTCGTTCAGTGGCCCGTTCCTCAGGAGCAGGCGATGGTACACCGCGCCGAACATCACGTCCGATATGTCGGCGAGGTTCAGATCGTCTGGGAGCTGACCCTCTCGGCATCTCTTGGTGCTCGGCGGAACCGGCCAAACCGTCCCATAGTCGACCCATAGTTTGCGTTGGCCCTGGACCTCACCGGTTGGCTTGAACGGAGGCCTGGGCACCGGCTTGCATGGCGTCCCACCCAAGCTGCGAGGTTCCAGTCGGCCGCGGTTAGCCGAAATGGAACGTGGCCGGCTAAACGCCACGATGGCGCTCGCCGACCCGTTGGGCCTGGGATCGGCTCCCAGGCGGGGTAGGTGCGCCGTCTCTGTCCTGGCGGGCGTGCCGGCGCCAGGCCGCGGCAGGCCGGTCAGTCACCATTGCTTCCGACGTCTGTCGGTGGCCATCAGGATATGGCCCGCGGCGGCCAGCCTGTGTGTCCGCCCAAACGGCCACTCGCCGTGGTGGCGCTAAGGCACCTCACCCGAGCGAGGGCAGTGCCGATTAGGGCGCTGCTCCTTCCCTTCGGCGGCCGCTCCCCTGTGAACATTATGAGGCGCCTGGTAAGTGCCGAAGTAGCGCGGGCAAGCTTGAAACACCTGCGGCACAACTCGGCATAACGTTCTTCAGCCCTCCTCTTCCAGCGACTGGGGCCGTGGGCCCTAAGCCAGACGCCGAGACAGTAACCTCGGTAGTCCCACTCAAACTGTTACCTCTTGCTGGTGCCGCGAAAGGTCCGAGGCCTCGGGGGGCGGCCCGTGGGTGGGAGTGTTCGCTGCTCCCTGGTAGCTGCGTCGCAACGCGGTGCCAGTGGGGCCGGCGGCGTCAGGGCACGCTCCCCCGCGCTAGGAGTAGAAGTACGGGTCCAGGACCCTGACCTCGGTGATCCGGTCGACCGGGAGGTTGTTCGCCGTGGCGCTCTGGCGGACGGCTTCGGGGCTGGGCGCGTCGTAGATGCAGTAGGTCTTTGTCTTTTCGAGCGTCACGTATGAGTGGACCCAGGTGACACCGTAATCGAGGTTGGTGCCGACAACTTCGGCGCAAGTCTTGGTCCCGGTGGCGTCCATGGGGATGTGCAGCCCCTCGGCGAAGCTGCGCTCAACGAGGTACCTCGGCATTTGGCCCTCCTAGCGGCGGTCCGTTTTGACCGCCATGCTAAAGGCGGCGTAGTCGACCGGCATGGGCGGGCACTACCCAGATTGGGCTCTTGGGTTGCCCATTTTGGGACCAGTTGTTGGGGCGAACCGAGCTCTCCGGAGCCATTTTGAGCCATTGAGCAGCTATTTCCCCATGGTGGGGCAATTCCTGGCCGGTAGGGGAGATCTGGCCACCGTTGAAACGGCGGCCAGCAGGGTGCAGCATTGGGCATGTCCCAAGCTGCTGTCGTTGCCGCCGTACCAGGCCGGTCGGACGAGTTGCTCGAGCGAGCGGGCCAGTTGGCCGTGCTCAAAGAGGCGCTGGCCTCGGTGGGACGCGGTGGGCGGGGCGCCGTGGTCGTGATCTGCGGTGAAGCAGGAGTGGGCAAGACCGCCCTCCTGCGTTCGTTTCGTGACCGAGTAGCCCAGGCGCAGGCGGTGCTGTGGGGTACCTGCGACCCTCTCTTCACGCCGCGTCCTTACGGGCCGCTGTTCGCCATCGCCGAGGGAACCGGGGGCGAGCTCGGGACCGCCTTGGCACAGGGCGCAAACCCACACCAAGTGGCGCTGGCCTTGGCCCGAGAGCTTCGTTCGCCACCGCCGACGTTGTTGGTCCTGGAGGACCTCCACTTTGCCGACGAGGCGACCCTCGACGTCTTCACCCTGCTCGTGCGCCGGGCCGAGGCGACGCCGGCCTTGGTGGTCGGGACCTGCCGCGACGATGCGCTTGAGAACGCCCACCCACTTCGGAGAGTCCTGGGTGAGCTGGCAACAGCGGGCGTCCGAAGGCTGAAATTGGCACCTCTTTCACCCGACGCGGTGGGCCAGCTGGCGGCGCCGCACGGTGTGGACGGCCAAGCCCTGTACGACAAGACCGGGGGCAACCCGTTCTTCGTGGTTGAAGTCCTGGCCGGGGGGAGCGAGGAGATCCCGCCGACGGTGAAGGACGCCGTGCTGGCCCGCGCCATGGGGCTGAGCCCTACTGCTCGACAGCTCCTCGAGGCGGCGGCGGTGGTGCCCCAACGAGCCGAGCTGTGGCTGCTGGAAGCCCTGGCGGGCGCGGCCGTCGAGTCCGTGGACGAGTGCGTCGGCGCCGGCATGCTCGTGCCGGAGGGCGACGGGGTGGTTTTCCGTCACGAGCTCGCCCGTCTCAGCCTGGAGAGCTCGGTTGGCCCCGCCAGTAAAGCTCGTTTGCACCGTCGGGCTCTTGCCGCCATCTCTGGCCGGCCGGGCCACCCTTTGGACTTCGCTCGCCTCGCCCACCACGCCGAGGCGGCCGGGGACGCCGTCGCTGTCGTCCGCTTCGCCGTCCCCGCGGCGGAGCGAGCAAGCTCGATGGGCGCCCACCGGGAGGCCGCCGCTCAGTACGGGCGCGTCCTCAGGTCCGGGGCCGGGCCACCCCTCGAGCAGCGCGCCGACGTGCTGGAGCGACGCTCGCACGAGTGCTACCTGACCGACCAGAGCGACGAGGCGATAGCCGCCCTCGAGGAGGCGCTCGAGTGCCGTCGTGCCCTCGGCGACAGGCTCGGGGAAGGACGCACGTTGACCCGACTTTCGTACATCCTCTGGTGCCCGGGACGGGCCGGGGAGTCGGGGCGGGCCGCTCGTGAGGCTGTTGCCGTGCTCGAGCCGCTCCCGGCCAGTCGCGAGCTGGCAAAGGCGTACGCGAACTTGGCGAGGAGCATCGGCCAAACCGATGGGTGGGCGGCCGGTGCCGGATGGGGGGAACGGGCCCTGCAGCTCGCTTTGGACCTCGGGGACACCGGGACGGCGCTCGAGGCCAAAGGTATCCTCGCGCGGGCGCTCCCAGACGGCGGGTTGGAGGCGATGGGGCAGGTCTTCGACGACGCGCAGCGCGCTGGCTTGGTTGAAGAGACAGGGAGCACGTACGGATGGCTGGCGGATAATGCTCTGGACGCGCGGCGCTACGACATGGCCGCAGACCAACTGGCCCGAGGTCTCGAGTACTGCAGCGACCACGGGCTCGAACTGTTCCGCCTCTACCTGCTGTCGCACCGCGCGCGCCTTTACCTCGCACAGGGTCGCTGGGCGCAGGCGGCAGAAACGGCTGACGCGGTCTTACGCATCCCCCGGACGTCGATTATGCCGCGCATCACCGCGCTGACGGTCCTCGGGCTCGTCCGGGCCAGGCGGGGGGACCCCGGTCATCGACCTCTCCTCGACGAGGCGTGGGACTTGGCCCGACCAACCGGTGAGATCGGTCGGTTCGGCCGCGTGGCGGCAGCCCGCGCAGAAGCTGCTTGGCTTAGCAGCGACACTGACGGCGTCGCTTCGGCTACGGAGCTGGCGTTAGCGCTCGCCTTGAGATGCGGGTCGGCCCTAGCCGACGAGCTGGCCGTCTGGCGGCACCGTGCTGGCCTTGGGCCGCAAGAGCCGGTCGTAGCAGGTTCGCCGCATGGCCTAGAGCTCGTCGGATCCTGTGCCGGCGCCCGGGCATTGTGGGTGGGGGCCGGGTGCCCCTACGAGGCCGCCCTTTCCCTGGCCGACGCCGACGACGAGACGCGGCTGCGGCTGGCGTTGGAGGAGCTGCTGGTGCTCGGGGCCCGCCCGGCGGCGGCGATGCTGGCCCGACGACTGCGCGAACGCGGAGTGATGTCGCTGCCGCGCGGCCCCCGTCCTACTACCCTCCAGAACCAGTACGGGCTCACTGCCCGTGAGCTGGAGGTGCTGGCGTTGGTGAACGAGGGCTTGCAGAACGGCCAGATTGCCGACCGCCTCGTGGTCTCCGTGCGGACCGTCGACCACCACGTCGAAGCCGTCCTCCGCAAGCTGGGGGCCAAGACCCGCGCCGACGCCCGGGTCACCGCCACCTCGCTCGGGAAAGCTGTGGCCGCCCCGTGAGCTAGGAATGGGCCGGAAAGGGTGGCCGTGTCGCCAGTGCTCCGTTCGCGGTAGGCGCGCCCGGGTGATAACCGGCCCCGGACAACAGGCCCGTGGGACCATGCTGTTGGAGTCAGTGCCGATGGTGCCCAGAACCCGAGGTCCTCGACCGCAACCCGGTCCAGGCAAAGCCCCGTCCCGGCCACCGGGGCCAAGCGGAGAGAACCCCTGCACGCCACTCCCGAGCCGACCGGCGCAGTCGTCGCGCCGTTGGCACAGCCTTGGACCGGGCCTTTCCGAACGGTACGAAATGCTCGATATTCCTCGCCATCATTTGGCACGAAAGGGCAGTTACGGGCTCAGGGAGGCACTAATTGAATGAGGCG
>CAYZVQ010000349.1:0-5296 GCA_964481925.1 uncultured Acidimicrobiaceae bacterium
AGCACGACCACGCCGGCTCCCTCTCCGATGACGAAGCCGTCCCGGTCGGAGTCGAAAGGCATGGACACTCCCGAGGTGGACAGGGCGGTCATGTTCGAGAACCCGGCGACGCCCAGCGGCGACAGGGGTGCCTCGCTACCGCCCGCCACCATCACGTCGCAGCGGCCGGTGGCGATGAGGCGGCCGGCGTTGGCGATGCTCTGGGTGCCGGCCGCGCAGGCCGTCACGGTGGTCTCGCACGGGCCCCGGAGCCCGTAGCGCATGGAGATGTCCGCCGACGCCCGGTTGCACATGATCATGGGGACGAGGAAGGGGCTGACCCGGTTGGCCCCTTTTTCCAACAGCACCTGGTGCTGCTCGCAGATCGTGTCGAGGCCGCCCACGCCCGTCCCGATGAGCGTGCCCGCTCGATCGGGGTCTCCCCGGAACTCCTCGATGCCGCCGGCGTCGTTGACGGCTTGGTCGGCGGCGGAGGCAGCCAGCTGGACGAAGCGGTCCGCCCGGCGCAGCTCGCGGGGCCCGAACAGGGCGGCCACGTCCAGGCCCTCGACGGGCCGGATGCGTCCGACAGGGGCGGGGCCGAGCAGGCCCTGCCAGAACGCTTCGGGCCCTATCCCGCAGGAAGAGACGACCCCCAGGCCCGTGACGACGACACGCCGGCCCCGGACGGCTCCGGTGCCATCGGGGGCGCCCGCGACAGCCAGCATCAGATCTTCGAGGCCACCAGCTCGTAGGCCTGGCCGATCGTCTGGACGCCTTCCAGTTCGGACTCGGGGACATCGATCCCGAACCGTTCCTCGAGGGCCATGACCAGCTCGACCAGGTCGAGGCTGTCGGCGTCCAGGTCGTCGGCGAAACGCGCCTCGGGCACGATCTTGGACGGCTCTACCTGCAGCACCTCTACGGCGCATTGCTTGAAGACGTCGAAAGACTCTTCGGGGCCCATCTGTGCTGCCATCGTTCCTCCATGTGCTCGCGATCCGGGATGGTCATAATCTAGTTGGGGCGGCGGGGCACCCCCTCGGCTCATTGCTCGCGCCTACCTGACCGGCCCGCCTCCCCAGCGCCATACGGCTGAGGCCCACGTCATGCCGGCACCGAAACCCGCGAGCAGGACGAGGTCGCCGTCGGCGAGGCGACCGGAGTTGGCGGCATCTGTCAGAGCGATCGGGATGGAGGCCGAGGAGGTGTTGCCCGTGTGCTCGATGACCGAGGCCACGCGGTCCGTCGGGATACCCAGGCGTTCGGCGACGGCGTCCATGATGCGGACATTGGCCTGGTGGGGGACGAACAGGGCGATCTCCGACGCGCTCACCTTGGCCCGTTCGAGGCTCTTGGTGGCCGACTCGACCGTGACCCGCACCGCCTTGCGGAACACCTCCTGGCCTCTCATCGTCATTCCCGACCCGCCGTGGTCGGAGAAGAAAAGGGGTTGCAGGGAGCCGTCCACACCGATGTCCCAGCCCAGCAGGGCCGGTTCGCCGGGGACCGCCTCCACGACCACAGCGCCGGCGCCGTCCCCGAACAGGAAGGCGTTGGAACGGTCCGTCCAGTTGGTGAGGCGCGTCAGGGTCTCGGCCCCGATGAGAAGGACTCGTTGGGCGCCGCTGGCGATGAAGCCGGCGGCTGTGACCAACCCGTAGGTAAAGCCGGCGCAGGCCGCGTTTAGGTCCATGCCGCCGCCTTTTATGGCCAGGGCATGGGCCAGGGGCGAGGAAGTGGCGGGTACGAGCTGGTCCGGGGTGGTCGTGCACAGGACCAGCAGGTCGATGTCGGCGCCGGTGACACCGGCCATGCGCAGGGCAGATCGACCGGCTTCGGCCGCCATTTGGGCTGTCGTCCCCATGCCTTCGGGCGGCGATACGGAGGGTTTGGGGTGCACGAACGGGCCGTCGGCCGCCCGCCGCTGGCGGATGCCGGTGCGTTCGACTATCCACTCGTCGCTGGTGTCGAACAGGGTCATGATGTCCTGGTTGGTGACAACCGTGCTCGGGAGCGCGCTGGCCCAACCGGTGATGGCACAGCCGTGTTCAGGTTGCATTGGTGCGCTCCTTGTCAGCGGGCACGCAGCCACGCTATGGGTTGGCCCGGTTGGACTCTTTCGCCCGGGTGGGCGATGACGCCCATGAGCTCGCCGGCGAAGGGACTGCGGACCTCGGTGCCGGAGACCAGGCCGAGCAGGTCACCGATCTCGACCGTCGGCCCCGCCGGGCCCGTCGTACCGGCAGGGAGGTCGAAGATCCCGGCACACGGGCTGATGATCAGCCGCTCGGAGACATAAAGACGCTCACCCTGATGGCCCTCGGCCGCCCCGAGGACGGCCGTCTCGCCGGTCAAGGTGGCCACCAGGGTGTCGAGGTCGTCCGGTACGGCGATGGCCACGGTCATGGCCTCCGGCGCAGTGGCCCGGACCATGGCTGACAAGGGCCCTCCCGGTCCAAGCTCGCAGAACAGGGCATCGCCGTCCCATTCACCGGTGCGCATGATCGCGGCCAGGGACATGACGCTCTGGCGCCAGCGCACGGGGCTGCGCAACTGGGCGGAGAGCAGCGACGGCCATTCCTCCCCGGCGTCGTGGGGCAGCGAGTCGACGTTGGCTACCACGGGCACGGCCAGCGGGTAGAAGGTCGTGATCTCGAGCGCTTTGCGCAACCGGGGCTGGGCCGGGACCATCAGCGGGGTGTGGAAGGCGCCGCCGACCTTCACCGGCGTGGTCCGGACGGCGCCGAGCTCGGCCGCCACTTCGGCCGCCCGTTGGACGTCGGGCGGGCGCCCGGCGATGACGCATTCGCCGGGGGCGTTGGAGTTGGCCAGCCACACATCGCCGTCGGCCCGGCGGCAGGCGATCCGGGCCCGTTCGTCGTCGATCCCCGTCACCGCCAGCATGATCCCCGGGTTGTCGTCGGCCGCCTCCTGCATAGCCTCGCCCCGCTCCGCCACGAGACGGACGGCGTCCTCGAAACCCACTCCGCCTGCGGCCACCAGGGCCGTGTACTCGCCCAGGCTGTGGCCGGCGCAGGCCGTGGGCTCGATGCCCAGCCGTTCGACCGCGTCCAGGACCACCAGGCCCATGACGAAGGTGGCCAGTTGAGCGTTTCGGGTCTCGGTCAGCTCATCGGCGCCTGCTTCGGTCAAAAGGCGCTCCAGGTCCCGGCCGGCCACGTCGGAGGCGTCCTGGACAACGTCCCAGGACGGATGGTCGCGCCAGGGCCGGCCCATGCCGGGCCTCTGCGACCCTTGTCCTGGAAAAACGAACGCCGGCACGGCGCGGCCCTCCTTCGGTCTTAGAACATTCTGACCGCGTACGGAGGCAGAAGGTAACAACCGGCTGAACTCGCCGGTCTCGGACAGCTTGGGACCTTTGCCGCACGACTCGAGCGGAGGTCAACCGATGGCGCCTGCGCCCGCGGGCCAGGTGCCGCCGTGGTCCTAAAGGCCAGGCTCCACCTGGTCCTAGCTATAGGTAGGAGTCCTCGGCCGCGAAATAGCTGGGGAGGTCGCTGTAGGAATTTCCCTGGTCTGAAACGTAGACCAAGTTGCCGCCGCGCGACTTGATGGCTTGGAGCGTCGATAGCAGGTCCGCCTGGCTCGGCCCCGAGGTGATGATGTAGGCGATCTGGACGGAGGAGCCAGAGTAGTTCGGCGGCGGGTTGGACTCGAACGCGGCCAGCGTGTCTTCCATGACCACGATCCCGTTGCACACGTTCGTCGAGAGGTAGCCGGAGGCGGGCGGGGCGCCGGGGTTGAGGACGTCGCTGCCGCCGAGCGAGTGGACGTAACCGGTCAAGGATTCGTAGTAGCTGAGGTTCGCGGCGGCCCCGGTCACGTCGTCGAAGAAGATGTCCTGGACCCCGTAGAGCGATCGCCATGTCTCTACCTGTGACTCGACCGAGGGGACCGAGGCTGATGCCTCGGCTGTGTCGACGTAGCCCAACATCGTCCAGCCCGCCGCCTCGGCATTGGTGATCGCAGCAACATAGTTCGAGTCGAGCGTCGTCCCCGGTCCTGAGTCGATGTTGACGATCACGTAGGCGGGCCTTGTCGTCGGTGCCGTGTCGGCCAATGTCGCCCACATCGTGCCGTCCGTCGGGTATTGGTATGCCGGGACCAGCCACGACTGCCCGGTGGTACCCGGCGCAACAGTGGTCGTGGTCGGTCCGGTCGTGGTCGTGGTCCGTTGGGTAGTCGTCGTGGTCCGTTGGGTAGTCGTCGTGGTCGGGAGGGTAGTCGTGGTGGTCGTGGTCGGTCTATGAGACCGCTTGGCGGCGCTGGCCACCCCCGGGGCCATAAGAAGCCCGACTAGTAGGAGGAGCACGGTTGTCAGGGCCTTGGATGCCTTCACTTTGCAGTCTCCTTCGTAGACCACCGAGGTCAGGCCTCGACCAGAGGGGCCAGGTCTCGACCAGAAGGGTGAGGCTTCGATGGCTCGAGTTAGGCCTCGACCACGTCGGTCAGGCCTCCAGCACCCGAGTTCGGTTTGCCACACTAACCGAGTTAGGTCTGACGATCCAAGTGGCTTGGTGTGCCACGGCCCGCAGAGGCGTCGCCGCTTCCTGATTGGCGCCCGGGTAGGGCACAGCAAACCGCCTGGGCTACGCTTCTGTCAAGCAGGTCAGACCATGATGCGCCCTGGCGGAGCGCACCCGTGGAGTATGAAATATTGGGGTGTCGCCCTGGCGAACGCCGCCCCCTCTTGGTGCTGTTGATGAGCCCGAAGGTCAGACTGGCGTCGGAGGCTTGCAGGCACCCTGGATTGTTGCCTTGAGCACGAGTGTCAGAATCTTTCTGATCGCCACGAAGCCTCCCTGGGCGGCACACCGCTATCGACAACAGAGAGGGTGATGGCCGATGGAAGTGGTGGTGGCCCGTATCGCCGGGCTGGACGTTCACAAAGAGACGGTGATGGCATGCGTGCGCGCACCGGGAGAGGCCGGCAAACGCCGGCAGGTGGTCCGAGAGTTCTCGACGTTCACCGCCGAGCTGGTCCAGTTGAGGGACTGGCTGGCCGCAGAAGGGGTGACCCAGGTGGTGATGGAAGCCACTGGGGTTTATTGGCGCCCCGTGTGGCATGTCCTGGAAGGTGGGCCGGGCTGGGAGCTGAAGTTGGTCAATGCCCGGCACGTAAAGAACCTGCCTGGGCGTAAGACCGATGTGTCCGACTCGGCCTGGTTGGCTCAGCTGGGCGAGTGTGGGCTGTTGCGCGGCTCGTTCGTACCCCCGCCGGTGATCGCCCGGCTGCGGGACCTGACCCTTCTCTGCATTTGATTTGAAGCCGAAGGAATGCTTTGGTGGCGAT
>CAYZVQ010000350.1:0-5280 GCA_964481925.1 uncultured Acidimicrobiaceae bacterium
CCCGTCAGCGCCCTGGACGTCTCCATCCGCAGCCAGGTCCTCAACCTCATGAAACGGACCCAGCGCGACCACGGCCTCACCTACGTCGTCATCTCCCACGACCTGGCCGTCGTCAAGTACATGGCCGACACCATCGGGGTCATGTACCTGGGCAAGCTGGTCGAGCTCGGCTCGGGCGACGACATCTACCGCCGCCCGGCCCACCACTACACCGCCGCCCTCATCGCCGCCGTGCCTGAGCCTGACCCCACCCGGGACAAGGCCCAGCTCATCGCCGCCAACGTGCGGGGCGAGCTACCGAGCCCGCTCAACCCGCCCTCGGGCTGCCGGTTCCGCACCCGCTGCCCGGCCGCCCAGCTTGTCTGCGCCCAGGAAGAGCCGCCCCTGCGCCTCTTCGGCCCCGGCCATATGGCTGCCTGCCACTTCCCGTTGCTGGCGCTCGCCGAGGGTGAGGCCGGAGCCGGGCCAAGCGCCACCGTCACGGCCGGCGCTCCCATTTCCTATGGGCCGTGACTCAATTCCCTTTTCGAGTTCTACACCCCCACGCGGAACCACGTCCCGGCGCGTTAGTTTTAGGATTGTTGGCCGGCGACGAGTCCGCTACCCGACTCTGAGTCCTTGAGATTTGAGACATAGTTGACGAGGCTTTCTAACCGCAATCCCTCGTCCTGAAGGCGCCATGCCGACGAGCCGGTACGGCCAGTAATGGCGTACACCACTCATCGTCGCAGAAGGGGGTCCCTCGGCCGAGCCACATCCACCAGCCAAGCGCCGCTGCCAGGACGGCGTAGATGCTGGAGGCGGTCATCGCCTCCTACGCCAAGCCAGAAGGAGCCGTCGTAGTGCCACGACCCGCCGCATGCTGGTCGTTACACACGAGCCCTAAAGAAAGAGGCACTTGAGGCCGATAGCTCTCTGGCACAGAAAGAAGTCCCTCGCCGGAGGTCTGGCTCACCAATCCTTCCTAGTTAAGTCGAATCGCGGTATGGTGCGCCGTACCACTCTCAACAGGAGGCGCCATGGACGACAGCGGTAGCCCCGTAGCACCTGACGGGCAGAACGCCGACCCCGACTTGAACCTGGGTGGTACCCCACCCTCCTACGCACCGCCGAGCTTCCCGCCCCCAAGCGCTCCGCCCCCGCCCGGAGCGGGGCCGGCCACGGCGGGCTATTCCCTCAACGTGAAGCTTCCTCCGATCGACCCCGAGGCTTTGTCCAAGACCCCCTGGGTGCTCGGCGCAGCTGCCATCCTGGCCGGACTAGTACTTTTCTGGTTGTCGTCGATCATCTCCGCGTTCCAGCACGACGCGGGCTACGACTTCCGAGAGCGGGTGATCCATCTCCTCGGCCCAGCTAATGCCGCCTGGGCCGTAGCTGTCCTTTTGGCCGTGGCCCTGCTAGTGCTCGGGAACACAACCGAGGACAAGCGCCCCGCTGTGGTGGGTTTCGTCAACCAGCTCCTTCTCCTCGCCGCCGCCCTTATCACCGTGGCCGCCGTGATCAACGCCATCATCGAAATCACCTATCTCGGTGACAGTTTCGACCTGGCGCTGACGGGCTTCCTCGGGTACCTGGCCGCCGTCCCGATCTCGGCCGCAGCTGCGCTGTGGGCCTGGCGCGCCAACCCCAGCGGGCTCCCCTGGAGCAAGAAGACCACCGCAACCTAATGAGTCCGTGGCCAACTAGCCCGCAACACAACGAATGATCGAGCTGATACCGCGCGCCGAGAGCTCGGTCCTACCCGGTCGGAAAGGAACCTCACCAGGGGACACCTCGTGGCGCGTGTCCATCAGGACGACGCTTACGATGTGAGCCATCCACGACTCCACCTGCGTGCAAACCGCCTACCCCATCTCGCGCCCTCGTCCCACAAGGTGGGCTGCGCTGTCGGCACGGCTCACAGGCTGACCACCACCATTAGCTTCGCCGCGTGCTTACGGCCCACATGACCGCCCTGATAGTGGTGTTTGCGTCGGCCTTAAAGCGCCGAGGGGCACGGCGATGGGTTCTGTCATCCTCTCCGCAAGCGGCATCTCAACATCTTTGTCCGACCTAAACGCAACGATCGCGCCGGCCCGCCAAATCACGTCACGCCCACAGAACCCACCGCCTAGGGAACCGACGACTGGATGTCGTGGTCACCCTTGACCGTACCAGTCCACCTCCTACGGTCAGGGCTAGGGCGGCACACCGCTGACAGCTCGACAGCGAATACAGGAGAGGCTCCTGCGAGTGGCCTCGGCTGGCCTTTCCAAAGCGTGAGCCTACCGAGCCGGTTTATCATTGGAAGGTGAGACGTTCCTCTAGCAGCGACAACAGTGGAACACGTGCCACGAACCCCGGGCTCACTCGCCCCAGCGGCTACGTTCCTCACGGTGGTCCACTGCCGTCGCCGCCTCAGGAAGAGCTGCCCCTCCCTCTAACCAGTGCCCTTTGCATACTCGCCTGCCTCCTCATCGGCACGGCAGACGCCCTGACCCATGGCCAGTACTCTCTTCCCTCCTTGCTCCTCGTTTTGATGGCCGCTGCCATCGCATGGGCAGCGAGCTCGCACTCCTTCGCAACGATCGTTCTGCCCCCTTCCCGAGCTCGACTCGTTGTCGCGATCGCATTTCTCGATTGTCTCCTGGCGGCAATACGTTTCCGAGGTGGCCTGTACGGTACGGGCGTACCCCTGGCGATCAGCATTGCTTTGGTTATCGCGGCTGCTGCCGCTGCACTCCTCGCCGCAACCCTTGGCCTTGTCAATCAAGCGCTGCTCATAAGCATAGTGCTAATTGGCGGCGCTGCCGTCGCCATGATCATTTCCAGCCCCGCTCCGCTCATCGACACTTGGGAGATGCTTCAGGCGGCTGCCCGCGGATTGCTTGCTGGCCACAATCTCTACACGCAGCATTGGAGACCACACCTTCCCGGCCAAGCGACCGCCTACGGGTACTTCCCGGGACCCGCTGTCGTTCTCGCACCGTTCTATGCTCTGTTTCGGGACGTCCGTTACGGCATATTACTTTCCACCCTAACCTCAGCTGTCCTAATAGCACGCATTTCCCGCCACCCGTTGGCAGCTGTCTTTGGGACTCTATTTCTGCTCTACCCCTACTTCACATTCTCAATTGAGCAGTCATGGATTGAGCCTATAACGCTGCTCACGCTTCTGCTTTTAGCCTGGTCTTTACGCCGCCACAAGACGGGTTACGCTACTCTACTTTTAGCAGCCCTCTTGACGTTCCAGCAGTACTCCCTGATCTTCGTTCCTCTCGTCGCGGCGTCGAAAGGTTTTGGCATCAGACGAACCGCACTTAGCTTGGCTCTTTCGGCCACGTTCACTCTTCCTTGGGTGATCGCGACACCCCATCTTTTCTTCCATGCAGCCATCCTTTACAGTCTTCACTACGTTTTTGCCTACCAGTCTTTGTCTCTCTTTCACTTGCTGGCAGACCTCACTGGGGGGCTGGGCTATGTGGCTCTCGTCTTGGGGATGCTGCTGGCATTGACTATTTCAATGGTCAGGATCCGAAAGGACGCAAGCTTCCTAATGGGTTGTAGCGTTACATTAGTGACGCTAAACCTCTTCAACAAGATCTCTCGGTTCAACGAATGGGAACTGGCGGCGGGACTGATTTTGGCCGCTGGCGCCGAGGCGCTGACGCTTTCGACGTTGAGGGAGGACATTCCCCCTCCTTACTCATGACGAAATCCTCTGCCTGGCGGTTGGCAACGCCGGCCCGCTCTAGCCGCCAGCGCAGACAGGCTTCGGTACTTTGCCAGCCTGACGGGATAACAAACGTGACCGGGACGGCCGCCTCACCTAAGCGCTGGACGCGGCGTGTGACATCGCCCCGTGCATCCTGAGTGCCTCCGTTTGCGCGTCGGCGAGCAGCGAGCGCAATGACGGCTGAGCACGCGCCGTAACGACGAACTGGTAGGCGAACAGAGAGGGCATGCGATGTGCAAGGGCAGAAAGGAGGCGAAAGCCCGCCCGCGAGAGCACCCCCGCCCCCAGGACCATAGGCAAGGGCGGAGGCACGCCCACCACGCCGCTGACGGCAAAACCGGACTGGCGGAGCAGCCGGGTAAACGACCTCAGGGTAAACAGGCGACAATGCGTCATGTCCAAGATACCCCTTTGGCCGTAGTTGAACTGTCCGAATGCCAGCGCAGCGCGTAGCGGAAGGAACGCGATGTTGCCGGTCGATGCAATGACCCTCGGGCCGCACCCGTCGTCGGACCAGATTGCCTCCCGCAGGCTGGCCATGAACTTTTCCGGGGCGGAAAGGTGCTCTATGACGTCGAGCAGCAGGAGCGTATCGAACTCTCCCGGCACAATCGGCATGGGATCTCTGTCAAGGTTGGCTCTCACAAAAAGGTCGAAGCGGGAGGGGTCCTGGTCCCATTGGTCCACGCCCACGACGTAGCACCCCCGGTCTCTCAGGAGCTCGTCGAGCCCCCCCGTCCCGCAGCCCAGGTCGGCGATGCGTTCGCCCGGCCTCAGCCCGCCGAGCACCACCGTAGAGGGGCTTTCGAAGTTGAGCTTGGGTTCATAGATGGAAGACCCTCCGCGGCGCTCCACGTCGAACTTCGGGTCGTAGAACAACCCGAAGCGCTGCAAGAACGACTTTGTCGTCGTGACCACGACATCCTTAGCGTACTTAAGACCGTTGACATAGCAGATCTCGTCACCGTAGTAGGTCGGGATCGCCACTTCCGTCACCCGCCTCCCGCTCAGGAAGAACTGGATCAGGATCTCGGTATCGAAGTCGAAATCGTCTGTGTTGAGCTTATATGGCAAACAAGCGAGAGCCCTTACTGAGTAGGCGCGGTAGCCTGAGTGAAACTCGCTCAGGTGCGTTGAAAGCAGGAGGTTCTGGTAGCGGGTCAGGATGCGGTTCCCGAGCAACTTATAAAAGGGCATGCCTCCTGAGCGCGCCCCTCCTTTTGTAAGCATGCGCGAGCCGATCACCGCATCCGCCTTATCCGAAAGCAACGGGGCCAGGATTTCGGGTAGGCGCTCAGGCGCGTACTGCCCGTCGCCGTGGAGCAACACGATGAAGTCGAAGCCGCCCTGGACGGCGTACTCCATGCCGACCTTTTGGTTACCTCCGTAGCCCCGGTTGGTAGGGTTGCGCAGCACCGTGGTAGGCACCGCTCGACCGCAATTCGCATTACGCGCGCTCCGCGCAAATGTAGCGTCGGCTGAGCAGTCGTCCAGGACTAACACCTCCAACTCCAACTCTTGCGTCAACCCCGTTGGTACGCGCTCAAGAACAGGTTCAATTGTGG
>CAYZVQ010000351.1:0-5241 GCA_964481925.1 uncultured Acidimicrobiaceae bacterium
TCGTCCGTTTCATAGAGGCGGGCAACGACGCCCTTTGTGAACACTGCCAGTTACCCGTCAAGTTCGTGGCCCGCACTAGAGGCCGCCAGGTCATCGCCAACGTCTATATCGACGGGCGATGGGCCAGGGTGGAGCACTATCACGAGGCGTGCTACGAAGAGGCCGACGAGCCGTTCGGGAGCCCGAGAGCCTGAGGCCGTCAGCCCCGGAACAAGACCTGGTAGACGACGGTCCAATCGGCGCCGTCGCCGACCATGACGTCCACTTGGCTGGCCCGGCACCTGAGGGGGAGCTTCGCCGCCAGGTCTTTGGCCGCCTCCGACAGCGAGCTGTCCCCGGCCTCGCCGGCCAGGCCCACTGTCAAGTGCGGGACGACCTCTGGGAACTCCCCCTGCCAAGGGGGGGTCTCGAAGTGCTCGGCCAGCAGCGTCGTCAAGTGCTTGAAGGGCGCGGCCGGGGACGGGGCGAGCCACAGCACCCGCCGCCCGAACCAGCGCACGGCGGCGAGGGAGTAGTCAAAGGGCGACAGGCGGCCCAACAGCTCTTCCAGTTCCTCGAAATGATCATGCTTGATCTGCTCGGGAGGGACCCACGGCACCACCAGGGTTATGTGGGCAGGCACGCCGGCCCGAGCGGTCGGGTCGTGGGCGGCCCGCCAGGCCCCGACCAGAGCTTCGGCCTCGGGGACGGGAACGAGCAGGGCGCTCTGAGGCGACCTGGCCGAAGGCTTCGCGCCCCGGTTAAGGCCTTCGGTGAGCTGAGCGCCTCTCGCCTTCACGCTGCCAAACCCTACCTGGGACGGGGCCCCGGTTGCGGGCGCGCCGGCGTCTCGGGACCGCCCGAGCCGGTGGCGGCGCCGGCAGGCCTGACCACGCCGGCCCCGAAAACCTCGGCCAGCAGCATGGGCACCGCCGCGTCGAGCTGGTCATATGTACAACTCCCGGGGTCGCGGTCCGGCCGCCAGCGGCGGAACTGCGCCGTGTGCCGGAGCCGGTTGCCCTGTAGGTGCTCGTAGGCGGCTTCGACAACGAGCTCGGGCCGCACCGGTTCAAAAGACAGGTCCTTGGTGGCGTTCCAGCGGCTCCGGGCGCCCGGCACCCGGGGACCGGCCGCGGCCGGGGCCACAGCCCAGTCCGCCCAGGGATGTTCGCCGGCGCCGGGCCCGCCCTCCCCGGTCCGGTGCGGGGCGAGGAACTCGGCCAACTGGCGACGCTGCTCGGCCGGGAACGCGCCGATCACGCCGACGTGGCAGAGCCGGCCCACCTCGTCGTACAGGCCGAGCATGAGCGAACCGACCTCGCGCCCGACGCCGGCGCCACCCCCGCCGCCACTGGACGACGGCCGGTACCAGCGGAAACCGCCGACGACGAACTCGGCCGTACGTTCGTGTTTCACCTTGACCATCACGCGCTTGCCCGGAACGTAGGCGAGGTCGCGGGGTTTGGCCACCACTCCGTCCAGCCCCGCACCTTCGAAACGCTCGAACCAGTCCTCGGCCACCGAACGCTGTCCCGTTGCCGGTGTCAGGTGGACCCGGGCGGGCGCCCCGGCCGGCCCCGTCGGGGGGGCCGGGCCCAGGATCTCCTCCAGCAGGCGCCGGCGCTCATGAAAGGGCTCGGCCCGCACGTCGCGCTCTCCTATCGCCAGCAGGTCGAAGGCGACGAAAGAAGCGGGCGTCTTTTCGGCCAACATCTTTACGCGGCTGAGCGCCGGGTGCACCCGCTGGCTCAGGGCGTCGAAATCGAGGCCGCCAGGGCCGGCGACGACGACCTCGCCGTCCACCACGACGGCGTCGGGCAAGACCGCCATGAGGTCGGCCGCCAGTTCGGGAAAATAACGGGTAAGCGGCAGTTCATTGCGGCTGCCGATCTCCAGCTCACTGCCGTGGCGGAAAACAATGCCCCGGAACCCGTCCCATTTCGGCTCGTAGAAATAGTCACCTTCGGGGAGGCTGCGTTCCAACCGGGCCAGCATCGGTGCCACCGGCGGCGGCACAGGCAGGCCGGCGACGCTCACGGGCGGCGTCCAGTGCGGCCCGGGGGCGAGCTCAACGGCCGCCCAGGCGCACGGCGATGGCGGCGGGGAGCGGGTGTTGCTCCATCTCCTCCAACGACGCCGGCAGGGCCAGGCACCAGTTGGGCCACTGGTCTATCGTACCGGGCATATTGGGCCGCTCCTCTACGGCTTGGGCGTCGTCCAGGGAGGCAACCACCAGGGCACAGGGGGCCTCCCCCAGTACCGCATAAGTGGCCTCGATCACCTCGGGGAGAGGTCGCCCATCGTCCGAGCCCGTCCACTCGGCCAGCCGCCGGCGCAAGGAGGCGGCTCCCTCCTCGTTGAGCGGTATCCCCGCCCGGCGTTGTGCCTCGGCGTCGGCGCCCGTCCACACGCCCGCCACCGTGGGCAGGTCGTGAGTAGTCACCGCGGCCAATGCCTGGACGGGCCACTCGCTCGGTCGCTGCGGCTCGAACCAGAAGAGCTTGTAGGAAAGCACACCGCTCTGCGCCATGGCGTGGCGCACATGGTCCTCGACCGTCCCCAGGTCCTCCCCCACCACATAGGCTCCGGCCCGGGACGCTTCCAGGCGGAGCAGGCCCACCATGTCCTGCCAGACATAACGGACATAGACCCCCTGCGACGGCTCCGACCCGAGCGGGACCCAGAAAAGGCGGAAAAGGCCCATTACATGGTCGGCCCGAAAACCCCGGGCATGCCGCAGGACGGCCCGGAGGACCTGGATGTAGGGCTCGTAGGCAGCCGCCCGCACCTTCCACGGGTCCCATGGCGGCAGGGCCCAGTCCTGGCCCTTGGTGTTGAACTCGTCGGGAGGAGCGCCGACCCGCATGCCCAGGGCGAAAGTGTCCTGCCATAGCCACGCGTCGGCGCCGCCGCCGTCGACCCCGACGGCCAGGTCGCAGATGAGGCCGGCGCCCTTCACCTCCGTCGCCCCCGCCAGCTGGACGTCGCACAGCCATTGCAGCCAGGCGTGAAAACGCTTACGGGCGCGTCCTTCGCCGGCGGCGAACTCACCGACCTCGGGGCGCGACGGGTGGCGGTACTGCTCAGGCCAGTTCTGCCACGGCAGGCCGTAATGCTCGCCCAAGGCGCAAAACGACGTGTAGCCATCGAGGACGGGCCCCCGCTCGCGTACGTACGCCTCGGTCCGTTCATCGGGCCCAAGTTCCTCGGACCGGGCAAAAAGTATTTCCAGTGCTTGGGACTTGAGCGCCCACACCTGGGAGCGGTCGATGGTCCTTTGCCCGTTGAGCGCCCTCGCCTTTTCGGCCAGCGACGCCACATCGGGCACGTCGGCCGCCCCCGGGACCTCCTCGATGCGGATGTACAGCGGGTTGAGGAAGCAGCGGGAGCTCGGGAAATAGGGGCTCGGTTCCGGTACCGGCCCCGTCGCCGGGGCATGCAGGGGGTTGAGCAGTACGAAACCGGCTCCATGCTCCCCGGCCCAGCCCACCAGGCGGCGCAGGTCGGCAAAGTCGCCGATGCCCCAGCTCGCCTGCGAACGGGTGGCGTACAGCTGCGACGACCATCCCCACGTGCGCCCCGGCGGTGGCGAGGGACAGCGGGGCGGGCACACGGCCACGGTTAGGGGCGCGCCGCCCGATCCCGGTTCCAACCGGTGGTAACCGGCCGGGACGTCGGACGGTTGGGGCCCTCCCGGCCAAACCGGGACAGTCCCCCCGCCTTCCAAGACCAAGGTCCCGGCGGGCAGGTCACCAGGCCAGGTCCTGCCCCCGCCTCCCTCATGGTCGACTACGGCCTGTTCAATTGTCACGAGGGGGGCGGGCCCCCCGGGCTGACGCGTCCCGGCCCCCATCGCCTCCAGCACAGCCTGCGCCGTGGCCTCGGAGATTTCCTTCCACTGGCCCGCCACGTCCCAATAACCAGGACCGATCCCCCAAGCCTCGAGCTCCGCGCCGTTCACCCGGTTTTCCTCATTCTCTCGCTACCCATTAACGCAGTTTTTCACGTGCGGCCCCGGCCCCGGTCGATCCCCCACCGCCCCTGGCCGGTCCCCGGCCGTCCCCTGGCCCGTACCTGGCGGGGGCGGGCCGATCTCCGGCCCCATCCCTCCCGCCCGGCGGTGGGGCGCCTACGCTGGCACCGGTGAGCGGAGCACCGGCGGCTGGCGTCCCCGTGGCCCCATGCGGGCCCTGCCTTTCCCAGGGAGTGCCCTGCCTTTCCCAGGGAGTGCTCGTCGGGGAGTGCCGGGTGCTAGCCGGGAGCAGTTCCTGGGCCGACCGTTCCCTCGTCCGGGACGGCACTTTCTACCCCTCCCGCTCGCTCAGTGCCGCGCAACGGCTGGCCCACTACGCCGGTCGGCTCCCTCTGGCCGAAGTGGCGACCACGTACCGCTTCCCTCCCACCCCCGAAGTCGCCCAGCGTTGGGCCAGCTCCACCCCCGCCGGCTTCACCATCGACGTACAGGCCTGGTCTCTGCTCTGCGGCGCCCCCACTTGGCCCGAGTCACTATGGGCCGACCTCCAGGGCTACGTGCGTCCCTCGCGGCGCGAAGGCGCCAAGCTCTACCGCCAGCGCTTGCCGGCCGCCGTGGTCGACGAATGCTGGGACCGCTTCAACCACGCCCTTGCCCCCCTGGCCGCAGCGGGGAAGTTGGGGGTCGTGACCGTCCGCTTCCCGTCGTGGTTCAGCCCCCGGCCGGCGGCCTGGGACGAGCTCGCCGCCCTGACGGCCCGGCTGCCCGGGCTGCGCACGGCGGTGGAGCTCACCAACCGGCGCTGGTACGAGGGGGACGCCTGCGACCAGACGCTAGGCGTCCTGGAGGCCCTCGGCCTCGCCTTCGTCTGCCGGGACAGGCCCGGTCCGGGCGCGCCCGTCGTGGCTGCTACGGCCGACATAGCCGTGGTCCGCCTGCCCGGGCGCTCCGTGCGGAGCTGGCCGGCGCCACCGCCCCCCTCGGGCGAGGGCCCGGCGGCGGACGGCCCGGCGACGGACGGCCCCGGCAACGACCCGGACTGGGAGCCTCCCTACGCCTACCGCTACAGCGACGCCGAACTGGCGGAGTGGGCACCGGCCATCCGCGACCTGGCATCGGGCACCTCTCAGGTCCACATCATCCTGGACAACTGCTGGCGGGCCAACGCCGTCGACAACGCGACCACGATGCTGTCGTTGCTGGTACCGGGCGAGGGGGGACGGCGGGGCGTGGGCGCCAGCAGGGCGGTCCCTGTTCCGGTCCCAGGGGACGGTTAGCCTGGGGCCCTA
>CAYZVQ010000352.1:0-5224 GCA_964481925.1 uncultured Acidimicrobiaceae bacterium
TACGCCGGGCGGCAGCACCAGGGCTATTTCGCCGCAGTGCCCGCTTGGCCCGAGGAGCTCGGCGCTCCAAACCGTGGTCCCTTTGGGCACGGCTTCGCCCGGGCCGTCCCCGCCGGGGCCCCACAAGTCAAAACCCTCGCCCGGCCGCGCCTCGAGACCAAGAGACTCGGCGACGAGAGCGGCGGCTTCAGAGGCGGCCGGGCCGACCACTGCCAGGTCCGTTTCGACGCTCAACGGCCTGCTCCTTTCTTGGGAGGGGGGCCCACCACGGCGAACGCCTTTTGGGCACCTCGCCGGCCGGCGAGCACGGATAGGTAGGGCACGTCGCCGACGAACAGCGTCAGGGGTTCGTCGGTGCGGTGGTTGAGGACCACCACGTCCCCGGGGACGAGGTCCACGACACGGCGGGAGGCCAGGGGCGTGTCGTTGAAGCGTACGGTGGTCTCCAAAGAGCAGCCTCCGAGCCGACCGGTGTCGCCCAGCGACACGGGAGCCGCTGTCGTCCCCGTGAAGATCTGCAACTTGTCCAGTAGGCCTGGTGCTGGTATGGCAATGCGGAAATGGCCGGCGGCGTCCTGCATGGTCAGGTCGAACTCGAGGCCGATGAGCACGCTGCGGGCGGGGGCGGCGCGTATGAGCTCGAGCCGGCTCTCCTGGCGGGCGACCACAGGTTGGGTCTCGACCAACAGCGCCAGCGATTCGGCTAGGTCACTGGCGGCCCGCTGGTGGAGCTCGCTGAGCAGCGTCAGCTCGACCTCGGTCAGGGGCTCGGCCGATTCCTGGGCCAGGCCCGCTCCTCCAAGTAGCTTTTCGATTATGGCGATGGCTATGGGGATGTCCAGCATCATGAGCCCGGTGCCGGCGATCGGGGCCATGGTGATGCGAGCAGCGCAATAAGGCTCGGGCAGGACGTTGAGCAGGTCGTCCCAGGACCACTGCAGGACAGGGGCCAGGGTCATGTTGACCTCCGAGCCCACGAAGGTGGACATGTCGGCGGCGAACAGCCGGCAAAAGTTCTGGGTCAGCAGGGTGAGCACCTGCTCGTGTTCTTCTTTCAGCGTGCCGGCAGGCCTCACCCGCAGCCGCCGCAGCGGCTTAGGTAGGCCGTCGCGGCCCAGCGGCACCACCGCCCGTTGTGCTTCCTCGGAGCTCATCTGCCTACACATCGGTCACTGTGGGCCCGATCTGAGGACACGGAGCGTGACGGTTTGATGAAGGCGCGGGTCTACCGCGCCCGCCTCACTGCATGACGAACTGCTCGAAGAACACGTTCACGACCAGGCCGGGCCAGTCCTGGTCGAGGGCGTGGATGATGCTCCTCTTCAGCGCCGTCACGCCTCCAGGCAACAGCAGTTGCGCCTCGGTCGTCTGCTCCGCCTGGGTGTTGAGGATGTCCAAGACGATGGGCTGGTTGTTGGCCAGGAGGGTGTACTTCTTGCCTGTCGCCACCTGCAGGGCGGCGGTGAACTCGAGGTAATGGCTGTCGCGCAGGTTGACCGTGAGCGAGGTCTCTTCCAGCGTGGGCCCGGCCACCGTGGTCGTGGGGCCACCCTTGTCCCGGGCAACTGGGGGTTTCTTCATCATCGTCTTGTAACCGAAGGCACCTACGAGGAGCACGGGCAGCAGCACTAGCAGCAACGCGCGCTTGCCGTGCTTGGGCTTGGCTTCGGCCTCCTTTTCGGTGGCCTTGGCCTCGGGTTTGGTTTTTGTCGCCATTTCCTCTCCTTACGGCGAGACGACAGTGGTGGAGAAGACCACGACCTGGACACGCCGGTTTTCCGCTTGATGCCGGGGGGTGTTGTTGGGGACGACCGGCCGCGTGTCTGAGTTGCCAGTGGCCTGCAGGCGGTCGGGGTTTATGCCGTGGTCGCGTATGAGGTCCTCCACGACGGCTACGGCGCGTGCTGCCGAAAGAGCCCAGTTGTCGGCGTACGGGCCGCCGTGGATGGGCTGGTTGTCGGTGTCGCCCTCCACGTCGATCTGGTTGGGCAGCGAGGCCAGCACCGGCGCCAGGGCATTTATGATCGCCACCCCCCCGGGCTGTAGCTGCGCCGAGTCGAGGGGGAACAGGACCTTGTCGGTAAGGATGGAGACGACCAGGCCCCGCTGGTCGAAATTGAAGCTGACCTGCTTGCCCAGGCCCATCTTGTCCAACGCCGCTTCCATCTCAGCCGCGGCACTGGCCAGGGCCTCCTGTTCGGCTTCGGTCGACTCGCCGGCCTGGCTCTGGCCGGCGCTCTGCTGGCCGGAGTTTTTCTCGCCGGCCTGCGCCTCGCCACTCTGAGCGGAGGCGGAGGAATTGAGCTTGGCGAACGGGTTCTCTTCGGAAATGGCAATGGCGGAGGGCTGGGAGAGCACTCCGGGCCCGCCCGGAGGCGTGACGTCCTGGGTCTGGCCGATGGGGTGGAAGCTGTCCTTGAAGGCATTGAACTTGCGGATGTCGGTCTGGCCCAGAGCGAACAGAACGATGAACAAGACCATGAGAAGGGTGATCATGTCCGAGTACGTGAGTAGCCAGCGTTCGGAGCTGGGACCCTCCTCGTGTTCCTCGGCTTTGCGTTTGCGGGGCCGCGACACCTCAGGCCGCCTCTTTCGTCTTGGCGGCCTCGCGGGCTTCCTTGGCCGCTTCTTGTTCGCTCGGCGAGAGGTACGAAAGTAGCCGCTGCTCGACAACTCTCGGGTTGGCCCCCGCCTGTATGGCCAGGATGCCCTCCAGGAGCAGTTCCATCCGCCTTACCTCGACCTCGCTGGTCCGCTTCAACTTGTTGGACAACGGGAGCCAGAAGACGTTGGCCTGCATGACCCCCCAAAGGGTGGCCGTGAAGGCAGCGGCGATCATCGGTCCCAGGGTGGCCGGGGTGGACAGGTTCTGCAGCACGTGCAGGAGGCCCATCACGGTGCCGATGATGCCCATGGTCGGGGCGAACCCGGCCATGTCGGCGAAGTACTTCGCTCCGGTCTTGTGACGGGCCTTCATGGCGTCAACGTCCTGTTCCAGGATGTCCCGTATCTCTTCGGGGTCCGATCCGTCTACCGCCATCTCGATCCCCTTGCGCAGGAAGGTGTCGTCGATCTGGCGGGCCTCCTCTTCCAGGGCCAGCAAGCCCTGGCGGCGGGCTTTTTCGGCAAATGAGACCACTATGGCGACAGCATCGTCGGGCGGTGTCACCTTCGCCATGAGGGCGGACTTGAAGATCTTCGGCAAGGCTTTGGCGTCGCTCATCAGCATGCCGGCTGTCGCCGCGCCGATGGTGCCGCCAAAGGTCAGCAGGATCGCCGAAGGAGCGATCAGTGCGGCCGGGTTGCCACCGTCCATGATCATGGCGACCATGAGGGCGAACAGCGCCATCCCTATGCCGACGAAGCTGGAGGGGTCCATTATCAGCTGTCTCCAGGACTGGGCAGCGCCCTTAAGGTGGCCCGGCTTTGCCCTCCGCTTTCTTCTAGCTGCTTAGCCGCTACGAGCACCGAGGCCCGGTAGTGCCGTACGCGGTCGATGACTTCCTCGACACTTTCCGCCACTACGTGCTTGGTGCCGTCCACCAGCGTCAGCACGGTATCGGGCGTAGCCTCGGCCCGTTCGATCAGGTCGGCATTGAGCGCTATCTGTTGACCGTTGAGCCTAGATAAAAGGATCATGTTCCCCGCTCCGTCGGGCTCTTCGTCCGGCCAGTCCGTTGGCCGGCATAACTCAAGAATCGACCCGGGGGCCACGAGTCTGAATGAAAGCGGTAAACGCCCCGCCAACAAGCGCTCCCGCCCTCCGGGCACGTCCGCATAAACGGAAACAGAAGAAATGGCCCCACGCCTGCCTCCCTCGCCCTGTGCCCGCCACCACCCTGCGCCCCGCCACCACCCTGCGCCCCACCACCACCCTGCGCCCCACCCCCACCCTGCGCCCGCCACCACCTCTTCCGCAATGGGCCGACCGGGCGTCGACGCGGCGACGCCCGGTAGCCCTGGGTGCTTATTTAGCCACTCTGCTTGAGGTTGATCAGGTCTTGGAGGAGAGTGTCCGAAGTCGTGATGACACTGCCGTTGGCCTGGAAGCCTCGCTCGGCTTCGATGAGCTGGGTCATTTCGCTCGCCAGGTCGACGTTGGAGGCTTCCAGGGTGCCGGCTTCGATGGTGCCAAGGGCTCCTGTGCCCGCCTGTCCCACCTGGGGTATGCCCGAGTTGGCGGTGGCGATGAAGTTGGTGTCGCCGGCGCGCAGGAGGCCGTCCGGGTTGGAGAAATTGGCCAGGGCGATCTGGCCCAGGTCCTGGGTCTGACCGTTGCTGAAAACGCCTTCTATCACCCCGTTTGTACCGATGCTGTAGCTCTCCAGGGTGCCGGGTGCGTTGCCGTTCTGGCTGAGTACCGACGCCGTGTCGGAACTGGCGTTGGCCGTAATGCCGGGCAGGGCGAGGGTGAAGCTCTGGGTGGCCCCGCTGGCCGCCCCCGTCGTCTGGTCCGGTACCGACAGGCTGAACGAAGTGCTGCCGGCGGCGCCGGCGGTGCCCTTTTGGTCGGCATAGCCGAGGAAGTTGCCGGCATCGTCAAAGTAGAGCGTCGCCGAAGTGGCGCTCGTGTAATCGGGCGTCGCACCCGGTTCGGTCAAGGCGCCCTCGACCGTCCACGCCGACGCCGCTCCCTTGGGCGCGCCCGAGGGAAGAGTGGCGGCTTGTTCGAGATTGAGGTCGAGAGACTCGGGCGTACCGTTGGCCGAGTAAACCGTCACGGAGGTGGACGCGCCTTGTGTCGCGGTCGAGGTGGTACCCGAGCTGCTGGTGGGTGCCGTCCAGCCCGACTGGGCCGCCAGGTTGCCTCCGAGGGTGACACTGTTGGTGGCGTTGGCGGAGATGCCCGTGCCGCTCGGGATGGTCAGGTTGCTGAGGGCCGAACTGGTGTTGATGGTGCCGCCGGTGCCGGCCGCCCACCCCTGGACCAAGTAGCCGTCCGGTGTCACCAGGTTGCCGCTGCCGTCGAGTTCCAGCGAGCCGGCCTGAGTGTAGACCGTCTGCTTGTTGGCATCGGCTATGAAGAAACCGCTGCCCTGAATGCTCAGGTCGAGGGGGTTGCCCGTCTGCTCGGTCGTGCCTTGGGTGAAGTTGGCTTCGACACCGGCGACTTTGACGCCCAGACCGACCTGGGTGGGGTTTACGCCGCCCTCCGCCGACGTTGGAGTAGTGGCACCGGTGATCGTCTGGTCGAGCAGATCCTCGAACTGGACCTCGTTGCTCT
>CAYZVQ010000353.1:0-5186 GCA_964481925.1 uncultured Acidimicrobiaceae bacterium
ACCACGGGGGGTGCGCCCGGCTCAGCCACCATCAGAGATCCCGAGCGTAGCAGGACCCTTTGTTCGTGCCAGAGGTACGCTTAGGCCATGGCCGACGTCAATTTCGCCAGAGCAGCCAAGGTGTTCCAGGACCCCGCCTTCGTAGCCATCGGCTTCGGCGTGCTCGGTTTCCAGCGGGCCCAGGTCTGCCGGCACGCGGTGCAGCAGCGGATAGAGGGCCTCGCCGACGACATGGGGCCGTGGCGCCAGATGGCGGGCGACGCCGCTGGCGGTATCGCCGCCATGCTCCCGCCTGAAGCGGCAGAGCTGGCCAGGGCGACCGGCAGCCTGATCGCCACCTTGCCGGACGAGGCCCGAGAGCTCGCCAGGGAGGCGGTGGCCATGGGCCGGTTCGCGTACCAGATGGTTTGGGCGCCGGTGGCCAAGCGGGCGGCCTACCCTTGACGTCCCCGGTGTTGGTCTAGAGCTTCGTTACTGCTCGAACCTGGCCAGCACGTCCGCCAGCGTCCGGTCCAGAGGTATCTCGGGCCCCCAGCCCGTGAGAGCGTGGATGCGCTGGGGGTCTCCCGACACCACGGCGACATCGGCCGGCCTGGCCCGGGCCGGGTCCACCCAGACGGGCACGTCCGTACCGGCGAGTTCCATCAGTCGCCGGAGGACGTCCGATATCAGGACGGCTTCTCCGCTGCACACGTTGTAGACGCCCCCAGGCTCGCCATGGACCATCAGCAGGCGGTAGGCACGAACGACGTCACGCACATCGGTCATGTCGCGGCTCACCTCGAGGTTCCCCGTGGCTATCCGGTCGATCTTGCCCCGGGCGGCCCGGGCGACCTGGACGGCCAGGTCGGGCACGACGAAGCCGGGGCCCTGCCCTGGCCCTGTGTGGTTGAAAGCCCGGGTCCGGACCACCTCCAGGCCGCGGCCCAGCCAGGCCTGCAGCCCGATCATCTCGGCCGACGCTTTACTGGCCGCGTACGGGGTCACGGGAGCCAATGGCTGGTCCTCACCGACGGGCATGGCCGAGGCGGGCACTTTGCCGTAGACCTCGGCCGAGGAAATGATGAGCACCCGCGGTGGACGGTCCAATTTGATAGCCGCGCTGCACAAGTTGAGGGTGCCGACGGCATTGACAGTGAAAGTGCCCACTGGGTCGTCCCAGGACAACCGCACGCTCGATTGGGCCGCCAGGTGATAGACGGCCTCGAACGGAGCCGATGCCAGGACATCCTGCAGGGCGGCAGGATCGGTGATGTCTGTGGTCTCGGTCAGGCCTAGGACATCGTCACCGCTCTCGCGCAAGTGAGCGAGAAGCCAGGGCCCGACGAAGCCATTGCTTCCGGTTACGAGCGCGCGCACCCAACGATCATCGCAGAAGTGGCCTCGGGCAAGGCAAGGGCACCGGCCCGGGGCGGGGCCGGCACGCTCAGGGCACCAGTTCTCGGTAGACCTCCAGCGTCGAGGCGGCCGTTGCCGCCCACGAGAACAGTTCGGCCCGGCGCCGCCCCTGTTCGACCATCTCGGCTCGCCGCGAGGCGTCGGCCAGGAGCGCTTCGATGGCGCCGGCCCAGGCGGCGGCGTCGCCCGCGGGAACAAGCAGGGCGGCCGCCCCGGCCACCTCCCGGATGGCGGGGATATCAGACGCGACGACGGGGGCGCCGGCCGCCATGGCTTCCAGCACGGGAAGGCCGAACCCCTCGTGAAGGCTCGGGAAGGCGAACAGGGCGGCCCCCGAGTACAAGGCCCAGAGCTCGGGGTCGGCCACCCGCCCGAGCTGGCGGAACCTCGGGCCCAAGCGGGCGAGCCCGGCGGCGGGGAGCAGATCCGAGTTTTGCCAGCCCGGGTAGCCGGCGAGAACCAGGACCGGGAGCGGGCCGGTCCCGCCCGCCCCTCCCCCGACCAGCTGCGCCATGGCGGTGACCAGCGTGCCTATACCCTTTCGGGGCTCCAGGCTCCCCACCCACAGCACGTACGCCGAGCCCTCCAGGTCGTAGCGACGAAGCACCTCTCCCACCTCGTCCGGACCAGGTCTCACGGCGGGAGCGCTCACCCCGTAAGGCACGACGCGTACCCTCTCTGCCGGCAACGACATGTGCTCCGCCAGTTCGGCCGCCGCCGCCGCGCTCCCCGTTATCACCCTGTCGGCCCGGCGCAAAGCGGCGCGCGCGCCCATGGAATGGAACCACCGGCCGCGCGCCGTGAACGTCTCCGGAAAGATCCACGGGGCGGCGTCGTGAATGCTCACCACCAGCGGCTTTCCTCCTTTAGGGGGTACCGCGAGGGACGGGCCGTGCACCAGGTCGACACCAGCCGGCCAGCGCCGCGGAGGCCGGCCCAGGAGGTGCCAGGCATCGTAAAGCACGGGCCGGGGCAGGCGCAACACCACGGGCGGGGGCACCTCCGACAGGCTGAACTCGGCCCAGGCGGCCCGCACCTGAGCGGCATCGTGCCTGGCCACCATGGGCCGGACGTCGACACCGAGGCGCACCAGGTTGGCGGCCAGGCGGGCCGAGTACCGGCCGACGCCGCCGGGAGACGGCGCCAAGAGCTGTTCGAGGTTCAACGCGACTCGCAAGCAACTCGCTCCCTCCGGCGCACTACGGTCGTCGTCGATGGCCACGGCCGGTTACCACGCCAGGACCACGACCACTGGCGGCGCAGTGAGGCGCGAGCCTAGCGGTCGGCGCCGCCGGACCACGCGGGCCAGCCATGCTCTCACTGTCCTGTGCGTGCAGCCGGTGGCCGAAAGGGGAGGATCGGACCAGGCCCTGCTGCGCATGTCCCGCCAGCTCGTCGCCGCGGGCTGGTCGGTCCATGTCGCCATGCCCGCCGCCTCGCCGATGGCCGACGAGTTCGCCGCCGCCGGCGTCGCGTTGCACGTAGTACCGATGAAGCGCATCAGCACGAGCCATGGCGGCGCTGACTGGGCCGCCTATGGCCTGGGCTGGCCCATCAGCGTGCTCCGCCTGTGGGCGCTGGCCCGCAGGGTACGGGCCGACCTCATCCTCAGCAACTCCCTGCATAGCTGGTACGGGTGGGCGGTAGCCCTTCTCGCCCGCCGGCGCCACATCTGGCATGCCCGGGAGATCGTCACCCAGTCCCCCACCGCCCTGCGCGCCGAACGCTTCCTCGCCCGCCGGTTCGCCCGACGGGTTGTCGCCGCCTCCGAGGCGGTCGCCGCCCAACTGGCCCCGGCCAACGTGGTGATCGTGCACGAGGAGGCCAGTCCCGACGAGTTCCGTCCGGGCCGGGCGGGCCAGGCCCGCCATCGTTACGGGCTGGCGGACGGTTCGCCGGTCGTCGGCTACGTCGGGCGCATCGACACCTGGAAAGGCCTGGACGTGCTCCTGGATGCTGTCCCAATGGTGGTAGGCCGGCGCCACGACGCCCGGTTCGTCATTGCCGGGGCCGTGGTCTCGGGGAAAGAGGCGTACGCCGCGGCCTTGGCCCGGCGGGCCACCGACCTGGGCGTGGCGTGGCTGGGGCCTCTGAGCGGCCCCGATGCCGGTGACCTCATAGCCGACCTCGACGGTCTGGTGCTGGCGTCGACGACACCCGAGCCGTGGGGCCTGGTCCTGGTCGAGGCCCTGGCCTGCGGGGTCCCCGTCGTCGCCACCGACGCCGGCGGGCCACTCGAAATCCTGTCCGGTCTGTCCCCGCCCGGCGCCAGTCGCCTGGTCCCCCCGTCCGACCCCGCCGCCCTGGCCGGCGCCATCGCCGAGCTTTTACCCGCGGCCACCAGCACCGAGCTGAGACGGGGCCGGCGCGTTTTACGCAACGGCGTACCACCCCCGTACCCGGACCTGTTCGCCGCGGTGGCCAAGGGCTTCGACTAACGGCGCTGCGCACTGGCCATGCACCGCCCACCACGCACCGTCATCACCCCCGCCGCCTGTACGCTCTGGCGATGCCCAAGATCAGGGAGTCCGAAGCCGTAAAAGATGTCCTGGTGGTGGAGCCGGACCGCCACGGCGACGAACGAGGCATCTTCATCGAGACCTACCGGCGGAGCTGGTTCCCCCTCGGCCGGGAGATGGTCCAGGCCAACCGGGCCGACCGCCAGGCGGGGTCCGTCGTCGGGCTCCATTATCACATGCACCAGGCCGACTACTGGACAGTGCCCCGGGGCCGGGCCCGGGTGGTGTTGCACGACCTGAGACGGGGTTCGGCCACCGATGGGGCCACGCTGTGCCTTGACGTCGATGCGGACAACGCCCTCGGCGTGTTCATCCCGCCCGGCGTGGCCCATGGCTTTTCCTCCCTCACCGACCTCACCATCGCCTATATGGTCGACAGCTACTACAACCCGGCTGACGAGCTCGGGGTGGCGTGGGACGACCCCGAGATTGGAGCGGACTGGGGCGTAGACGCTCCTGTGCTTTCGGAACGGGACCGGGACAACCCGTTGCGGGCCGAGCTCGACCCGGCCCTGACGCCGCACTCGGGACTGCGGCGTTGAAGTCGGCCCCCCGGCGGGTGACCGCCCTGGCCGGCGGGGTGGGGGCCGCCCGGATGCTCTCAGGGCTGTCCGCCGTCGTCGGCCCAGGGGCTATTACCGCCGTCGTCAACACGGGGGACGACATGGTCCTGCACGGCCTGTACATCAGCCCGGACATCGACACCGTGACCTACACCCTGGCCGGAGCGGCCAACTCGGCCACCGGGTGGGGGCTGTCCGACGAGTCCTGGACCGTCATGGGGTCGCTTAGGGCCTTCGAAGAGGCGGTGCCGGGAGCAGGCCTGCTTACGTGGTTCAACCTCGGGGACAGGGACCTGGCGACGCACCTGTTCCGGACGGGCAGGCTGGGCTCGGGCGCGACCCTGTCGGAGGTGACCGCCGAGGTGGCCCGCCGCTTCGGCGTCGAGACGCGGCTACTGCCCATGACCAACGACCGGGTCGAGACCAGGCTGACGATCGAGCGAGCGGCCGGTCCGGCAGATGCCCGGGGAAGTTTTGCCGGCCTGGTGGCCCCACCTGAGCCCCTGCCCGGGACAGCCCCGGAGCTGGTCGAGATCGGGTTCCAGGAGTACTTCGTAGGCCTGCGTCACGACGTGGCCGTCAAAGCCGTCCGTTTCGTCGGCGCGTCGTCGGCCGTCCCCGCCCCGGGGGTCTTGGACGCCGTCGAACAGGCCGAGCTCGTCGTCATCTGCCCGTCCAACCCCATCGTCTCGATCGGCCCGGTCCT
>CAYZVQ010000354.1:0-5182 GCA_964481925.1 uncultured Acidimicrobiaceae bacterium
GTGCTTGCCTTACTCTTCGACGGCCACGAAGTGGCCTGGTTCGAACTGGACCAATGGCGGGGGGGGTTCGCTCAACAGTTCCTTGCGCAAGGCCACCCCCGTCAGGCCTTTTCGTTGCCAGGGCGCGTCCGGGATGTCCATGAGGCTGGGCCGCGGGCCCGGGCCCTCGGGCAGCCCGTGACCTTTCTTGCCCGGGTAGATCGAGCTTTTCGAGTACCGGCGGCTCTCGGGGGCACTCTCCTCAGGGCCGGGCGCGGGAGCCGGCCCGGAGCCATTGGCGGGCGCGGCGGCAAGCGCCCGGGCCTGCACGTGCTCCCATTTCTTGTGAAGCTGGGGTACGGCCGTGAGCAAGCTCTTGGTGTAAGAGTGCTGGGGGTTGCCAAACACCTTTGTGGTGTCGCCCATCTCTGCAACGGCGCCGTGCCGCAATATCACGGTCCTGTCGCTGATGTAGTTGCCGAGGGAGAGGTCATGGGTTATAAAGAGGATGCCAAGGCCCTTTCGCTTCAAGCTGACCAGCAGGTTCAAGACGTCGACCCGGGTGGAGGCGTCGAGCATGCTGATGAGCTCGTCGGCGACGAGGAGCCTGACGTCGAGCAGAAGGGCACGCGCTATCAGCATGCGCTGCTGCTGGCCGCCCGACAGCTGGTGAGGGAACTTGTTCAGCACGTCCCCCGGATTTAGCGAGACTGACTCCAGGGACGACTCCACCTTGGCGCCCCACTCGTCACCGTGCATGTGAGAAAAGTAAACGCTCCTGATCATCTCGAAGACACGGTCCGCTTTGTAAAGCGGGTTGTAGGAGGTGAAAGGGTCCTGGAACACACCCTGCACGTGGCGGTAGTACTCCCGCAGCTCGCTCTTAGCCAACAAAGATATGTCGGCACCCTCGAAGTTGGCCTTCCCCGCCGACAGCGGGACCAGGCGGAGGATTATTTTGCCGAGCGTCGACTTGCCACTGCCGCTCTCGCCTATCAGCGAAACGACCTCTCCCTTGTCGATGTCGAAGCTGACCTGGCGCAGAGCGAGCTTGAGGCCGCCGCCGAACGTGCCCGCCCGGTAGATCTTGGAGACCTTTTCGAGCTCAAGCATCTTCATGGCTGCGCCGCCTGGCCAACCGGCGCCTTTCCGGCACCGGCGTAGTCGTCTATCGCCTTCCAGCAGGCCACCTGATGGCCCGGGCGCAGTTCGACGAACGGGGGCTCCTCGGCACACTTTTCGACGGCGAACGGGCAGCGGTCCCTGAACCGGCACCCCGTGGGCGGGTTCACGAGCGAGGGTGGCCGGCCCGGGATACCGACAAGAGGCTTGTCGTGGTAGCGCATGCCCACTTCTGGGAGGGAAGCCAGCAAGAGCTGGGTATAGGGGTGCAGAGGCTCATTGACCACCGTCCCGGCCTCGGCCTTCTCGGCCAGCTTGCCGGCGTACATGATGAGGATACTGTCGCTTATCTGGGCCAGGATCGACAGGTCGTGGGTTATGACGATCATGCTCTTCACGAAGTCGCGGTCCCTGAACTCCATCAGCATCTCGCCCACCGCCCGTTGGGTGGAGACGTCGAGTGCCGAGGTCACCTCGTCGGCGATGAGCAGTGACGGGTTGAGCATGGTCGAGATGACCATCGTCGCCCGCTGGCGCATGCCTCCGGAGAGCTCAAAGGGGTACATATTGACCACGTCAGCGGGAAGGCCGACCATTCGGATCCGCCGTTGGAACTCCTCCACGACGGTGTGGTAGCGGATCCCCCGCGACTTGAGCAGGTCCGCAGTCAACCTGCCGATCTTGCGCGTCGGGTTGAGGGCGCTCATGGCGTACTGGGGGATCAGCGAGACTTCCCGCAACCGGTAACGGTTCATGGCCTTGCTGTCCCCGATCGGCAACGGCCTACCGTCCAGTTCCACGCTGCCGCCCAGGTTTTTCATCCGGCCGTCGAGGTAGATCAAGCTGTTCCCGAGAGTGGACTTGCCACAGCCCGACTCGCCGGCCAAGCCCATGATCTCGCCATCGGCGATCGCGAAGCTGACACCGTCAACCGCCCGGACGTCGCCCCGCAGGGTCCGGTAAGCGATCTGAAGGTTATCGACTTTAAGGGTCACGTGTCCCTCAACTTGGGGTTGAAGACCTCGTCCAGGCCGACGTTCGCCACCAGTAACGCCGCCACCATTGCCGTCAGCGCCGCCCCGGGCGGGATGAACCACCACCAGATGTGCAGCTCCAGCGCGCTCCACAGCTCGGCCTGGTTCATCATGTCGCCGAGCGACGTGCTCGTCGTGGGCCCGAGCCCCAGGAAGTCGAAGTTCACAGCTACCAGCATCGAGCTGGCGAACAGCAGCACGAACACCAAGAAGATGTACGACGCCATGTTGGGGGCGATGTCCCGGATGACGATGCTGGTGGCCCGCTTGCCGGAAAGCCGCGCCAGGTCGACGAAGTCGCGCTCACGCAGGGTGAACGTCTGCGCACGGACCGCCCTCGCCACCCACGGCCAGCCGGTGACGCCGATGAAGACACCCTCGAAGAGGACCCCGCGGCTGGTGAGGTAAGCGCTGATTACTATGAGCAGCACCAGCTGGGGGATGGTTATCAGGACATTGGTGAACAGCTGCAGGATCTCGTCGGCGATCCCGCCCCGGTACCCGGCCACGAAACCGATCACCAGTCCCACGCCTCCGGCGAACAGCGCCCCCAAACCGCCGACAATAAAGCTGTCCCGCACCCCGTAAAGCATCTGGGAGAACACGTCTTGGCCGAAGGGGTACGTCGTGCCCAACAGGTGATGGAACGAGGGGCGCAGGCCCGGCGCGGCGACGCGGTCGGTAGCACCAAAGGGTGCCATCAGGGGGCCGAAGATGGCCACCACCACAAACACGAGCTCGACGGAAACACCGGCCACGACCTTCTTGTTGCGTAAACCGAAATAGAGCCACTCCCACCGTCGACGGAAGACAGGCCCACCGGTGGCGGTACCGCCCGGGGCAGTGTGGCGCGTGTTCGCCACGATGGCGACAACGGGGTCGTCCGGAACCTGGTCCGGGGGCAGGCCGGTGCCAATGGTCATGCCTGTGCCCCCTGCATGCTCAGGCGGGTCCTGGGGTCTATGAGCACATAGGCGATATCGATGGCGAAGTTGGCGATAAGCACCCCGACGATGATGAACATGAAAATTCCCTGGAGCAAGAAGTAATCCTCATCCGATATGGCAAGAAAGATCAGGTGGCCCAACCCCGGGTACTGGAAGACGACTTCGGTAACGATGTTGCCACCGACAACCGTCCCCAGCGACAGGGCCAGCCCGGAGAGCTGTGGCAATACGGCGTTGCGGTAGGCGTACCTGCGCACCAAGCGCTGAGACGCCCCCAGCGACCGAAGGTACCGCGCATAGTCGGTCTCCAGTTCGTAGATCACCAGGTTGCGCATGCCGATGGCCCACCCTCCGAAGCTGACCAGGAAAACGGTCATGAACGGGAGGAACCAGTGGTAGAGGACGCTGGCTATGAAGGTCCAGTTCCAGCCGGGGATAAGCCCTTCGCCGTAGCCGCCGTCGACCGGGAACCAGCGCGTCAGAGCCGCCAGGTAATACGCCATCGCCAGCGCCAGCCATGCGTACGGGCTGGCCTGGAACAGGTAACCGATCGGGAGCACCGTATTGTCGAGCCACTTCCGCCGGGCTGCCATCGCCCCGACACGGTTGCCCAGGACATAGCTCAGGAGTATTGCCGGCACGAGCAGGCCCAAGGTGTAAGGCAGCGCCTGGGAGATCACGTGGGTGACGGGCTCGGTGGCGTAGAAGCTGAGCCCGAAGTTCCAGTGCAGCACCCCGTCCCAGAAGTTGAGGTACTGCTTCCAGACCGGCACGTTGAGAGAAAAAGACTGCGAGATAAGTTTTTGGAGCGCCGCGTACTGGGCCTCAGTCGTCACGGAGAACTTAGAAAGGTAAAGACTGACGGGATTACCGGGCATGAGGCGGGGAATGGCCCAGTCGATCGTGGTCGCCACGAAAAACGCCACTACGTAGGTAATGAGCTTCCTCGTAAAGTAGCGCCTCACCCGTCCTCACGTCCTCCAAATAGAGGCCGGCAGGCCTACCGTCCCTTGGCAAAGACGGTAGGCCTATCCGGCAAGTGCTTGCAGCAATTACTGTCTGAGTATTTAGAGGTTGGCGCTTAGGACGCGGGCACGAGTTGGGCCAGGGCGAGCACGGTCGTCATGTTGCCGATCCAGCCGTGCCATAAGACCGGGGTGTACTGGTCGCTCGGGTTGACTGAGGACGGGTAGTTCTTCCAGACGGTGGATTGCGCCTGGAACCAGGCACCGTTGTACCACAGCGGGATCTCGGGCAGGTCTTGAAGGAACCGGCTCTCCAGCTGAGAGTAGATGCTGTCCAGCTTGGCGGTGTTTGACACGGGGACCGTAGCAGCCTCCTGCACCAGGGCCCAAGCCTTGTTGTCCGTGTAACGCTCCCAGTTGAGCTGGGCGTTCTGCTGCTTCAGGATCGGCAGGTTATAGACACGTTCGAAGTAGCTCCACGGCGTCGAGTCAGGAGTGGCGTTGTTGTCGATGGCCATGTCGTAGGTGCCGTCGGTCAGGTCGGCATTGCGGGCGCTGTCCTGGGGGAAAATGGGCGTGACCTTGATGCCGATGGCATTCAGCTGGCTGGAGATGTTCTGGATGGCGGCCATCCAATCGGTCCAGCCGTCAGGCACCTCAAGGGTAACCGTCTGGCCCTTATAACCTGACGCGGCCAGGTACTTCTTGGCCAAGGTCGGGTTATAGTTGAAGCCGTACTGGCTGACGACCTTGGGGTTGAGGAAGCTGTCGAGGTTGGGCAGCAGCCCCACCGGGTTGGCCTGTTTGACGATGCCCGTATAGACGCCGGACGCGACCCCCTGTGGGTTGATCCCGTAGGCAACAGCCTTGCGGAAGTTGACGTTGCTCATCGGAGCCTTGGTGGTGTTCAGCTCGAGCCACGCCGTATTGGCCGACAGCATGAAGGGGGCCTTTGGGTAGTACGACGTGATCCCGTACGCACCGGTCCCGTTGAGGCCGGCGATAAGGGTGGAGATACCCGGAAGGAAGTTGTTGGACCAGTCGATCTGGTCAGTGGTAAGCGCGGCCAGTTCGACGTTGTTGGAGCCGTTGACGCTGTCGCACAGGTACTTGAACTTGAACGAGAGCCCGATCT
>CAYZVQ010000355.1:0-5143 GCA_964481925.1 uncultured Acidimicrobiaceae bacterium
CGGAGTTCGCGGGGCTGGTCGTATACGACAGCGTGCAAGGCAGGCTCCCTGTGGTGGTCAATCCGTCCCGGGCAGGACGGTCGCTTTCAGCCCGCTCCCGTCCCGGGTCCGGCGCAAAGCGGTCGCGATCTCGCCCAGCGGGACGGGTTCGTCGAGGAGCTTGTCGCCTGGGACCCGGCCACCGGCCAGGGCACGTAGGGCCCGACCGAAACTGTGCCTGACTGAATTGGAGCCGACGATGGTCAGCTCACGCTTGAAGATGTCGTAAGGCGAAATCTCGACTTTCGCGGCCGCATGGGATACGCCGAAAACGGCGAACGTCCCTGCTCGGCGCACGAGCGACAGGCCCTCCTGGATGGCCGCGGCGTTCCCGGTGGCGTCGACCACGAGCCCCCAGCCGCGCTCCCGGTCCAATTGTTCGGTGCTCGTCGCCGTCCGGTCGGCCCCGAACGCCGGCGCCGACTGCAGGCGCTCAGGGCGTCGCTCGACCACGTCGACGCGCGCTCCGCCCAGAGAGAGCATACGGGTGAGCATGAGGCCTGCAGGCCCGGCGCCGATGACAAGGGTGTCGGTGCCCAGCACCGGTCCGATGCGGTCGAGGGCGTGCAAGACGCACGACAGCGGCTCGGTTAGGGGGGCCCATTCGGCGGGGACGCCTTCGGGCACGGGCTCGCACTGGTTGGCCTGGACCTTCACGTAGCGGGCGAAGGCCCCGTCGGCCGTTGTGCCCAGGCCTCCGCCGTTGGCGCACAGGTTGGTCCAGCCGCTGCGGCACTGGACGCAGTGACCACAAAAGACCATCGGGTCCACCACCACGAATGTCCCCAGCGCTGGATGGGCCACGCCCGCCCCCAATGCGACCACATGGGCGCTGAACTCGTGACCGGGGATGACGGGGTAGGCCAACGAGCCCGCGTCCCCGTCGACGACGTGCAAGTCGGTGCCGCAGATCCCGCACCGCTCGACCTCGACCACGACTTCGCCGGGGCCGGGGACCGGGTCCGCGACGTCCAGGACGGCCCAATCACCGGGCGCGGTGACGACGGCGGCCTTCATGGCGTCAGGACCGCCGGCTCCAGGGCGTGGAGTTCGCATATCCGCGCCACCGGGTCGGGACTGGCGAAAACGAGCGACCCGGGCACGACCCCGTCCGCCCCTGCCTCGGCGAGGGGCCCGACGGTGTGGGCGCGGATGCCCCCGTCCACAACGATGATGGGCCCGAGGCCGGTTCCGAACCGCCGTGCCCGGGCGGCCACGAGAGCCGAGACCCGCTGAGGGGTGCTCGGATCGAGGCCGACGCCCTTTATGCCGATGACGGTGCCCATCACCAATACCCGGTCTACGGCATCGAACAACGCCTCGGCCTGGCTCACCGGCTCGTGCACCTCCAGGCCGAGCGACGGGCGCGCCCCCCGGGAGCGGACCTCGCCGAGGGTGGCCCGGATGTCCGGGCTGGCCCCGCTTTGTACGGTCACCATGTCGGCGCCGGCGTCGACAAAGCGACCGAGCCAATAGTCGGGGTCGGTGACGTTGAGATGGACGTCGAGCGGCTTGTCCGTGCGCCCGCGCAGAGCGGCCACGACGTCAGGGCCAAAGAGCAGCTCGGGGGCATTATGCCCGTCGAACACGTCGATGTGGAAGGCATCGGCCACCTCGGCCACGCGGTCCACGGCCTCACCCAACGCCAACAAGTCGGCGGACCATAGAGACACAAAGGCCAGCACTTACAAATCCCCCTGACCGCAGGACGGGCGCCGGTGCTCTTGTCCCGGCACTTCCGGAACGCTACCGTATTGCGCCGGAAGGATTCGAGTCAAGACCGGTCCGAAAGGATTCGTAAACAATGGTCGAGCCGCCTGGTCCCGGTGCCGCCCAGCGCCGCGTGCCCGCAATGGCCCGCATGCCCGCATTGGCCCGCATGCCCGCATTGGCCCGCATGCCCGCATTGGCCCGCATGGTGGTCGGGGCCGACCTCGGTGGGACCAAACTTGCTGCTGTCCTCGTCGACGGTGCTCATACCGTGGTCCACCGGATCTGGCTGGACCGCCCGGGGGCCGGGCTGGCGGCACTGGTGGTCGCCTTGGAGGCGGCCGTCGCCGAGTGCCAGGTGGTGGCGGCGGGGCTCGGTGGTGAGGTAGGCGCCGTGGGCCTGGCTGTGGCGGGGTGGCTGTCGGCCGACCGCGAGCATCTCGTCTGGGGGGCCAACCTCGCCGCCCGGGACCACGAGCTCGGCGCCGAGCTGCGCGCTCGGCTCCAGGTGCCGGTCGTCATCGAGAACGACGGTAACGCCACCGCCCTGGGCGAGTTCCGGGCGGCCGGCCTGGGCCAGGGGTGCATGGCGGTGTTCACCTTCGGCACGGGGGTGGGCGGGGGCGTGATCGTGGACGGGACGCCGTTGATCGGGGCCCGGGGCCTGGCCGGTGAGCTGGGCCACATACCCGTCACCGATGGGGGAGGCCCTTGCATTTGCGGCGGGACGGGCTGCCTCGAGCTCTTCACCAGTGGGCCGGGCCTCGCCCGGGCCGGCGGTACCAGCAGCAGTTTTGAGGTTGTTACCGCTGCTCGGGCTGGCGACGCCGGCGCCCTCAGGGTCCTCGGCACGGCCGGGAGGGCTATCGGTAGAGCGGCCGCTGTCCTGGTGGCGGTGGTCGACCCCGACACCGTGGTACTGGCCGGCAGCCTGGCCCACGCCGCTGGCGAGTACCTGCTCCCGGCGGCCCGCTCCGCGTTGGCCGAGGACCGGCCCCTCCGCGCCGTGCGGCTCCCGCCGCCGATCGAGCTTGGCCGGCTCGGGCGCGATGCCGGCGCCATAGGAGCGGCCGAGCTGGTCCTCGACGCTCCGGCGTCATCGTCCCTTCACCGGGCTGGACATCCTCGACCGGCGCCCACCGCCGAGGAGCCGGCCGTAGACCACATAGGGCCCGAGCACATGGGAGCCGAGCACATGCCAGGAGGCACAAGATGAGCACCGTCACTACCCCGCCGGGCTCACAGCTCCGGCTGGGCGTCGTGGGCGCGGGACGGATCTCCCAAGTCGCCCATCTGCCGGCCGCCACCAAGGCCGAGCGGGTGCAGCTGACAGCCATTTGCGACTCGAGCCCCGTGGTCGTGGGAAAGGTGGCGGAGCGCTATGGCGTACGCGGCTTTACCGACATGAGCCGGTTCCTCGACCAGGACCTGGACGCCGTGCTCGTGGCCACGCCCGACCCCTCCCACCTGGCCCTGGCTCTTCAGGCGATGGGCGCCGGCAAGCACGTGCTGGTGGAAAAGCCGCTGGCGGACACAGTCGAGGCCGCTGAGGAGCTCAGCCGCAGGGCCGCCGAGCTGGGGCTCAAGCTCCAGGTCGGGGCCATGAAACGTCACGACCCGGGGGTCGAGTACGCCCGCCAGGTCCTCCCGCGGATTGGTGCCGTCCTCACCGCCCAGGTCTGGTACCGGGTGATGTCGGCCTTGCGCCCTCCCACCGAGGCGACCCTGTTCCCGAGGACGGTGGTCGACGAAACGGCGCTAGGGGCATCGAGCGGCTACAAGCAGGACCGCCAGCGCTATCTGTTGAACACCCATGGAGCGCATGTCTTTGACGGGCTCCGTTTCCTGGTCGGCGAGCTCGCCAGCCTGCGGGCGGAAGTGGCGCGCTCGGGCAAGGACTTCACCTGGCACGGGACGGGACGGTTGGCGACGTCGGGCGGCCTGGCGTCGTTCGAAATCTCCGCCAGTGTCCATGGCCTGTGGGCCGAGGGTTTCGACGTCTACGGTGAGACGGGTCACCTGCGAGTGCGGTCGTTCTTCCCGTTTTTCCGCCGTGCCAGCGAGGTGACCGTCTTCACCGAGCACGACTCCGTGGCGCAGAGCCCGTCCTTCGGCGACACCGACCCCTACGAGCGCCAGCTCGAGGCTTTTGCCCGCTCTGTCCTAGACGACGAGCCCACCGTTCCGGACGGGCCCGACGGCGTCGCCGCCGTCCGCTTCATCGAGGCGGTCCGGGCCAGTGCCGCCGGGGGAGGGGCTGAGGTGGCGCTGTGACCGTCGAGCTCGGCATATTCGCCCGCATATTCACCCGCTCGCGGGCTGAGGACGTCGCCGCCGCCATCGCCGGGGCGGGTTTCGGCCTCACCCAGCTCAATCTTTCTTCTGTCGGGCTGCCCACCCTCCCGCCCGTCGACCTGCAGGTCGACGTACGGGCGATCGGTTCGGCTTTTGTCGCGCAGCGAGTCTCGATTTGGGGCCTTTCGGCTACCTATAACGTCATCCACCCCGACCTTCCGGTGCGCCATGAGTGCACCGCTCGGGCTCAAGCGCTCATCGGCCGGGCCCCCGAGCTCGGGGCCGCCGTCGTGACTTTGTGCACGGGCAGCCGCGACCCCCAGGACATGTGGCGGCCTCATCCGGGCAACCTCGCCGAGGAGGCGTGGCGGGAGATGCGGGCCGAGCTCGACCAGCTCCTGGCGGCGGCGGAGCGGGCCGGCGTCCGTCTCGGGATCGAGCCCGAGGCGGGGAACGTCGTCGCCGACGCCAGGCGCGCCCGCCGCCTGCTCGAGGAGCTCGGCCCCGACTCCCGTCTCGTCGGCATCGTCCTCGACCCGGCCAACCTGGTCACGCCGAGCACCCTCGCCGACCAGGACCGGATCCTGCGTACCTCCTTCGCCGACCTCGGCGCGCATACGGTGGCTCTCCATGCGAAGGATGTAGTGACCGGCGGTGGCTACGCCGCGGCCGGCCTGGGCGGTCTTGATTATGACCTGGTCTTCGCGCTCCACGCCGGCTTGCCCGGGCCTGTACCGGTGATAATCCAGGACGCGACCGAAGCGGACGTCCCCCGTGCCCGGGCGTTCCTCCTCGACCGGGCGGCGTCACCGCCAGGGCGCCCGGCAGGCGGATGAGCGTCGCCACCGCTGCCTACGCGGCGCAGGCGCATTACCGCCTCGAGGCCGGCCCGGCTTGCCCGGGCGCCATCGTGCTCCTGCACGGCCTCGGGGGCGACCTGGAGCAGTTGTGGGGGATAACGGGCGGCGAGGTCGGTGGCCGTCCCGCCGCCATCTTGGCCCCGGACGCCCGGGGCCATGGGCAAACCCAGCTCCCCGAGCTTGGCCCCCTCGACTTCGGGGTGCTGGCCCAGGATCTGCTGAGCTTGGTGGACCACCTT
>CAYZVQ010000356.1:0-5122 GCA_964481925.1 uncultured Acidimicrobiaceae bacterium
CCCCCTCCTGGTTACTGACCGGAAGGGGGTTCCGGTAGCAACTGGCCAAAAAGTGCGCGCCGTTCCGGGGGATGCGGCGGCGTGCCAGTCGGTCGGGCGTCGCAGTGGTCCCCGGGAATGGCGGGTGTATGCTCGGCGAGTGGGCCGCAAAGGTTGCCTCGCACTTGCGCGAACAACGCGTATCGCGGGTACTCACGGAGATCGTCCCGGCCGGGACGGGCGCGTGACCGGGTCCGGGATGAACGTGTGGAGCGGGCTCTGTCGTAGCGCGGCCTTGCTCGTCGCCGTGTCGTCGCTGGTCGTCGCCCTTGGGGCCTCGGCGGTCGTTGCTGCCCCTGCCGCGTCTGCGGCCTCGAACAACTGCGCCGCCGTGACCGGCTGGGCGGTCACCGTCAACTCGACCTACTTCTTCTTGGACCAAGGCGGCGGCTGGATATCGAGCTCCACCGAGGACGCGTCGGGGCAGTTCGGGACGGTCTCGCTCTCGGTCACTGCCACCTCGTTCCACGCTGTCAATCCTTACCTTCCCAGGTACAACGGTTACACGGCGACGTTTAATGGCACGGTTTCAGGCAACTGCTTGGTCAGGGGCACCTGGACGTCGGTTAAGGGGGCTAACCACGGCGTCTTTACGGCATACCCGATGAACCTTGCGCCCGCCAAGCCCGACATCTCCGGGCACGTCACCGGGAGCGACGGTAAACCCCTCGCCGGGATCGACATCGACGTGCGCAATGCGAGTGGCGCGGTGGTCACGAGCGCCGCCACTGACGGCACCGGGCACTACCAGACGACCACACTCGACCCTGGAGCGTATTCCGTCGCCCCGGCGACCGACCCGGATTTGTATACGCCGAGCGTCGTCCAGGTCACCCTCTCGAACGCCCCGGCGACCGCGAACTTCAGTCTTGCCGCGTGCAGCGCTCCGGCGGTGCCCCGCACCCCCTCGCTATCTTCGGCGAACGAGGTGACCGCCTCGGGGAGCGACGAGTGCAAGCTTGATATTGCGGTGACACCACAACAGGGCACGACCGGATTGACGCTCAAGGGTGGCGGCCCGACCTTTCTGAACGGTCCGTACACCTGTGCTTCTGGCTGTATCGGGGTCCTGATCCACGTCACACACAAGGGCATGGACGTGCCCAATGCGAAGGTCTACGCATCCGTCTCGGACTTGGCACAGGGATTTCCGCCCTACCGGAAGGGATCGGTCCCGAGCGGTGGGTACCTGTGCAAAGTGGGGTTTGCCCACCAGTGCGCTCCTGCCCCGTACCACGATCTTATGGGGCTGGTCACAAACAAATCCGGGAACGTGCGCGTCCTGTACTGGCTACCAGGATTGATCCATAATGAGACGACGACATTCAGCGTCACAGCGCAGGCGCACCTTTGTGCCCCGACAAAATGTGAGCTGGCGACGGGCCGGCAGGACCAAAGCATCTCCCTGTCGAGTCACCTCGTTTATACAAGCCAGGCTCGACTGCCTCCCGAACAAGCCGCGGTGCTGACCGAATGGGCTGCACCATTCGGTCTGAATGCATGGGCGGCGTCTGTCACCTGGGTCAAGGCTCTGCAGACGTTCGCAACGATCATAAGCACTTCGGTTGCCTTGATCGCCCCCGAGGGCGCGGCGTTGCTTCCACTTTTCGAAGGGGTGCATAATGCGCACAGCCTCATCGAGAAGTTCGACAGCGAGGACGCAAAGGACCAGGTGCGGTTCGGGCTGGTGATAATGTTCTTGAGCGATTTCAAGATCCACCCAAATGGTCTCGGAGCTACCCGTGGGTCAGCGGAAACCCTAGACCAGTTGGGGTCTCCGTTCATCGATCTCCTCGTCGGCACGGACGGGGAGAAATCCACGGGCGGCCTGCTGTATAAATTCGCTCAACAGCTCATCGCCAGCGAAAAAGCCCACCCCACGTCGTCCGAGGCCCAAGAAATGACGGTCAACGTCTACGAGGTCTCATACTGCCCCCAAGACGCCGAAGACTGCATCCCCAGCTCACCCGGGGCGGGCAACTACCTGTACTTCGAACTCATTTCTCGCTCTCTACAGTTCGACACCACCGTCTTTCCTCAAGTCGGCGAACAGGGAATTGTCGTCCCGTACTCGCCAAGTAATTGGGCAGACGCTCAGCAGGATCTTCTCGGGTAGATCCGCATTGGTGACGCTTTTCGCTTTCACAGGCGGCCGGCGAAGCGCAGGCCAGACCTGAGTGGGCGCCGCCGCCTCGGCCGAGGTGTGATCTCTTCCGCCTCGCCACGCTGCCTCCGCTCCTGGTCGTGACGGTCGCAGGCTGCGTTAGTTAGTCGGCCCTTTCGTCGCGTCGCGGTGCAGGGAAGTCCAGCCTCTTGAGCTTGACCATCCGTCCATCGGGATTGTGCCAGACGATACCTTCAAAGCGCTCGCGGACCAAAGCGTCCCGCAACGTCTCGAAGGTGATCGGGTCTGGGTTGACTAGCGGCACGATGCCATGCCGGACCAGCGCGTGGAAGCCCCAGCCCTCGGGATTGCCGTTGATCTTCGGCCCGATCAGCTCGTAGGTGCCCGATTGGAAGCTGGGCCATGTCCCGTCAGTAGCTGGAGCAATGGCTTCGGCGTGCCACCTGGCGAGCCTCGAGTGTTCGATTGGCTCCCAACCGACCGACTTGCCAGTCCGTTCGTCGACCTCCAGGAAGAGGAACTCGGCGGTGGGAAACCGATCATCCCTCACCTCGCAGCGCGCCCACCAGCGGGCGCCATCGTACATGCAGCACATCCCGTCGAACTTGCGAGTCGGCACGCCCTCCCCTGCCAGCACCCATTCGCAGCCCGGCGTTACCTCCCCGGTCACATGGCGGCCATAGTCACGCTCTAAGTCACGCACGAACAGCGTCGGGATCTTCCTCATACGTCCTTGTTTAGCTGCTCAGCCCGGAGAACGCTGCCGGGGCGAGCGTGGACGGCACGACTAACCGCCGCCGCGCCCCCGGGCCTAGCGTGCACTTGGTCGTGCTGGCCAGCCCCAAGGGCGGCCCGGACGAGACCTTCCGCACGGCCCCCGCCGATCTCATAGATCGCCGAAAAAGCAGCCCTTGGGATCGGCGTCGGTAAGCTATCCCCACCCAACCGACAAGCGTTCGGGTTCTTTCCGGCACCGCTCGGATAACGGTCTGTCGGTCTGGCTCGGGCTCTCGTCCTCAAGCCGGCGCCTGGCGTTAGCTCCGGCGGGACGACAAGGCCTCGCCGCTCCGGGCCAGCGCCGGCTCTCGGGAGGGTCTACCGTTGCGTCCAGGCATCCGCGGGGACCAGACCACGCGGGGATGGGGGTAACCCGATGAGAACAGTGGCCAGTCGGCCTAGGTGCCGCCGGGGCGGGACCGCCCAAATGGCGACCGCTTTAGCGGGAGCATCACTACTCGGCCTTGGGCTGGTGGCGGCCAGCGCCACCCCCGCCAGCGCCACGTCTCCGACGGAGCTTTTTGTCACCGCCAGCGGCGCCAAGGCAGGGCCGTGCTCGATATCCAAACCGTGCAGTTCGGTGAGCCGGGCGGTGGTCGTGGCGGACCACCAGCCCTTCAACTTTACACCCGTCGTGGTCAACGTCGGCAGGGGGCACTTTGTCACCAGCCTGAACTTCCCCGACATGTCCTACCCCGAGCCGATGCTGACGATCAGGGGTATCTCCCCGTCGGCGACGACCCTGGCCGGTAATGGCTCCAGCGCGGTTCTCTTCGCTCTCGCCGACGCTCCAAAGATCACCGTCGAGGACCTCACGATCACCGGCGCGAATGCCCCGGTCCATGACGGCGGCAACTTCATGAACTTTACCGACGTGACCTTCTCGCACAATGTACCTGGCGGCGCCCTTTTTGACGACGGCGGGACGATGGCCGTCTCCGGCTCGACGTTCAGTGACAACGCCCTTACCACGACGACCTCTGGCGGAGGGGCTATCTCAGACGTTGGTGGTTCGCTTACGATCGTTGGCTCCTTGCTCACTGGCAATAGCGTGAAGGGCGCCCGCACCGCTTCCGGGGGTGCGGTTTATGTCAACGATGGCCATCTGAGCGTTACCGGTTCGACGATCACGAGGAATGCGGCCACCGGTTCGGCCGGCGGAGGGGCGATCGGGATCGACCAGTCCGGCCGTACCACCGTCATCGGCTCGACCATCAACGCCAATAGGGCCGCCGGGCCGGGCGGCCTAGTGAGCGCGACGGCCGGGGCCACCATCAGCTTCGGCGCCGACATCCTGGTCGCCAACACCGGCTCGGGGGGCTCGGTTTGCTCAGGAGGAGGGGACCGCGACCTGGGCTACAATGTGATCGACCAGTCGACCTGCTCCATGGGTGCAAAGTCCAAGCTCACGACCGGCACTGCGGTCGGTCTCGTAGCCTTAGCGTCCAATGGTGGCCCAACGCACTCCGAAAGGATCAGGAAGTCCAGCGCGGCCCATGACGTCATCCCGGTGGCGGCCAGGCTGGCCGGCACTAGTTTCTGCTCCCGCCAGGACCAACGCGGCGTACCCCGTCGGCAAGGACCGGCCACTAGCTGTGACGCCGGCAGCTACCAGTTCGCGCCCCCGGTGATCATGGGCATCTCGCCGGTCAAGGGGCCCCCCGGGACCGAGGTCAGAATCAAAGGCTACGGGTTTGACTTCCTCGCCCTGCGTTTCGGGAGCGTGGCACCGGGCCTGGTGGTGAGCGGGGAGCAGACGGCGAGCACTATGGTGCCGAAGCTCGGCAAGGGTATGGCCACCATCGCGCTCTCCAACCCCGACGGGCACACCTCAACAATCTTTGACGTACTGCCGTTGAAGACGACTTAAGACGATCAGTTCCCTAGGGCCCGGAGAGGTTCGTTGATAACGGGAGCGACCGGACTGGGACGGGGTCTCGGGAACTTCGGTCCGCACAAGGTACGAGCCGGGTGGCAGCTTGTGGCCGAGGTCCTGAAAGGCGAGGACACTGTCTTCGGGGAGTGTTTGGCGTCTCGGTCGCCGCCTCCGCCACGGCCGTCGTAGTGGGCGCACCGAAGGCCGACCGTGCTGTACGAACCCGGATGGCGACGGCTCCTGCGTCAGGCAGGTGTAGTGGCCGTCTGAGTGCGGCCATGTGGCAACTCGAGCCGGGCCACTTC
>CAYZVQ010000357.1:0-5059 GCA_964481925.1 uncultured Acidimicrobiaceae bacterium
CCCGGGCCCGGCGGCGAGCGGGAGGGAGACACTGGCGCACAAGTTAGGGGGGCTCGGTCAGCGCTTAGCATACGTTCCTCTTCCATTACTACCGGAAGGCCTACTAGCCGCGCTCGAGCAGGCCCGCCGCTCGCCCTGACGGGGCCACTGACTGTTCCATCGGCCGTCACAACATGTCACGCCCTATAGGTAATGTGGACGTCCGGCGCGCCAACGAGAAGGGATAGGAAATGATCCGGAGATCGAGCGGCGGGCACGCCGCCGCGGTGGCTGTTGCCTCGGTGGTCATCCTCGCCCTCACCGGCACCCTTCCGGCGGGGGCCACGGGTACGGGGCTGGTACCCGCCGCCTCTGTGAACAAAACGACGCACCCATCGCCGGGCCGGGCGACGACGGCGACAACAGCGCCCTGCGGAGTGGTGAAACGGCCACCCGGGTCTCTTCCACCGGTCTCCGTTGCCCCTATCTTCACGCCGGGCCCCCCGGCCGCTCCTGGGCTGTGCCCGTTGCAGGCCTCCGAATACGACGTTGTGGTCGGCTGGCACGCCCGGTCGGACAACGCCACCAGCTTCGTCGTCTACCGCCTCGATAGCGCTGGCAAACCCCAGGAAGTGTACGAGGTGCCGGCGTACAACGTGGCTGGGGGCGCTGAGCCTTACTCATGGACCGACACCGGCACCGACCAGAGCGGCCAGTGCTACATGATCGGCGCCGTCAATGCGACCGGCACTACCGACAGCCCCGTCGAGTGCACCGTGCGGCCCGACGCCTTCCAGTTCCCCCAGGCCGATGGCATAGCGCCCGGCGCCACCCAGTGGTCCGGGTTGAGCGGTGCCAACGGCGGCACCGGGCCGTTGGAGAACAATGAGCACGGCTCGGCCAACAACCTCATCTGGAGCCCAAATACCCTGGACCTCAACCCTCTTCATCTGCATTGCGGCTGCGGCGTCGACCTCGCCTTTACCAACAAGACGTCGTTGTGGAAGGTGCAAGCAACGGGTGGGCCGGTCGTCATGTACGGCGAAGCCGTGGCGTTGCGGGTCTGGGGCGGCGGGTGGCTGGAGTACTCCCACCAGACATTTGGCGTCTCCCTTCATTTGGTGAGCACGCCCGTCTACCAGTGGTACATCCTGGGCGGCACGCCGGGGGACACCGTCGATAGCTCCGAGTTCGCGCTCTGGGACAGCGCCGCCAGTGACTTCCTGGTCGAGCACAACCAGAACTTTGGTGTCGACCTGGAGTGGTACAAGAAGACCCTCCCACCGGCCACGCCCCCGCCGGCCGCCCCGGCGGGCGTGAAGCTGCTCATCGAGTACAACTGCTATATGGACGGCGACCCGCTCGAGATGTGGGTCAACGACGTCAGCGCGGGTAGGGGCTGGGCCGACGAGGGCACGGTACAGAACGGGTGGGTAGACGGGGATGGCTGCGAAGAGACCTCAGACGACAGCTGGACGTTCGCTCCCATCTCGGGCCATAGCTACGAGGTCAGGGCGGTGGACTTCGATGCCGACGGCTGCTCGAACGACCCCACTATCAGCTCCTGCGACGTCGCGGATGTCGCCTTTGTGGGTGATGCCAACGGGATCGTGGACCCGGTCCCGATCGGATGAATGGGACCGGGCGCGCCGGGAGCCAAGAGGGAGATGACCTCATGAGGCCGGTGGCGAGCACTTTGGGCCCTCGGTCGCGGGGTTGGGGGCGGACCGGCGTGGCCGTGGCGACGTTGGCACTCGGGACCGCTGTCTCGTTGCCGTTTGCGCCGCCGGCGTTGGCGTCGTGGGCGCAGGTCAGCGGCTCGACGTTCGCCACCGGCAAATCCCCGTCCGGGGTTGCCTTCAGCCCGAGCGGCAGCCTGCTGGCGGTCACCAACGAAAAGAGCAACACGGTGTCGGTGTTCGCCGTCGGTGCTGGTGGCGCGTTGACGCAAGTCAGCGGCTCGCCGTTTGCGACCGGCATCGAGCCGGACGCGGCTGCCTTCAGCCCCAATGGCGCGTTTCTGGCGGTCATAAACTTCGACGACGGCCCGGAAGGCAGCCCCGACGACGGCACCGTGTCGGTGTTCGCGGTCGGCGTTGGTGGCGCGCTGACACAGGTCAGCGGCTCGCCCTTTCCGACGGGCAGGTTCACCCTCCCGACCGGGGTTGCCTTCAGCCCGAGCGGCGGCCTGCTGGCGGTCACCAACTCCCAGGTCGTCGATGGCAACACGGTGTCGGTGTTCGCGGTCGGCGTTGGTGGCCAGCTGACGCCGGTCCGCGGCTCGCCGTTTGCGACCGGCTTCGAGCCGCAGGGGGTTGCGTTCAGCCCGAGCGGCGGGCTGCTCGCAGACGCGGACGGCGGCTTCGGCGATGAGGGCTCGGTGACGGTGTTCGCCGTCGGCTCTGGTGGCCAGCTGACCCGCCGCGGCTCGCCGCTCCCCGGCAACCAGCCGGAGGGGGTTGCGTTCAGCCCCAGCGGCGGCCTGCTGGCGTACACAAACCCGGGCAGCGACGGCGGGGGCCATACGGTGTCGGTGTACGCGGTCGGTCCTGGTGACGCGCTGAGCCAGGTCAGCGGCTCGCCATTTGCCACCGGCACCGACCCGGCTGCGGTTGCCTTCAGCCCGGGCGGCGGGCTGCTGGCGGACGCCAACCGCAAAAGCAACACGGTGTCGGTGTACGCGGTCGGCTCTGGTGGCCTGCTGAGCCCGATCAGCGGCTCGCCGTTTGTGACCGGCGACGCCCCGGCTGCGGTCGCCTTCAGCCCGGGCGGCGGGCTGCTCGCCACCGCGAACAGCGGCGGCAACTCGGTGTCGGTGTACACAGTCGGGCCGCCGTCGGTGATGAGCTTCACCACGCCACCCAACGGGGCGAACTACACCCTCGGACAGGTGGTCGACGCCAGCTACAGCTGCGCGGACGACCCCGAAGGCCCGGGGGTCGCGTCCTGCAACGCGCCGGTTGCGAACGGGTCGCCGATCGACACCTCGAGCGCCGGCCCGCACAGCTTCACGGTCACCGCGACAAGTAAGGACGGGCAGAGCGCGGCCCTCACCCACACTTACACCGTCGACAACGCGGCGTTCGCCAGCCCGGTGGCAGTACCGACTGGGCTCAGCTCGCCGGTCGCTTTGACGCTCGGTGATTTCGACGTCACCGGGCGGCAGGTCGTCCGCACTGGGCGGGAGGACATCGCGGCAATCTCGAGCAACGCCGTTTCGTGGATCCGCGGCGAGGGTGGTGGGGCGTTTGCGAGCCCGGTCGTGACCAACATCGCCGGCTCGCCCAAGCTGAGCGATATCGCCACGCTCCCCGACCCCGGCGGTTCTGAGTACGCGGCAATCGCGGACGAAGCGCACGATCTGATCGACGTGGGCTTGCTGTCCCCCGCAGGCTTCAAGCTGGTCCAGCAGGTGCCGGTCGGGTGCGCGCCGAGCCAGATCGCGACGGGAGATTTCACCGGCGCAGCCGGCGGCGCCGATGATTTCGCCGTCGCATGTGCCGGCGCCCATGAGATCGCCATCGTTCTGGCGGCCCCGCCCCCGAGGCTGCGCGGGAGCTTCACGTGGGCGGTTTCACACACGTTCACCATCCCAATAATCATGGACGCAGGCATCGCCACGGTCCCCGACAACGCCGCCGGCGGCGTGGACATCGTGGCGACCGGAGTGACGTCCTTCTCCGACGAGGGGGTGACGGAGGAGGAGGAAGAGCTTGAAACGCTCCTTCCCACCAGCACGCCCGGCACTTTTGTACCGGCGCCGCACGGCCCGTTCCTGCTGCGGGGGGTGGCGGTGACCTTTCCCGTGGCCACCGCGACGGCGACATTGGACGGGCGCCCGACCGTGATCGTCGCCTCACGTGGTGGGAGCGGGTTCCCGCCGCTCGTCGACTATCTGGGCAACGGCGATGGGACCTACGCGCCCGGCATCCCGCTACCCGCGAGTAGCGCCAGTGAAAACCCCACTGCCCTGGCAACTGGCTCGTTCAATAGCGACTCAGTTCCCGACCTAGCCGTTGCAGAACGGCTTTCCAATGGCAGCTGCCTGATCACGATTGACATGGGAGACGGCGCAGGCGGTTTCACCGCGGGGCCGACCCCGGCCAAGTGCGGTGACGTCAATGACATGAAGATCGGCGAGCTCAACGGCGAGGGTCTCGACGACATCGCCTACACCGATCCGGGCGACAAGGGGCTCTTCGTCCTTTATCAGGAGCCGCCGCAGGCCGTTTCGATCCTGCACGACGACGTCGTCGGTTCTCAACCCGCCGCCAGGGCCGTGGGGCTGCTGGTCCAGCGGCTGGGTGCCGGGGAAACTCGTGATCGCCTGATCGTTCGGTCATGAGGCCGAGGACCCAGGACCGCGGTACTTGGGACTGCGCCAGAATTGGGAATTATGTAGCTTCGGAAATGAGTGGCGTTAGGTTGGGACATAACGCCATACTCGGCAGAGAGGATGGAGAGGAGCCTGATCGGAGCCGGCGCCCGCTTGCTGGGCGAGCTCGGCCCATTCGGTTGGCCCGGGGCGGTCGTTGCTGGCTTGGAGCACACAGTCGGCAATCGCGATCTGGCGTCGGGCCAGGTCGGTTTGGGGGCTCCATCCGGTCCAGGGTGGTATGGCGCCGTCGTTGCGGTCGAGGTCGGCTTCGATATCGTGGGCGTGGTGGCACCACACGGCCCTGCCTGCGGGTGTGCCCGGCGCCGGCCCGATCCGCTGGACGAGGTGACCGGGCGGGTCCTCGGCGAGGGCGGCGACCCGGGCAGGGCGGGTGCGGTCCAGGGCGGCATCGACCTGGGCGAGGGTAGTGCCGAGCTCCTGGCGCTGGGCGACCAAATCGGCGATGTGGTCTTGGTGCTCGGTGAGGACGGCGAGACGCTCCAGCAGGTCGCGCTCTGCTTTGGTCCACTGTTGGGCCCGGCCTTCGGCGGCGTCGATGGCCCATCTGTCGTACTCCAAGGTGCTGCGGGCGTGGCGAAGCTGGCCGATACCGTAGGCGAGAGGGTCGTCCGCGACGACGCAGGCGACGACCACCGCCGCCCAGTGGCGGTCGAGCTGGTGGCCCAGGCTGACCAGGTCGCC
>CAYZVQ010000358.1:0-5051 GCA_964481925.1 uncultured Acidimicrobiaceae bacterium
GTCGAGGACTCCCGGACCCTCGCTGACGCCCTCGTCGAAGGGCTGCAAGACGAAGGGATGGCCGTCGACGTCGCCTACGACGGCCTGCAAGCAGCGACCAAGCTCGACCTCAACACCTACGACGTGGTCATCTTGGACCGCGACCTCCCCAGGGTGCACGGCGACACCGTCTGCCGCATGATCACCGAGCAGGAGAACCCGGCAATGGTGCTCATGCTCACCGCCTCGGCCACTCCCGCGCAGCGCGTCAGCGGGCTCAGGCTCGGAGCCGACGACTACCTCCCAAAGCCGTTCCATTTCCCTGAGCTCGTGCTCCGGGTCCGCGCCCTGGCCCGGCGCCGGCCTGCCGCCCAGGCCAGGGTTTTCCGGGCCGCTGGGATCGAGCTCGACCCCCTGCACCACAGCGCCACCCGCGACGGACGACGCCTCGACCTCTCAGCCAAAGAGTTCGCGGTGCTCGAAGCCCTGATGCGCGCCCAACAAGCTGTGCTCAGCGCCGAAGACCTCTTGGCGCAGGTATGGGACGAGAACGCCGACCCGTTCACCAACACCGTCCAGGTCACCATGAGCCGGCTGCGGCGCAAGCTTGGAGAACCGCCGCCGATCGAAACCATTGCCAGCGTGGGGTACCGCATCACAGAAAGCTCATGAACCTTTTGGGCCTTGTCAGCCCTCGGCACAACCTGCCCGGACTGTCCCCCAAGGTGGGTCACGAAGGTTGACGACGAACGGTCTCAGGTGAGAGGCGGCTTTCGCCACCGCGATTATCTGTTATGTGCCGCCCAAGAACCGCGCTGGCCCCTTTCCTGGGCGAACGGCAGGCCGAAGCGCTTGCCTTGATTTCCCGAGCGCGCCCCGCTGCGGCGTCGGAGGCGTTCCGAAAGGCTGTGGGTACGCGGTCGTACCTGTGGGAGATCTTCGCTACCTTGGCACGCCAACAAGAGCCGCCCGTCTCGCTGCTCGACCTGCTACGGGACGACGCGGCCAGCTCGGTGCGCTACGCGCGGCTCGCCAGGACGGCGGGAGGCTTCGGCTGGGACTGGGCCACCTGTGACGACCTCCGCGCGCCTTTGTGGCCTGTCGTCCAGGCTGCTGCCGACCTTCTCCGGTCCGGCCCCGTCACAAGCGTGAAGCGATGCGGGGCCTGCCGTTTCCTCTTCTTGGACACGAGCAAGAACGGCAGCCGGCGCTGGTGCAGCATGGAGGACTGCGGCAAGACGGCGAAGATGCGCAGGTACGTGGCGCGACGGAGCCTTTCTCGTGCGTCGGCACGTGCCGGCCAGCCGTGAAGGCAGTTGTTCATCCTGCTCCGGGCAACGGCAACATCGGTAAGATCCATCGTGTTCAGCTATCCAGTCCTTTCAAGAACCGCACGACCGCATCGGTCGTGACGTCAGGTCTTTGTGACTGGGGGTAGTGCCCGGCCTCGGGGACCATGGCCACCTCTGCATGCAAGGCGCCGGCGATCCAATCGGCCTCTACCTTGGGCGAGGGGAAGTCGGGGTCGTGTTCACCCATCACGACCAGGACGGGCGCCCTGACTTCAGTCAGGCGCGCTTCTGCGGCCTTGTGGTCCGTGCGGGTGGTGAGCGAGAAGGCCTTTGCGTGCCCTGGTTTATGCAGGCTCTTGATCACCTCAGCGCGGTATTCGTCGAAATCGGCTGGCTTGCGGCCCGCGTACAACTTGGGCAAGTAACCTTTCCACGAGATCGCCGCCCACGGGGCGGCCATCGCCGTTCGCAAGAGAGCCCGTTTCATGGCGCTGGTCTTGGGGTTTCGGACGAACGGGCCAACAAGCACCAGTCCTCGAACGAGGAGGGGACGGTCCGCCGCCACCAGGACTGCAGACCCGGCGCCCATGGAGTTGCCCATGACCACAGCGGGGCCGCCCAGCTCGTCGATGAGGGCGACGACGTCGTCCGCCGTCTCAGCGTCACCGTAGGAACTGAACGTGGCGTCGCTGTCGCCGTGGCCACGGAGCTCGGTGCAGGCTACGCGGTAGCCGGCCTCGCGCAACCGGGGAGCGAGGAACCGGTAGGCCCCGCGTAGGTCGCCCATGCCCGGCACGAGCACGACAAGAGGACCTTGGCCCGAGACGTCGTAAGCGACTCGTCCTTCGGGACGGACAAGGTAAGTGGTGGGCTCAGTCATTACGTTCGTCATGTGCAGTTCTCCTTTTAGAGGCTCTTGATGGTTTGGTACAAAGCCCAACGCGCACCGGTGGTATTGAGCGGCGTCGGGTGCCCGGCTTTCATCACTTCGTCACAGGGAGGTCGGCGCTGAGCAGGGCCCCGGGGACCAGTGGCTGCATCGGCCGAGCCGGCACTGAGCCTGGCCGCGGGGCTCGCCGGACCGACCCAGGAGACCACCAACAGGCTCGGCCGAGAAGCCTCATCAAGGCCGGGACGAGGACCGCCCTGACTATCGTGGCATCGAGGACTACGGCGAAGGCTACACCGAGCCCCAGCTCTTTTACGAAGACGAGGTGAGACAGCACCAGAGCGCCGATGGCCAAGGCCAGGCAAACCGCCGCGGCGCTGACGATCCCACCGGTGCGGTCGAGGCCGCGGGCCACCGCATCGCCCGGAGCGGCCCCGGCGTCGTGCTCCTCCTTCATCCTCCCCAGAAGGAAAACGCCGTAGTCGGTGGAGAGCCCGAACACCACGGCGAGGATGATGATGAGCGAGGTCGACTGCAGCGCGCCCGGGGCGCTGAACCCCAACAGCTGCCTAAGGTGGCCCCACTGGAAGGCCCACACGAGCAGGCCGAAGGCGGCGCCGATGGTGAACATGTTCATAACAACGGCCATTACCGGGAGCAGCACCGAGCGCGTCATGGCGAACAGCATGACGAGCGCGATCAGTACGATCAGCCCGAGCACGGTCGGCAGATGTGACTTGAGGCTATTTTCTAGGGTCAGGAAGGAGGAAGTCTGTCCTATGACGGCGTCCTTCCCGGGCCCTTGCAATGACTCCAGCGCCTCGACCGAGCGCTGAGCGGCCGGCGACAACGGTGCCGAGGACAACGCCACGTTGGACTCCCATAGGGGCCCGCCCAGGTGCTGGAAAGACGAGACCGCTTTGACGCCCGGGACGGCGGCCGCGGCATCGGCATAGGCCTGCAAGCGTTGTCTTGTCACCGTCGCCGCATCGACCACGAGGCTCGCCGGTGCCTCAGAAAAGGCGGCAAACTTGGTCTGCACCAGTTCGTAGGCGGCGCCAGCCGAACTACTGGTCGGCAGGGCGCTGGCATCGGCGCCGGTGAAAGAGACGTGCAAGAACGGTGCGGCCAGGACCACCAGGACCAGGACGGCGGTTGCTGCCCAGGCGAGGGGCCTGCGCATGACGAGAGCCGCTATCCGGTACCAACGGCCACTTCCTTCAGGTGCGCTGGTCCTGGCTGGGCGGGGCCGGCGCGACCGGACGGGCGCCGTGATGCGCGGCCCGAAGACGGCCAGGAGCGATGGCAGGACGAAGAGGGCGAAGGCTCCCGCCGCCAGTACCACGATGGCCCCGGCAACCCCCATGGAGTAGACGAAGCGCTCGGGGAAGATAGCAAGGGTGGCCATGGCCGCGGCGATGGTGACGGAACTGAAAAGGACGGTATGCCCGGCGGTCTGTCTTGTGGTGGCCAACGCAGCCCGGACCGAGCCTTGCCGGCCGAGCTCCTCACGAAAACGCGACACGACCAAGAGGCTGAAGTCGACCGAGAGCCCTAGGCCCAGAGCAATCACCAGATTGAGGGCAAAGACCGACAGAGGCACAGCCAACATGACCAGGCCCATGACGCCCAGCGTCACCGCTATGGCGAACACCGCACCCAGGAGGGGTACGGCCGCCGCCCGGAGGCCACGGAACACGAAGAAGAGCAACAGGACCAGGAACGGCAGCGCGTAGAGCTCAGCGTGGCCCAGGTCCTGAGAAGATACGGCGGCCAGCTGGACGTCGGCGACCGTCGGCCCACCGAGCCAACTGTTCTCCTTCAGCGACGGCTGGGCGTCGACGGCGCGCTCCAGGGCGGTGACGGCCTGCTTTTCCTGCACGGCGCCAACGGTCGCTACGACAACGGTGAAGTCGCCACCTTTGGAGATCATGGCCGGATCCCCGGTGTTGGCATAATCGAGCACGCTCTTGACCTCTGGACGCGCCCGGAGAAGGGCAACTACCGTCGCCACTCGGGCCGGCAGCGCTGACGGCTCTGAGATCGGCGCGGCGGTGCGGACGACAACTTCGTAACCCTCTTCTGGGTTGGCGCCCGTGGCCTGTTGGATCTGGTGCTGGGCCAGTACGACGGCAGACCCGGGAGCGTCGTAGTCGCTCAGAGATGAGGTCAGGTGCGAGGATGCCGCTCCTCCGCCGACCAAGCCGATAAGGGCGATAACACCGGCGGCCCACAGGACCAGGCGCGCCCGGCGGGGTTTGCCGCCCGCAGGAGCTGGCGCCGAGGAAGGGCGACCGCTCGAGGTCAGGAGAGTCGTAGCCGTGCCGTGTTCTGTCATGACGGTTGACCGCCGGTCTGGGCCAGCAGGCCATCCACGATGGCGATGTTGGAGCCTTCCTCGGGGACCAAGATCCACGCCGCCAGGTAAAGGGGGACGCCCGCACCACCTACAAACGACAACACGACCAGGGCGAGCCGGACGTACGTCACGTCGAAGTCAAAATGCTTGGCGAACCCGGCGGCGACGCCGCCCAGTACCCGTCCGTTGACTGACCGGCGAAGAAGCCTGCCCTCTTGGCCCGGACGGTCGGTCTTGATCTTCATGGGTTACTCCTTTTTGGTAGGTGCTTGTTCCTAGGTAGGTACTTGTGAGCGAGGGCCGCAATGCGGGCTAGGCATGCTCCTCGAGCACTTTGAGCAACTCGAGCACGCCAGAGAACGGGCTCCAGGCGTCAGCGCCGTCGGTGCTTATCCGTCCTTCGAGCCGTCCGTCGGGAGCCCGGTCGACCTCGAGAAGAAGACGAACGGTCTGCCCCGGCGTTGGTGAGCTGTCCATGGCTCTTAGTCAACGCCGACAGCCCGGTCTTGTCCCTAGGGCGCGACCCTAGGTC
>CAYZVQ010000359.1:0-5041 GCA_964481925.1 uncultured Acidimicrobiaceae bacterium
AGCCGGGCGTTTGGCCCACCGGCACGACCGGCGCGTCGCAGAGCCGCGCTTTCTGCCGCTTTCTCGCTGGCCTGAGCCTTGTCCCACAAGGGCTACCCGGGGCGCGCCGAGACTAAGAAGTATGCGGGAGCGAGCGCGTCGAGCGCGTCGAGCGCGCCGAGTCGTGGGCCGGTGCCGGGCCGGTAGCACCGCCGGCGCCATGCTGGTCGCCGTCAGTTTGGCCGCTACCTCTCTGGCTGGCGCCGGCCTGGTGGCCCCGGCCCCGGCCGCGGGCCAGGGCTTCGAGTTCGTGAAGGTCTGGACGCGCACCCTGCCCGACGCCGGCCGTCCCGTCGCCTTGTCGTCGCCGAACGTCGCCACCCTGGCCGGCGTGCCCGCCGTCGTGGTGGGGGACAGGGCGGGGTACGTGTACGCCCTCTCGCTGGCGAGTGGCCGGACGGTGCCGGGTTGGCCGGCGAGCACGGGCGGAGCCCCCGTCGACTCCACACCGTCGGTGGCGCCCCTGGCCGGCGGGGACGGCAGCGACACGGTCTTTGTCGGGACCGGCAACTCGTCGGCTCCTCACGAGGGCGGCTACGAAGCCTTCAACCCGGACGGGAGCCGGCGCTGGTACGTGGCCGTACGTAACCCGGCCAGCGACCGTACTGCCGGGGCTACCTCCGCCGTGACCGCGTCCCTGGCCGTCGGTGACCTGCAGGGCGGCCTGGACGTAGTCGCCCCTTCTGTCGGCCAGGAGGAGTACGCCCTGGACGCGGCGTCCGGAGCCGTGCTCGCCGGCTTCCCCTGGTTCAGCGCCGACAGTGGGTTTTCGACCCCCGCCCTGGTCGACCTGTACGGAAACGGCCGTACGGACATCGTCGAGGGCGGTGACCAGACGGCGGGGCTGGCCTACGGCGTCGATTACACCCAGGGCGGCCACGTGCGGGTCTTGGCCCCCACCGGCAACGAGGGCACTGATAGCCCGACGGGAGGGCTCGACTGTGAGGCCAACCCCGACGTAGGAGTGGAGTCGTCCCCGGCCGTCGGCGGCTTCCTGGCCGGCGGTGCGACCGGCATCGTGGTCGGGACGGGCACGACCTTCCAGGGCTCGGACACGGACAAGGTGCTGGTCTTCGACACCCATTGCCGGCTCGTCTGGCAGGCGGCCCTGGACGGGATGACGGAGTCGAGCCCGGCTCTGGCCGACCTCAAGGGCAACGGCGCTCTGGCGGTGCTCGAGGGGACCGACGGCGGTCCCGGGGGCGGGACTGTGTACGCGCTCGATGCCGCCGACGGTTCGGTGATCTGGAGCCGGTCCGTGGGGGCGGTCCACGGGGGGATGGTAACGGCCGACCTGGGCCCGGGCCACCAGGACGTCGTCGTGGCCTCGACTAGCGGGGCGGAGGTCCTGGACGGCGCGAACGGCGCCGTGGTCGCCGTCCTCGAGCGCGGCGTCGGGCTGCAGAACTCGCCCCTCGTCACCGACGACCCCAATGGGACGATCGGCATCACCGTTGCCGGCTATAACGGTCACAACCAGGGCGAGGTGGAGCACTTCGAGCTCATCGGCTCCAGCGGCGCCTCGGTGGCGGCGACGGGGGCGTGGCCAGAGTTCCACCACGACCCCCAGTTGACCGGCGACCAGTTGACGGGCGACGCCGAGGCTCCGAGTTCGGGGGTTACGCCCGAGGCGACGCTACCAGTCCCGGCGGCGAGCAGGTGCGCCGTGCCGTCCGGCGGGCCCAACGGCTACTACGAGGTCGACAAGGACGGTCACGTGTTCGCTTTCGGCAACCTCGCCCTGTGCGGTCCGCCGGCCGGCGCGGGTCAGGGGGAGCCCGTAGCCGGGATTGCCGCCACCCCCGACGGGGGCGGCTACTGGCTTGTGGACCGGGCCGGCCACGTTCTTGCCTTTGGCGACGCCAGGTCGTACGGCAATCTCCGGGGCGTGCCCGCGGGCACGGCCGTGGTGGCGCTGACGGCGCTGCCCGATGGCCAGGGCTACTGGCTGTTGACGGACAGGGGCCAGGTTTATGCCTTCGGAGCGGCCAGGTCCTACGCCTCCAGAGCAACGTTGCGCCTGTCCGCACCGGCCGTGGGGATGGCGGCCACGGCCGATGGCCGCGGCTACTGGGTGGTGGACGCGGACGGCGCCGTATTGAGCTTTGGGGACGCGTCCTCTCACCAGTCCCGGCGGCCGGCGCCCTCCGGTGCCATCGTGGGTATCGCCGCTGACGCCGCCACCGGTGGGTACTGGCTGGTCAACTCCCATGGCGCCATTTACTCCTTCGACGCCCCGTTCCTCGGTGCCGTCCCGGCCGCCACGACCGAGACCGCCATCGCCGGCATCGAGGCCGAGCCCGGGGGCTACCGGCTCGTCGACGGAGGCGGGGCATTGTTTTGCTTCGGGACGGCCACCCAACTGGGTTCGGCGAGCACCGCTCACCCGTCCAGTGCCGTGGTCGGGATCGCCGCACCATGACGGGTCACTGCGAAGGCCCTCCTGACCGGCCGGTATGACTGCCTCACCCTGACCGGCTGGACCTCACCGGCGAGCATGTCCCGCTCATCGTGGCTGCCGGGGCCCTGGAGGCGCTAATCTGGCCGTCCCGTATGTCGAATGACTCAGCCACCGCCCTTAGGGCCTCGCGCCGCCCCGATTTCGGCGCCGACGCCCTCGTCTACATCGAAAAGGTGCGTAAGGCGACTAAGCGCCTGCGCTCCTACGAGACCAACCCGGAGGACGTCCGCGGCGCCCTGCAGCGGGTGAGGGAGGTCTCGGGCTTCAACGTGGAGGTACCCGTCCTCAGTGCCCGCCGCGAGGTGCAGTTTGTCAAGACGGGCGTAAAGCGGCTCAGTGGTTGGTACATGGCCTACCTGGCGGCTCAGCTCAACGCCTTTGGCGCCACCATTGTGAGGTTGGGCGAGACCCTGGTTTCCCGGGTCGAGGACCTGGAGCGCAATGGCGACGAGCTGGCGGCCCGCGTCGGCGCCGTCGAAGCGCGCCTTAGCCGGTTGGAGCCGAAGACCGCCGCCACCACCTCGCCGAGCACCGCTGCAAGCACGTCGGCGAAGCGGAGCATAAAGAAGGGCCCGTCCGATGAGGGTTGACCTGTACCTACCCGGCTTTGCCCCCCACGACGCCATCAGCAACCACACGCTCCAGACGCGCCGCGTACTGCGCGAGGCGGGTTACGGCAGCCACATCTGGGCCGAGCACATCCTGGGCAACCTAGGCCGGGAGGCGAGGCCCTACCAGGAGGACAGCCCCCTGCCCGGCGAGCACCGCCTCCTCATCTACCAGATGTCCACCGGCTCGGCTATGGCCGGTTGGCTCCGGTCCCGGGCCCGGGCCGGTGAGGAGATACTCGGCCACTACCACAACATCACGCCGGCGTCCTACTTCGCCCGGTGGGAGCCGCACATCGCCTTGGCCATGGACAACGCCCGCCAGGAGCTGTACATGCTGGCCCCCCACACCGCCCTTTCCTTCGCCGATTCGGCCTACAACGAAGAAGAGCTGGTCGACTGCGGCTACGAACGGACCCTCGTGTGCCCGCTCCTGGTCGACCTGGACGAGTACCATCGCCCGCCTGACCGGGCCACGCTCGACCGGCTGCGCCGACAGCGCGAGGGGGCACAGTGGCTCTTCGTCGGGCGGGTGGCCCCCAACAAGTGCCAGCACGACATCGTCGGCGCGTTCGCCGTCTACCGCCGGGTCTTCGACCCCCATGCCCACCTGACCCTGGTGGGGGGCGGGACGTCGCCGAACTACCTGGCGGCGGTGCAGCGGCTCATAGGCGAACTGGACCTGGGCGACAGCGTGGAGATCCTGGGCGGCGTCGGCGATGCCGAGCTGCTCGCCCACTGGTCCGTGGCCGACGTCTTCGTGTGCCTGTCCGAGCACGAGGGCTTCTGCGTCCCCGTGCTGGAGGCGATGGAGCTCGGCGTACCGGTGGTGGCCTACGGGGCGGCGGCGGTGCCCGAGACGCTCGGGGGCGCCGGGGTCGTACTGGACGACAAAGACGCGCTCGAGGTGGCCAAGGCCGTGGACAGGGCCTGCCGTCCGGGGCCGGCCCGGGACCATCTCATAAAGGCGGGCCGGGAGAGGGCCGCCATTTTCTCCTTGGCCAATACGTCCAAAGCGCTGCTAGCCGGTATCGAGGGCTACCTCGCCGGCTGAGCTGCGCCCCGGGCGGCGGCCGCCGCCCGGTAGAGAGAAATGATGCCGTCGGCGCAAGCTTCCCAGGTGTAGCCGCCGGCACGTTCGAGCCCCCGGCGGGCCAGGTCCAGGCGCTGGTCCGGGTCGTCGAGCAGGCCGGCGAGAGCGTCGGCCAAGGCGTCCGCGTCTCCGGGGGTCACCAGCCGGGCGGCGTCGCCCAGCACTTCCCTGAGGGCTCCGCAGTCGCCGGCCACGACCGGGGCCCCGGCGGCCATGGCGTGCAGAGGGGGCAGGCCGAACCCCTCGTAGCGCGACGGGTAGGCAAAAACGGTGGCTCTTGTGGTGAGGGCGTCGCGGGCCTCGTCGTCCACCCACCCCAGGCGCAGCACCCGGTCCCGGGCGGGGCAGGCGGCGACGGCCTCGTCGAGCTCGGTGCCGCCCCAGCCCTCCGACCCGGCGATGACCAGGGCCAGGCCCGGGCGTCCCCCTGCGACGCGTCCGAACGCCCGCACCAGCGTGGGCAGATCCTTGCGGGGTTCGACGGTCCCGATGGCCAAGATGTAGGAAGTCACCCATTCAGGCAGCCCCGGGCGCAGGCGCGCTCCGGCGTGCAGGGGCGGCACGCCGAGGTAGACCGTCCTTACCCGCTCCGCCGGTACCCCGAGCATCTCGGTGAGCTCTTGGGCCACGAAAGCAGAGTCGGCGTGCACCCACGCCCCCCGGCTGACCGCTTTTTTCACCAGCGCCGGGTAGGCCCGCGCCGCCGGACGGCACCACTCCGGGAAGTGCAGGGGCGTTAGGTCGTGGACGCTGACGACCATGGCGGCCCGCCGGGACGGCGGTACCACGAAATTGGTGCCGTGCACGACCTCGGCTCCCCCGGCGTAGAGCTCGCCGGGC
>CAYZVQ010000360.1:0-5027 GCA_964481925.1 uncultured Acidimicrobiaceae bacterium
GCACCCGGGCGAGGGTGTCGCGGGGGATGGTGGAGGTGGTGCGGCCGCACACAGCCCGTCCTCAGCGTGCCGGGGGGACCATTGACCGGTGCCCCTCAGACGGTGACTACGATTTTGTGGGCGGACTTGTCGGTCTGGAGCGTTTTCAGCGCTTGGCCGTAGTCGTCCAATGTGAAGCGGTGAGTTATGAGCCCGGTCGTGCGGAGGCGGCCGGAGCGCAAGGCGCGGATCGCTGCCGCGAACGAGTTGATCTCGGCAAAAGAGCCCCTGATCGTGATCTCACGCCTGAACACGTCGTAGGGACTGAAGCTGACGCGGTCGCTGGGCTGGGTCACGCCGAACACGAGGACCGTCCCCCCGTTAAGGGTGAGCGGCACGCACTGCTCTCCGACCAGCGCCGAACCAGTCGCTTCGACCACCAGGTCGAAGCCGCCGCCCGAAATCTCCCGGAGCTTACGCACTGTGGCCCCGAGATCCTCGCGGTCGAGTAGGACTGTCTCGTCCACGCCGAGCGCTCTGGCCCGGTCGAGCTTGAACTCGGTCGGGGCGGCGACGGTCACGTGGGCTGCGCCCCCGTGTACGAGCAGTTGGGCCAGTAGCAGCCCCGTGGGCCCGGCGCCGAAGATCAAAGCGGTGCTGCCGGGACGCGGGCCCAGGCTTTCGAGCCCGTGCATGGCACAGGCCGCTGGCTCGGTGAACACGGCCACGTCGGGGTCGATCCCCTCCACCGAGTAGGCGAACTGGTAGGGGACAGTGAGGTACTCGGCAAAGGACCCGGGCCAGTTTGTCCCCATTCCCTTCAGGTTGGGGCATAGCAGCGCCCGGCCGCTGCGGCAGTACTCGCAGTGCCTGCAGTTGATGTTCGGGTTGACGGCGACGGCCTCCCCCGAGACGAACCCCTCCACTTCGGATCCGACGGCCTCCACCGTGCCGACCACTTCGTGGCCGGGGATAAGGGGGAACTCGGCGAAGAAATTGCCTTCATGGATGTGCAGGTCTGTCCCGCAGATGCCGCTCTGGAGCACCTTTACCAAGATGTCGCCGGGCCCCGGGCTCGGCCTGGGCACGTCGTGCACGGCAAAGCTCCGGGGCGCGTCATAAAGCACTGCTTTCATCGGGAAGTTGTCCTTTTTCTGTTTGGCCCGGGTTCCTGTTGGGCCCGGGCCGGGTTGGCACACCGGTGGAAATTGCCCACCTAAACCAGGGTGCCCAGGTTGGCAATCGTCCAGCGGGCCCCCCGGTCGTGGAGCGAGGCGAGGACAGCCAGGTAAGGCCGGCTAAATCGCGGGTCCTCGGCCAGGTCGCCGAAGAGGTCCCGTTGTCGGACGAACGACAGCGGGTCGTCGCCGTAAGCCCGCGCCGCGGCCACCAGCGAGTCTCTCCTGCGGTCGTTGATCTCTATGGGCTGGCCCTGCTCGTCGGTCGCTTCGCAGTAACGGGCCCATCCCGCCACCACAGCCACGCCGCGTCCCACCTCGCCCCCCGAAGCGAGCTGGTCCCGTACCACGGGGACAAGGAAGGTCGGGATGCGATCGGAAACGTCGGTGCATATCCGGGCGACGGTGTCCCCCGTGCTGGCGTTGGAGAAGCGGACGAGGAGCTCGAGCTTGTAGGCGGACAGGTCGATCCCGGGCACTGGGCGCAGGGTCGGTGTGGCCTCGTGGTCCAGGTACCCCATCAGAAGGTCGGCGAACAAGGGGTCCTGGGCCACGTCGTGGAGCATCCGGTAGCCGGCCAGGTGGCCCAGGCAACCAAGCACCTGGTGACCGGCGTTGAGCAGACGGAGCTTCATCATCTCGTAGGGCTCGACGTCGTCCACGACCTGCACGCCGGCGTCCTCGTAGCGGGGCCGGCCGACCGAGAAGCTGTCCTCGAGGACCCACTGCGAGAAAGGTTCGGCGACGACCGGCCAACCGTCAACAATGCCGAACCGCTCGGTGATCGCCGCTCGGTCCTCGTCGGTGGTCTGGGGCGTGATCCTGTCCACCATCGAATTGGGGAACCGGGCGCAGTTTTCCAGCCAGTCGGCCAGGTCGGGGTCCTTGGCCCGGGCGAAGCCGATGAACGCTTGGCGCGCCACGTGCCCGTTGCCGGCGACGTTGTCGCACGACATGACCGTGAAGGGCGCCACCCCCCGCCGGCGACGGCGGGCCAGTGCCTCGGTGACAAAGCCGAAAACCGTGACCGGCTGGTCGTTGTGCAAGTCTGCGGCCACGGCCGGGACGCTGAGGTCGAACTGGTGGGTCACCGGGTCGATGTTGTAACCGCCCTCGGTCACCGTGAGCGAAACGATGCGCACCGAAGGGCCCGCCATTTTCTCTATGACCGCGTCGGGGTCGTCCGGGGCGTAGAGGTAGTCGACGAGGGCCCCGATCACCCGGGGCTCCCACCTGCCGTCGGGGTATTTGAGCACGAGCGTGTACAGGCAGTCCTGGGCCCGCAGCACGTCTCGCATGTGCGCGTCGCGAGGGAGCAGGCCGATGCCGCAGATGCCCCACTCCAGGGCCTCGCCCTTGTTGAGGAGGTCGTCGATGTACATGGCCTGGTGGGCCCGGTGGAAGCCGCCCACGCCGACGTGGACTATCCCGGCCCGTACCGCGCTGCGGTCATAAAGGGGGAGTTGGGCCTTCAGGCCCAACGATCCCATCGTGTTGGCGTTTAGCAAAGTCATCCCGCCGCCTCCTGTGGGGCGCGGAGAGTCCGCAGGATCTGAGCATAGACACCCGGAGCGGTGGCCACGACCGCCGGCCCTGGCCCCAGGTCATCTGGCCCTAGGTCATCTGGCCAGGGCCCGTCCGGGCCGAAGTCGAGCACGCGGTCGATGTGCGCGGCCACGCGGACCACGGCGCCGGACTCGCGGGCGATGAGGGCACCGGCGGCCACGTCTATGGGATTGGCCCGGCCGAGGACGGCGGCGGACGCCCGCCCTGCCCCGACGCTGGCGAGGCACAGCGCCGATGAGCCGAGGATGCGCGTGGCGCACCCCTGCCGGCCGAGCGCTTCGACCAGTCCGGTCATGCCCTCCCAGGGGACGGTGCCGGCGAGCTCGGTGAGCACGACGCCCCCGGCCAGGCTGGTGTCCCCGCGGCAGCGGACGGGGCCCTCGCCGGGGACCGGCCCACCGCCGAGCGCCCGCCCGGCGCTGAAGCGGCCGCGTGCCCCCTGGCCGCGCACGGCGCTGAGGATCTCTGCGCGCCATACGTCGGCCACGATGCCCACGGCCATCCCGGCCCCGTCGGCCAGGGCGAGGCTGAACGAGCACCACCGCAGCCCGTTGGCGAAGTTGGTCGTCCCGTCGATCGGGTCCACGTACCAGACCGCGCGCCCGGGGGCGAAGGGCGCGTTCTCGAGCTCTTCGCCCACTATGGCGTCGTCGGGGAAGCGTTGGCCGAGCACGTCGCGCACCAGGCGCTCGACGGCGAGGTCGGTCGAGGTGACCCAGTCGGCCACACCGTCCTTTAGGGAACGGGCGGGCCGGCCATCCGGGTCGGCGACCAGCGCGGTGGCCCGTTGGGCCAGCTCGAACGCCGTTGTCGCTCGCGCTGAGAGCTCGGCCGGGCTGAGGACAGTCATGGCGACCGCCGGGCCAGCAGGGGGACGAGACGCTCCGTCCGGTTCGTGATCACGGCGTCGACCCCGGCTCTCAGCACCTGCTTCATGTACCGCCGCCGGTCGACCGTCCACACCGACACCCCGATGCCGGCCTCGTGCATGTGGCCGACGACGCTGGGCGGGGCCAGGCGCCACCGGGGGTTGAACCACTCGGGCTTGGTGCGGGCCAGCAGTTCAGGGCCCGGCAGCTCGCGCCCGACCCAGCTGAGGGCGATGCGCGCTGACGGCGACATCTGGCGTAATCGGGCCATGGCCCCGGTGTGCCCGGCGAATATGCAGCGGTCTACGGCCCCCGCCGCCACGACAACGGCGAAAGACGTCTCCAGCACCTTCATATCGGGCACGTCGACCATGACCGGGAGCTCGATGGCACGCAGCACTTCGGCCAGCTCGGGGATCCGCAAGCCCTTGCGCTCGATCCTGGAGACCTCGTCCCAGCCCACGCTGTTCACGGGTTTAGCCACGCCCCACAGCCGGGCCAGGGCCCCGTCGTGGAGCACGACGACGTGACCATCGGCGGTCAGCCGGCAATCGAGCTCGACCATGTCCGCGCCGAGAGCGGCAGCGCTGGCGAAGGCCTCCAGGGTGTTCTCCAGGTGCTCGAGGTGGTGGCCCCGATGGGCGATGGCGATGGTCACGGGCGTTCGCCGTCAGGTCCTGCCGCCCACGAGGTGCACGGTACCAGGGCGGTGGCCCTAAAGCCCGGCCACCGCCGGGACCACCTCTTTGCCGATCACCTCGAGGGGGGTGAGGTCCCAGACCCGCTGGACACGGCCGTGGGCCACCTGCACGCCGAGGGCGGCCAGGTCCTTCAGCTCCTCGATGACCTGGCCCACCCGCTCGTCTTTTTCCCCCACGTCGAAGGTGTAACCGACCGTCTTTTGGATGTCTTCATAGGGGCGCCCCTCGGTTTGGCAATGGGCGCGCAGCACGTCGAACTTATGGGCCAGGTCGGCCCCGCCGCCGAAAAGATTGCACGCCTGGGCGTAGCGGGCGACCAACCGGAGCGTCTTTTTCTCACCTGAGCCACCGATGAGGATGGGCGGGTGGGGACGTGAAAGCGGCTGGGGGCGGTTGAGAGTACGGGCGAGGTGGTAGTGGCGGCCGTCGAAGGGACCATCGTCGTCGCTCCACATTTGCAGGCAGATCTGCAGGGCCTCTTCGAGGCGTTCGAACCGCTCAGCCATCGGGGGGAAGAACAGGTCGAGGCCGCGCGACTCCTCTTCGTTCCAGGCCGCCCCGATCCCCAGCCACGCCCGGCCGCCCGAGAGCACGTCGAGAGTGGAGACCATCTTGGCGAGCAGCCCCGGGCTGCGGTAGACGGCACCGGTCACCATGGTCAGCAGGGAGATGCGCCGAGTCTGGCCGGCGAGGTAGCCGAGAGTGGTGTAAGCCTCGAGCATCTCGTGCTCGGG
>CAYZVQ010000361.1:0-4990 GCA_964481925.1 uncultured Acidimicrobiaceae bacterium
GACTTCAAACTGGAGAAATGGGTCCTGGAGCGCCGCCTGGCCCAGCTTCGCGCCGAAGGGGTGTCCTTCCGCTGCGGGACCGAGGTGGGCAAGGACATCCCGGTCGACGAGCTGATGGGGGCATGTGGCGACCTCGATGCCCTCGTCCTGGCTGGGGGGGCCACGGCCGCCCGCGACCTGGGCATACCGGGGCGGGACCTGCTCGGGGTGTACCAGGCCGTGCAGTACCTGGTGCACGCCAACCAGGTCCTGGAAGGTGAGGTGGCACCATCGCAGGCGCTGACGGCCGCAGGCAAGGACGTGGTCGTCATCGGGGGTGGGGACACCGGGGCCGACTGCCTGGGCACGGCTCTGCGCCAGGGCGCCCTCTCGGTGCACCAGCTCGAGATCATGCCTCAGCCCGCTGCCGACCATGACCCGGCCCTCCCGTGGTTGGCGTGGCCCCGCCCGCTACGGTCGTCGGCCGCCCACCACGAAGGCGGCGACCGGGCCTGGTCCGTCTCCACCCGACGTTTCCTGGACGACGGTCATGGCCGGCTGGCCGGGGTCGAGCTGGCCGACGTGACCATGAGGATGCACGATGGGCGACCGAGCTTCGAGCTGGTCCCCGGCTCCGAAAGGGTGATGGAGGCCGAACTTGTCCTGCTGGCGCTCGGGTTCTCGGGCCCTGAGCGCTCGCCCATGCTGGAGCAGCTCGGAGTGGGCTTTGACGCCAGAGGCAACGTGGCCCGCAACGACCAATGGGCCACCAATGTCCCCGGGGTCTTCGCGTGCGGGGACATGGGCCGGGGCCAGAGCCTGGTGGCCTGGGCCATCGCCGAAGGCCGCAGTACAGCGGCGGCGGTGGACCGCTGGCTCATGGGCGAGACGCTACTGCCGTCCTCGTTGCCATCGCCGCCGCGCTGAGGCCTCTCGCCTGTCCCCGGGAGGCGGGCCGGGCGGGCTGAGGCCTCTAGCTTTCGGCCGGAAGGCGGGCCGAATAGATCGAGTAGCCGTCCACCGCGCGGGCTATATAGGTCGCCGTGACGGTCGCCGCCATCATCGGGACGACCAGCGCGAAACCCGTGTGCGTCAGTTCGAGGACCAGGGCCAGGCCGGCCAGCGGGGCCTGCATGGCGGCCCCGGTCATCGCCGCCGCCGCCACCATGGCGAAGGCCCCGACGGGCGCCCCCGCCCAAAGGTGCGACCAGGCCAGGCCGAGGAAGGCGCCCAGCAGGGCGCCCGTGCTCAGGGTGGGCGTGAACAGGCCGCCGGCGGCCCCGCTCTTCAGGCACAGGGCCGTCACCAACGGCTTCAGGCAGCAGAGGGCGAGCAGCAAAGTGAGGGATCCCTGCCCGAGGAAGGCGTCGTGGGCGACGTCCTTGCCGTTCCCGAACAGTTGGGGGTACTCAAAACCGATGAGCCCCAGGGCCCCGAAGGCCACCACCATGGCCGGGACCGTCATCGCCCCGGTGGTACGGCGGTAGGAAACCCAACCGATGAGGCGGGTATAGGCGGCCGCCACCAGCCCCAAGATGGGGCCGACCAGGACCGACCAGACCACGAGCGTGGCACTCAGATGGTATGCCGGGATGTCGAGGTAGGTCGGCCCCGTGGGCAGGTAGATCCACGCTGTCGTAGTGGCGATGAACGCGCACGCCAGGGCGGGCAGCACGGCGGGCAGGACGGCGCTACCGACCAGGACCTCGACGGTGAACAGGGCCCCCCCGAGGGGCACGTTGTAGACAGCGGCCAGGCCGGCGCCGGCCCCGCAGGCGACAAGCAGCTTGCGCTGCCCGTCGCTCAGGCCCAACCAACGCGACAGCACGCTCCCCGAAGCCGCCCCCATCAGCTTGGGCGCCTGCTCCCGTCCGATGGAGGCGCCCATGCCGATGACGATCTCGGAGATGACGCCCGTGCCCAGGCAACGGCGGAACGACAGGCGGGCGTCGCCCCGCCAGATGGCGTCGTCCACCTCCGACTTCTCGCCCTTGGTGTAGCGCCGCAGCAGGTACCAAAAGGTGCCACCGATCGCACCGGCCACCAAAAGAGAGGTGAGGCGACGGAGGTCCCCGGCGCGCTCCACGGCCTGTTCGACCGGCCCGGAGGAATAGTTGAAGGCCAGGTGCTGGACGCTGAACAGCAGCGCCATCATGGCAGCGCCGAAAAATCCGGCCGCCACCCCCGTCAGGACGATACCCAGCCAGAACAGCCCGTTGAGGGGGGCGTCCCCGTCACCAGTGGCGTTGGGTTGCTCGGTGGCGCCCCGGCCCGAGGGGATGCGCCACTTCAACACGGGAAGGGGCCGGCGGAGCCGGGCCGTCCTCGGCCGCCCGGGAAGCACGGCGTCGTGGCCACCGCCCGCCTCGCCCGGCAACATCAGCGCCGGGCCCCGTCCAAAGGGGCCCCGTCGACAGGGGCGTCGCCTACCGAGATCGGGCGCCGCCGGCAGTTCAGCATCTCCCTCGGACCACACTAGCCAGAGCCGTGGCTGGTCTGTCAGTGGTATGCGTCGAGCCCGAGGTGCACCGCCAGGCCCAGGCCGGCGCAAGCGATGAGGACGCGGAGCGGTGCCGCCGGGACATTGCGAACGACGATCGGGCCTAGCCGCCCCCCGGCCAGGAACCCGGCACTGAGGGGTATGGCCGCCGACCAGCGCACGGGCCCCCAGGCGATAAACGAGACGGCGGCCACGGCGTTGGCCGAGCCGAGCAGCAGGTTCCTCAACGCGGTGGCCCGGGCCAAAGGCTCGACCGTGCTCACCAACAGCACGGCCAGGAGGACCACCCCGGCGGCAGCGCCAAAGTAACCGCCGTAGATCGCCACGCAGAACACGCCGGCGCTCAAAAGCGCTCGTGAACGGCGGGGCCGCCGGGGCGCGGGCCTGGCCAGGCGACGCGGCAGCAGGACGGCCAGCGAAGCCACCCCTATCAGCCAGGGCACCAGGCGGGCGAAGGCGGACGAAGGGGTGGCCAGGAGGAGAAGGCCGCCGGCGGCGCCTCCGGCCATCGCGAAGGGGACCAGGCGACGCACCGTCCGGCCCTGTCCCTTGAGCTCGGGGCGGAACCCCCAGACCGACCCGGCGCTGCTGAACACGAGCGAGACGGTGTTGGTGACGTTGGCGCTAACGGGAGAAAGCCCGGCGGCCAGCAGCGCCGGGTAGCTGACCAGGGACGCCAACCCGGCCACGCTGCCGCTCAGGCCGCCGCCGAACCCGGCCAGCAGCAGCCAAAATGGGTCAAGGAGTCGCAATGTCTGTCCGGCCTTTGGGCGGCGATCCTAAGCGCGGCCCGGGCGCCGCTCCGGTTGGTCCCCCTTGAGCCCTAGGCTCGCCCTTCGATCGCCCCTAGCCCACTCCTGGCCCCGAAGGAGCACGACGTGCAGGAAACGGGCCCCAACCGCTTCGCTCGCCAGCTCTTCGACGGGCTTCCGGCGCGGTACGACCGCCTGGCCGAGGTGCTGTCGTTCGGCCAGAACGGCCGCTGGCGCAAGGCCATGGTGGACGCCGTAGCCGTCGGGCCGGGCGGGCGCGTGCTCGACGTCGCCACCGGCCCGGGCGGTGTCGCCCTGCAGTTGGCCTCCCGCACCGGGGCACGCGTCACCGGGGTCGACGTCACCCCGCAGATGCTGCACGCGGCCCGGGCCAACGTGGCCGCCAGCCCGGACGCCGGCCGCATAAGCCTGGTCCTGGGCCGGGCCGAGGACCTGCCCTTCGCTGACGCCACGTTCGAGGCTCTCACGTTTACCTACCTGCTGCGCTACGTGGCCGACCCCGCCGCCACGCTACGAGAGCTGGTGCGGGTGGTGAAGCCGGGCGGAGTGGTCGCCAGCCTGGAGTTCCACCCGCCCCGCGGCATTCCTTGGTACCCGTTGTGGGCGCTCTACACCCGTGTCGTCCTGCCCGCCGCCGGTTGGGCACTGGGCGGGAGGGAGTGGCTCGAGGTGGGCCGCTTCCTGGGCCCGTCGATATCGCGCCATTACCGACGCTACCCCGTCTCCTGGCACGTCGACGCCTGGCGCAGCGCGGGCGTGGAAGCGGTCAGCACCCGCGTCATGAGCCTGGGCGGGGGCCTGGTGATGTGGGGCCGGAGGTCGCCGGAGCCACCGGTGCTGGGGGCCGGCCGTGCCTGACACTTCCGACCGGGCGCCCAAAGGCGGCCCGGCACCCCGCCGGCCCGCCTGGTACGCCGTGCCTCCGGGGCGGTGGCGGGATTGGCTCACCTTGCTCCATCCCCCGTACACCGCCTGGCACTTGAGTTACGTCCTGATCGGGGCGAGCTTGGCGCCCCGCTTCCACCTGGAGCGCCTGGTCGCCACGCTGATCGCCTTCGGTCTGGCGGTGGGCGTCGGTGCGCACGCGCTGGACGAGCTGCGGGGGCGCCCGCTCGGCACCGAGATCCCCTCGCCGGTGCTCGCCACCGTGGCCGCCGCCGCCATCGCCGGCGCCGTGGTCCTGGGAGCCCTCGGGACCGAACAGGTGGGATGGGGCCTGGCCGTGTTCATCGTAGTGGGCGTCGCCCTGGTGGTCGCCTACAACCTCGAGCTATGGGGCGCCAGGCTGCACAACGGGACGATCTTCGCTCTGGGCTGGGGGTCGTTCCCCCTGTTGACGGCCTACTACGCCCAGGCCACCACCATCCGCCCGGCCGCCGTCGTCGGCGCCGCCTTCGCCTTCGGGCTTTCTAAGGCCCAGCGGGAGCTGAGCATGGAGGCCCGGGAGGTCCGCCGCCGGGTCGTAACCGTGGACGGCGAGCGTACGTATGCCGACGGTACCCGCCGGGCGATCACGCACGCGTCCATCCTGGCGCCCCTCGAGCGCGGCCTCGTAGCCCTGTCGTGGTCCACCTGCCTACTAGGCGTGAGCCTGGTCCTGGCCCGTACCGGCCACTGAGCCCTCGGTGTGGTCGTAGGGGGGCCGTCCCTGCCAGACTGTCCCCGTGATCGAGTGGGTACGTGTCCAGGCACCGGTCCGCGTCCTGGACGCAGGAGGCTGGACGGACACCTGGTTCGC
>CAYZVQ010000362.1:0-4963 GCA_964481925.1 uncultured Acidimicrobiaceae bacterium
ACCTGTCCCCGCTGGGCAACATCGCCAAGGCCACCGCCGACCTGTGGAGCAACGATCTTGAAGTTGGCGGCCGCCATCGTGGCCGAGCCCACCGCCTACCTGCGCACCCGGCGGGCGGCCCTGGCCACCCTGGAGGCCCTGCGCCAGGGCCATGCCCAAAAGGAGTTCTCGCTCAGCAAACCGGAGGCCCACTGGCTGGGCCGGCTGTCGGCCCAAGCCGAGGACCTGCCCGAGGACGAGGGCCGCTTCATAGAGGAAATGGTGGCCGGGGCCGACCGGGACAAAGTCCGCTTCGACCAGTACGGCCTAGACGTGTAGGCCACGGCCCCCGTCGGGAAGTCACTACCTTTCCGTTCGTCGCGCTCGACCGGCGAGGGCGTCGAGGTCGTGCGCTAAGCCCGCACCGCCAGCAGTGACTCGACGTCCTCCGCCACCGTCGCCGCGGACAGGCGGTACTTTTCCAGCAGGAGGTCGTTGGGCCCGCTCTCCCCGTAAACGTCCCGTACCCCCAGCCTTTTGACGAAAACCGGGTAATGCTCCGAGAGCACCTCGCTCACCGCCCCGCCCAGCCCGCCGAGGACGGTCTGGTCCTCCACCACCACGACAAAGCCACTGGCCCGGGCGGCCTGGACGATGCCCTCCTCGTCGATCGGCTTGATGGTCGGGACGTGCAGGACGGTGGCCTCGATGCCCCGCCCGGCCAGGATCTCGGCCGCCTCGTAGACCCGGGCCGTCTGGACGCCGGTGCTCACCAGGGTGACGTCGGCGCCTTCTCGCACCCTCACCGAAGCGCCGACCTCAAAGCGGTAACCGGCGTCGAAAAGGACGGGCGACGGCTCGCGGGTCATCTGGATGTAAACGGGGCCGTCGAGCGAGATCATCGCCGCGATGGCCTGGCGGGCCTCCACCTCGTCCGCCGGCGCCAGCACGGTCATGTTGGCCAGAGTGCGCATTATGGCAATGTCATTGAAAATCTGGTGCGTCTTTCCGGTCATGCCCGTCAGCAGGCCGGTGTAGCCCCCCATGATCTTGACGTTGAGGGCCGGCTGTGCGATCAGCACGCGGACCGAGTCGAGCGCCCGGGCCACGACGAAGCAGGCGAACGACGAGACGATGGGGACGAAGCCCACCGTGGCCAGGCCGGCGGCCACACCGAGCATGTTCTGTTCGGCTATCCCCATCTGGAGGAACCGCTCCGGGTGGGCGGCCTCGAAGATCTCGGCGCCCGTGGAACTGCCCACGTCGCCGTCTAGGACCAGGATCCGGGGGTCGTCATGGTCCAGTTCGGCCACGGTCTCGCCGAAGACGGTACGAAGGGCCTTGCCGGTAGGCAGTGCCACGTCAGCTCGCCCCGTTTTGGCCGGCCCCGTTTTGGCCGGCTGGGCCGGAAAGCTCAGCCAGTGCCGCTCCCAGCTCCTCGCCGGTCGGGACACGGGTGTGCCATCGGTAGTCACCTTCCATGAACGACACGCCCTTGCCCTTCACGGTGTGGGCGATCACGACGGCGGGCCGCCCCTCCAGCGTCCTGGCCGCCTCCAGCGCCGGGATGACGGCGGCAATATCGTGGCCGTCCACCTCCGACACCGCCCAGCCGAACGCCTCCCATCTCAGGCGCATTTCTTCGCCGCTGTAAGGAGGCCGGCGTTGGCCTGGCGGGCCGGCGCGCCAGCCGAACTGCTGGAGGTCGTTTTTGTCGACGATGACGACCAGGTTGTCAAGGCCGTAGCGCTGGGCCACGTGGGCGCCTTCCCACACGATGCCCTCGTTGCACTCGCCGTCGCCCACCATGACAAAGGTCGTAAACGCTTTTTGCGCCAGCTTGGCCCCGAGGGCGATGCCGACGCCGGCGGAAAAGCCGAGGCCCAAAGAGCCGCTCGACATGTCGAGGCCGGGGAGGGCGTGCATGTCGGGGTGGCCCTGCAGGCGCGAGCCCAAAGAGTCGAAGCTGAAGAGCTCCTCGACCGGGAAGTACCCGCGCAGGGCGAGCGCGCCGTAAAGGGCGATGGAACTGTGCCCTTTGGACAGGATGAAGCGGTCACGGTCGGGCCAACCGGGCTCTTCGGGCCGGATGTTGAGCACGCGGAAATAAAGCGCGGTCAGGATGTCGGCGGCGGAGAGCGGGCCCCCCAGGTGGCCGCCCCGGGCGTGGGCGATCGTCTTGACGATCTCACGTCGCAGCTGCTGAGCCGTCTGTTGGAGTTCCGCCAGAGTGGGACCGGCTTGCGGCATGGAGCCAAGGATATGCTCCGCCGGCCCTCGGGCCGGCTGGCCGAGCCGCGGGCTAGCGTGCAGCGTTGACGAGGAGGCAGCGTTGACTGGGAGATTGTGTCGCCTGGTGACCAAGCGCAGGAGGCGGCTCCAATGGGGGAACGGTAGGTGAGTGGAGCATGAGCCGTCGGGCGCTGCGGGTGGCGGTCATCGGGCAGGGTTTCATGGGCCGCGCCCATGGCTTCGGTTGGGCACGCGCCGCCGCGCTGGAAGGCAGCCGCCTGACGCCCGAGCTCGCCGTGCTGTGCGGGCGGGACCGGGCTGTGCTCGCCGGCCATGCCGAGCTTTACGGTTTCGCCTCTTGGAGCGACGACTGGACCGAGGTCGTCGGGCGAGACGATGTCGACCTCGTCGACATCTGCACGCCCGGGGCGGCCCACGCCGAGATGGCGCTGGCCGCGCTGGCGGCGGGCAAACATGTGCTGTGCGAAAAGCCGCTGGCTAACTCGCTCGTCGAGGCCCGCCATATGGCTGGCGCCGCCCAACAGGCGGCGGCCAAGGGCGTGTTCGCCATGGTCGGCTTCAACAACCGCCGGGTGGCGGCGGTGGCGGCCGCTCGCGCCCTCATCGCCGAGGGACGGCTAGGGACCTTACGCCACGTCCGCGCCGTCTATCTCCAAGGTTGGCTGGTCGACCCCCTGTTCCCGCTCACCTGGCGGCTCGATGGCGCCGAGGCCGGTTCCGGGGCGCTGGGCGACCTCCTGTCGCATGTCGTCGACCTGGTGCGGTTCCTCACCGGCGAGGAGGTCGACGAGGTCGTGTCCATGCTCGAGACCTTTGTCCGCCAGCGGCCGTTGGGCAGCTCGGGCGCCGGGTTGAGCGCCACGGCCGACCGGGAGGGCAGGACCGGCCCGGTCACCGTCGACGATGCCTGCGCCGTGCTGGCCCGCTTGAGCGGGGGGGCGGTGGCGACCCTGGAAGCGACCAGGATGGCGCCCGGCAGTAGCAACGCGCTGGCGGTCGAGCTCAACGGGTCGCGCGGCAGCCTGCGCTTCGACCTCGAGCGCCTCAACGAACTGGAGCTCTACGAGCTGAACGGCCCGGTCGACGGCTTCTCCCGGACGCTGGTGACCAGTCCGGGCGACCCGTACGCCGGCCAGTGGTGGCCGCCGGGCCATGTTCTCGGTTGGGAGCACAGCTTCGTCCACGAGTTCCAAGACTTTATGGCCGCCATCGCCGACGGTCGCCAACCGGAGCCTTCATTTCTTGACGGTTATCTGACCCAGGCGGTGCTGGACGCGGTGAGCCGTTCGGCCGCCAGCCGGAGCTGGACGGCTGTCGGCCCGGCGCCTATTTTCGACACTACCTTCTCCCGGGAGTAGACCAGTCATGTCAGCCGATGTTGTGTCCGTGGACCCTCGTACGGGCGCGGTGGCCCACCGGCTCGGGAGCGAGACGTCGGCTGGGCAGCTCGAGGCCGCGCTTTCGGACGGCGCCCGTGCCGGCGAGGTCCTAGAGGAGATCACCCTGCCCGAGCGGGTGAGGGCGCTGCGCCACGTGGCCGACGCCATCGCTGCCACCTCCTCTCTGGCCGAGCTGGCCGATGAGGAGACGGCCCTCGGGCCGGTACGGCTCACCGGCGAGCTGGCCCGTACCGCCGGCCAGTTCCGCCTCTTCGCTGACGTGCTCGAGGAGGGCTCGCTGCTCGAGGTGACCATAGACACCCGCCGCGCCGCGGACGAGCCCGGCGGCCCCCGGCCCGAGATACGCCGCACGAGCGTGGGCATCGGGCTCGTGGCCGTGTTCGGCGCCTCGAACTTCCCCCTGGCCTTCGGGGCGGTGGGGACGGACACGGCCGCGGCGCTGGCCGCCGGGTGCGCGGTAATCGCCAAGTCCCACCCGCTGCACCCCCGCACTTCGGAGGCGGCGGTGGCCACGGTCCGGGCCGCGTTGGTGGAATGCGGGTGGCCGGCGGCCTCTCTGCAGCTGGTCCACGGGCTCGACGTGGGGGTGGGGCTGGTCCAGGACGGGAGGGTGCGGGCCGGCGCCTTCACCGGTTCGCGCGCCGGGGGCCGGGCGCTGTTCGACGCCGCCTGCTGCCGGCCCAGCCCCATACCGTTCTACGCCGAGCTGGGCAGCCTCAACCCGGTCGTGGTGACACCGGGGGCCGCCACCGCCCGGGGCCGCCAGCTCGGGCTGTCCCTGGCCGCGTCCATGACTACGGGGGTCGGGCAGTTTTGCACGAAGCCCGGGCTGGTGCTGGTGCCCGCGGGTGACACCAGCGCCGCCCTGCGCTCGGCCATGGCCGAGGTCATATCCGCCCAGGCCGCCGGCGTCATGCTCGGCGAGCGCCTGGCCCAGGGCTTCGCCGCCGGCAACGCCCATCTCGCTTCCCTGCCCGGGGCCCGCCAGACCGCCCAGGGCGCGCCGCCGACCGGTCCTGGCGGCGGCGCCTTCGGGGTGGCGAGCCTGTGGGAGGTCCCGGCTACCACCGCTTTGTCGCGGCCCGAGGAGGTGCTCGAGGAGTGCTTTGGGCCGACCGCTGTGGTGGTCGGGTACCGCGGCACGGCCGAGCTCCTCGAGGTCCTGGGAGCCGTCGAAGGGAGCCTGACCATGAGCCTGCACTCCGAGCCCGACGAGGCCGAACTGGCCCGCCAAGTCCTGCGGGCCGGCCGCCGCCGGGCCGGCCGGCTCCTTGGCGCCGGGGTGCCCACGGGCGTGGCCGTCACCTGGGCCATCCACCACGGTGGTCCCT
>CAYZVQ010000363.1:0-4963 GCA_964481925.1 uncultured Acidimicrobiaceae bacterium
CGCCATGAACGCACTGCGGAAGGGGTGGTCGTCGACACGGCCGCGAACCTTCACCAAGCGCACTTTCACCCCAGAGGCGCTCGACGGGGAGAGTTCGAGTTCTTCGTGCCCGTGCGCAGGCCATGGCCCACGCCACGACAGCGACCACGTGGCCAAAACGCCAGCCCCAGGTCGGCGTCGTGACCCGATGATCGGTGCGCGTATTCAGCGCCCGCAGCCTGAAAATCCGTCGTTGCCTTGCCGTGACCTAACCAGCCAGGCTAGCGAGCTTGGCCGAGCGCCAGGTCAGCCGCCTCGTCAACGCTGAGCCCGCTGCCATCTATGTAAGCGCGTTCGAACTCGACCTCACCGAGGGCCCGCCGGAGCCGCGCTCGGTTGTCGTCCTGCATCTTCTGCTCTAGTGGGGACCACTTGTAGGCCTTGTCGGGGACAACGTCGTTGATGTGGCCGGCCAAGGCGTCCAAGGCACCGGTCAACTTCGCGGCCAGCGGGTAGTTCCCCAGCCCGGTCGCACAGCAAGCGAGTTTGAACATGGCCGACGCGGCGCCCCCTCGACGGCCGACCCGGCGGCAAGCAATCAGCGATTTGCAGGCCAGCAGCGCCGCTTCCTCGAGCTCTCCCTGGAGAAGGAGGACCCAGCCGAGGCTGCCCCACCAATCCCCGAGGTCGACTGGAGCTGCGATCTCCTGGCCCGCGACGATTGCCTCTTGGTAGAGGGCACGGGCAGCGTCGAGCCGTCCCCCGTCGAGTTCAAGGGCTGCGAGCCCCCAGAGCTGGGGGAGCGAATAGTAGATATCCCCTGCTTGGCGCAAGCACGCTAGCGCCTCGAGCCAGAGCGCCCGTCTCGTTGCCGGCACCGCCTCCTCCCGGGCGAGGCAACTGAGGGCGAGGCCGACGAGCCGCGGGTCACCGACGGCCCGTGCAACCTGGAGGGCCTCCTGGCCAAGGAGGGCCGCGTGCCCGGCTTCTCCCTGCATATGAGCCGTCCAGGCGAGCGCGTACAATGCCTCGGCGACGAGTTCTGCGTCGTCAATTTCTCGGGCCATCTCGAGACCTTTTTGGCAGAGCTGCCTGGCAGTGCGCATCTCGAGGCGGGAATCTATCCCGAGCGTGTACGACACAACATGGCCGGTGAAGCACAGGGCACGTGCTCGGAGGCTGGCCGGCACGGGGTCTGGGCGTTCGAGGGCATCGCGGAGAGTCTTGATCGCTTCCAGGTGGCCCCGGCTCCCAAAGAACCGCTGTAATGCCACCCCAAGCCTCAGGAGCTCTTCGGTCCGGTCGGGCTCAGCGAAAAGGAAGCCGAGCGCGGCGCGGATGTTGTCCCACTCGAGGTCCAGCCTTTTGAACCATTCGCCCTGGCGACGGCCCATTAGCTCGGGCGCGGCCGTCTCGGCTAGGCCCAAGTAGAACTGCGTGTGAGTGTTGCGGAGCTGGCGTGCCCCGGCATCGCCCTCGGCGGCCAAGAACCGTTCTGCGGCGTACTGCCGGATCGTGTCCAACAGCCGGTACCGCAGTGAACCAGAGGACCGCTCTGCGACGACCAGGCTCTTGTTGACGAGCGAGCCGAGGAGCTCAGCCACCTCAGGCACCGCCACCGACCCAGTGGCACAGACCGCCTCGGCCGCTTCGAGCTCGAAGCCGCCCGAAAGGACCGACAGCCGTAGGAGCACGGCCTGCTCTGGCCCGCTCGATAGGTCAAAAGACCAGTCGACAGTGGCCCGAAGGGTCCGCTGGCGGGGCAGAGCGGTGCGGGCACCCTGGGTGAGCAAACGGAAGCGCTGGTCGAGCCGGTCATTTAGATGGGCTAGCGACATCGAGGCCGAACGGGCCGCGGCCAGCTCGATCGCAAAGGGCATGCCGTCAAGCCTGCGGCAGATGGACGCCACCAAACTGGCGGCCGAGCCGTCCAGCGCGAAGGTGGGGTCATGACCTCGGGCACGCTCTAAAAAGAGCTCCACGGCATCAGAAGCCCGGATCTCCTCGAGGGAACTGGCTCCCTCGCTGGGCAGCGAGAGCGGGGGCACTCGGTAGACCCGCTCGCCGCCGATACCGAGCGGTTCGCGGGAGGTGGCCAGAAGATGCACTGGGGGACAGCTGCGGTTGAGCTGGTCGGCGAACTTGGCACAAGCGTCGACGAGGTGCTCGCAGTTGTCCAAGATGATGAGGAGGTCCTGGTCCGACAGGACTTCGACCAACAGCTCGGTGAGCGACCGTCCCGGCTCTTGGCGGACCCCTATGGCAGCCGCCACGGCTCCCGGTACCCGGTCGGCCTCGGCGATCGGTGCCAGGTCGGCGAAGAAGACCCCTCCGCTGCTGGTGTCCAGGAGGCGGCGGGCGACCTCCAAAGCGAGACGGGTTTTGCCTGATCCGCCGGCACCCGTGAGGGTAACTAGCCGCGACGACTTGACGAGCGAGCGGATCTCGGCGAGCTCTGCTGGCCGGCCGACGAAGGTGCTGAGGCACCGAGGCAGATTGTTCGCCGGCTCTGCACTGTCGAGCGACCACAGGCCCGGGAAGCCAACCGGGAACCCACCGACTTGCAGCTGGGACTGCGGCTCGGGGCGTCCAAGGTCCTTGAGCTCCTCGGTACCGAGATCCCTGCCCCAGTCGGGCTGTACGGCCGGGGCAGCTGCCACGGAAAATGGGGTCGCTGCCCTGGGCGCCGACCAGTCCAACTTTGGATCCTGGGCCAAAATGGCGGCCTCAAGAAACTGGACCATCGGTGACGGGCCAATGCCGAGCTGGTCGGCGAGCATGGTACGCAGCTTGGAGCCAGTACGCAAGGCAGCAGTCTGGGAGCCGCAGCGGTACAGCGCCGTCATCAACTGGGCCCACAGCCGCTCCTCGAACGGGTACTCGGTCACCAGGCCCTCGAGCTCGCTCACCACCTCGGAATGGTTTCCCGCGGCGAGCTCGGCGTCGACGAGCTCGACCGCCAGCGCCAAGTGGGCGGCTGTCAACCGAGCCTCCTGGGCGCGATGAAAGGGGAGGTTCTCGAGGCCCGCTAGGGGTTTGCCGCGCCACAATGCCGACGCCTGGCGCAGAAGGGAGCGACCCTGGTCAACTGCCAGAGGAGCCGAGCGGTCGTGGACCTGGCCAATGATCATTTCGAAGCGGCCCACATCGACTTGATCGGGCGGGACCGCGAAGGCGTACCCGCCGCTCCCCCGGCGGACCAAGCCGCCGTCCGCTCCCAGAGCCCGGCGCAGGCGGTGCACCAACGTCCACAAGTTGGACGTCGGGTCTGCGCCGACTTTCTCGCCCCACAAGTCGCCGATGAGCCGCCCCGACGACACGGTTCGCCCCGGCTCCAAGGCCAAACGAGCCAGCAGCGCCGTCTCGAACAGGCCGTGCAAGACGACCGGTCCACCGGCGGCCTCAACCACAACCGGCCCGAGCAGCCCGATCTTGATCACTGCGCCCAAATCTTAATGGCTTCACCTCGCGACTGTCAGCGAACTGTCAGCCCGCCGTCAGTGGCGTACCACAGACTGGCCACCGTCATTGACGACACGGCGACAGACGAATGCCATCCTGCCGCCTAACGGTGCCGAAAGGGAGGAAAGGCTGATGAGGGAGCTACTGGTGGCGACTACCACTGGCAACACGAGGGTGATCGGTGACGGCAACCGGCACCTTTCCGGCGAAGCTCCGCGGGGCCTTGTTGTGCGCCGACAATCCCGGGTACGACAAGGCGCGCAGCGTTTTGGGACACGCTGATCGACCATCGACGCGTACTCGCCGCGCGGTGCTCGGGCGCTCCTGACGTCGTCGCGCCGGCCCAACCGCGGGCGGGAGCACGACCTCCTCGTCTCGATAAAGGGGGGGCAACGACGTCGCTGCAAGGCGCCTGCGAAGGCGCACAAGTGGACCCGCCGCTCGAGCCGCACGTGCGGAGCCAGTGCAGGCTCGGACCTCGATGGCGACACTCAGGCGTTCTGGCTTGCGACCCCTTATCCCGTGCCATCGAGCCGTGGCCGGCCCCATTTCCCTGCAAACCTTGCCGACCCAAAGGAAAACGACACCAAAAAAGGAGAGAAAATGACCCCCAAGTGCTCAACCCACGACAGCGCCGAACGGATCTGGAGCTCAGCTCCAAGTGCTCGACTTCATGCGGCCAAACGGAGCGTGCTCGGAAAGAGCCTGAAGACCGGGGCGCTGTGCGCGCTTGTCGGCCTGGCAGGCCCCATGCAGGTAACACCGACCGGGGCCTCGGCCGCTCCTTTGGGCGCAGGCACCTTCGCACCCGGCAGGGTCGTCGTGGCCGAGGGTGGCGCCATCTTCGGGGGCAGCGGTGGCGGCAACGGCGTCGAGGCCAATGGGGAGGTGAACGTTTACAGCCCAACGCCAACGGCGACGTGGCGCCGCAGACGAGCTTCACCGGTGGCATGTACGGCCCCACCACCATTGTCTTTGACCCATCGGGCGACCTGTGGGTGGCGAACGAGAACACCAGCGACCTGTTCGAGCTCACCAAGGCCCAACTGGCCACGCCCGACCCTGTGCCGGCCGTGACCATCTTCGCCGAGTCCGGGGCGCTCGCCAACCCCTTCGGTATGGCTTTCGACGGCTCGGGCGACCTATGGGTGGTCGGCAGCAACTCGAGCCGGGTCTACGAGTACGCCAAGGGCCAATTGGCCGTGTCAGGCGCGCCGGCACCCCAAACCACCATCTCGGACTTCCCGAGCACTCCGCTTTCCGGCGACGCCTTTGACGCCTCCGGTGACCTGTGGGTGTCGAGCGTCAACAGCGTGGTCGAGTTCTCCAAGGCCGAACTGGCCACGGCGGACCCGGCGCCGACAGTCACGATCTCTTCTAGCGGCGGCGCCCAACTTGTCTTCGACCCCTCAGGGGACCTGTGGATGGTCACCGGCGGAGGTCTCGACTGCTACGGCACCCCCTGCACCAACGAGGTGGTGGAGTACACCAAGGCCCAGCTCTCCACATCGGGTTCCCCCAC
>CAYZVQ010000364.1:0-4961 GCA_964481925.1 uncultured Acidimicrobiaceae bacterium
GAACCACTATTTCTCGGGTTCCTGCTCAAGGACCAAAATTACCCGAGGACTCACACGATCAAAAAGGGAGCCAAAGGTGAGGTAAGTGTAATGGCAGATGACTCGCCTAAGTCACCGGCGAGCGCCCATCGCCGAAAAAAAAGCAAAAAACCTAGCTGTGACGCTGGTCGTAAACGCCGTGGTTAGTTTCACTGCTGTTATTTGGGCCTAGGCAGCTTCGGCCGAGTGTGAGTTTCCGCCACCGAAACCCACCGGAGAGAGAGCCGTTCGTAAGGCTTGAGCAAAGGGCGGACCCTCCGTGGGGGCTTGAGCTTGGCGTCACCTGTGCTGCTTTGTTGGGTCGGCCTCATCCTAACCCGTCATCCGTGGTCGCCGCAAGAAGGGATATTACCCGCGCTTTGGGCGCGATCTCCGAGCTGGGTTCTGGTCCACCCACCGGGGGTGGGGGCGGGAAAATCGGCCGACGGGAGGCTAGGGCAGTCGTGCCGCTTCGTTGGACCTTTCGGTAATGCAGTGATGTAACTACAATAGTGTGAGGTAGGAGAGGCGCGAACTTCCCCAAGATCTCGTGGTAAAAAGGCTAAGACGAGGCTGACTGCCCGCCCCGGCGTGACCTCGACTCGATGGACTTGGGCTGCATCAGAGGCTATTCGCACGCATCAAAGTGCATTTGCCCGTGCTAGAAACGCCGCGTAGGCATAATATCTACCAGTCTTAATTAATGGTCGCCGCTGGACGCGCACCATGCGGCCTGTACCAGGCTGTAGCTGCGGGCGTCGGGGACCGGCTCCCTCCACGTATCCAGGAGGTGTTCGGCGTCAATGAGAGAGTTATCCACACCCTGGCCGGACCAGGTCTCCACGAAGCTCCGGCTGAAAGCATTAAAGAAGGAGTGAGAGAAATTAGCCTTTGATCCCCGCGAGATCAGAAGATCCGGAAGTAGGTCGCCGAACAGCTCCCGCATGGCGTCCTCGCGCGTCAGCCAGCCGACACGGGGGCGGGCTCGCGCCACGGCCCGAAGGAACCGAGCGTCTTCGAAAGGGTGCACGACCAGCGTCGAGCAGGAGGCACCGTACGCGGCCAGCGTCGAGGGTCAGGGCCAGCCGTCTCCGGTCGCACCAATAGTCTTTAAGCAGGTCCGGGGCGTTCCAGATCGGTTGACGGGTCTCGTCCTCAGCAATCCGGCGCTTGAGCTCGTTGCGGGCGTCGGGCTTGAGCCAGGGCAATTCAGGCATTCTCCGCCGGTAGTAACGGCGCCGGGCGCCGGGCGGGAGCAGCCATGGCGGGCCAATGAGATGGCCGGGAGCCCGAAGTGGCCGTTGAAGGGGAAGCAGGGCCCCCATTCCCGGAGCGCGGGCTGAGCGACCGGTCCGATCACGTCGAGCTCGTCGGTGAACCTCAGTCGCTCCCAGTCGGTGGGCCCGATATGACGGATGACCATTTCCTGCCACTCAGACTCGGCCGAGGCGGCGTCGGTGGGAAAGACGTTGGTGACGCCACCGGCATAGCCAAGCCCTGGTTGCGGGCCACTGAACGGCGAGAGCGAGGAGCCCGGAAGAGTCCTGGCCTCCGGAGAAGCCGATCACGCAGCGAGACCGCTGGAGAGCTTCGACGAGGACCTCTTCGAGCGCGGCCCGTGGGGTCGCCGCCGAACTGCCCGGCTCCATTGGAGTTGTCCCCGGGTCGAGGCCGAGCACGATTGCGGACGCCAACTCGAGCGCGGCGAGCCGGTAGGGGGTGCTTATCCGTCGCCTTCCAAGTACCCGAACTGCTGCATCACCCCTTGATGGTCGGACTCGAGCTTGGCGACCAGCTCTGCCGGAAGACTTGTGCGCCAGCCTCCCGATCTGCCTTGCCGCAAGAACAGGCTGTTGGGGGAGGTCCGCTCGTTGAAACCTTCTCGTTTTTCCTGGTCCTGAAGACGGGTGAAGGAGGAAGCGGCCACGGCTCGCGACACCCGGTCAGGCTCGACGCCCGGACCTGCGAAGTCCAACACGGCCGACCAGGCGGCTACCGGATCTCGCCGACCCGCCTGTCCTGAGCTGCTATCACTTCATCAGCCCGGGGCCGGAGGAGGTCGATCTCGTCGGCGGTGAGGTCTGTGCTGTCGATGCCGAGAGCGTCGTCAAAAGCTTGCCGGGATGCCGCCATGGGTAGGCCCTGCAGGCGGTCCAGGCGCGCCTGCTCTTGGGAGCTCCAAGCTAAGTACGTGGCCCGTAGCCAGGTGTTACTGGACTTCGGGTACGAAGCCAACCATGTCGTCGTCGCCCGCTCTATCATGCTTCCACGGCCGCCCGAGCCAGTTCCGCCAGGCTTTCGGCTATGCCTCCGCCCCCGCGAGACAATTGGCCGGGCCGCCGCGAGACCAGCGACATGAGCCAGCGGGCGTGGTCGCGGCTCAGGCCCAAAGGCGTGACCGCTTGCCCCAGGTACCCGAGCGCGGCGACCGTCCGCATGGCCGTCGGGAGGAAGACCGACCTTGGTACTGGTCACCCGCACCGTTGGTGGCGCACCGGCGTCAACGAAGATATAGCCGTCGGCCACGACCGGTGACCCCGTGCGCATGAGCGTGGCCACCAGCGCCGACTTGCCGGCCCCGCTGTCACCAGCGATGAGGAGCGCCCCATCGTCGACCAGCACGGCCGAACCGCGTAGCGCGAAGTGCCCGCCGAGGAGGCCTCGCAGCGCCCCGCACTGGGCCGTTTCACGACCGCCTCCAGCGGGCCATTGTCAATGCCAACATCCGGCCGCTCCAGATGACTAACGGCTTGATGTCGGTCGGCAGTTCGGCTCTGGGTGTGGTCGCCGTGGGGGTTGCCTTGCTGACAATCGAGCCGCTCTTCTTTGCCCTCGGGGTGCTAGCGGCCGTGCTGCTCATTTTGACCAGGCTTGGCGTAGGGCGCGCACTGTACCGATTCGCGGTCGAGCAGACCCCCACCGACCGGCAGCGCAACTACATCCAGTTCCTGTTGGTGGACAAGGACCCGGCAAAAGAGATCCGTGCCTACGAACTGGGAGGATCCTTCGGGCACGCTTCGCCGCACTCTATAAGGGGCGGGTACAGGCATTGCGGCAACTGGTCCGCAAACGGGGCGTCCAGGGCGTCGCCGGCGGGACGCTGACAGCAGTCGTCTCGGGGGGCGTGCTTGGCCTGCTCATCCTCTTCGTATCCGATGGTCGTGTGTCGCTGGCTGGTGCGGGAGCTGCTGCGGCGGCATTGATTCTTTTAGGGACCCAGCTGCAGGGCCTAGCGGCCGGCATTGGCCAGCTCGACGAGAGCGCCCTGTTCATCCAGGATTTCAATAGTTTCGTAGAGCTCGTCCCCTGGGTATAGCCACTTTGCCGCGAGCGGAGCTTGTCAGCAGTTGACCTTGACATCGGCCCGGGCAGATTCGCATTGCGGCCGGGCCTGCTGTTCGGTCGCGATGCCCCCAGGGGTGACGATGGTCAAGCGTCGCCTCGCCGCAGGTAAGCTGGCGGGCGGAACTCGACTCCTTCTGGCGCTGGCTACCAGCACCGGGGTCCGACGCTCTTGGTCCTTGCGACTTAGTCGTCCCGGCAATCTCTTTCAGCCGCACAACGACACTGAGGCGAACCGATACCCCGAGGTCTTCGTTGCCCTACGCGACTGGATCGGGGAGGGCGACGACGACATCCGTCTTCTCTCCTTTGGGTGTTCGACGGGGGAGGAGGTGTTTCGCTCCGCCAGTATTTCCCGTCCGCATACATCAAGGGCGTAGATATAAGCCGCGCCAATATCGCCGATTGCAAGCGACGTCAGCGTCGGCTTCAGGACGCTCGCCTCGACTTTGTACGTGCAAGCTCCACGCAAGCTGAGGCGTCCAGATTGTATGACGCAATCTTGTGCATGGCAGTCTTTCGGCACGGTGACCTCGGTACTCAGCACCCCGAGTCCTGTGCTCACCGGATAACCTTCGAGGCCTTCGAGGTCACAGTCACTGACCTTGCCCGCTGTCTGAAGCCTAGGGGGTACCTCGTAGTCGAACACAGCAACTTCCGCTTTAGCGACACCGCTGTCGCAGCGCAGTTCGAGTGTGTCGCCCGCCGTTCTTGCACAACGACCGATTGTCAACGAACCCCGCTGTTTGGACCGAACAACCGGCTCCTGGAAACCCCGACGTGCATTGAGATTGCCTTCCGTAAACAGGCCGAGAAAGGTAAGACTCCCGCGATAAACGCGACTTCTAAATAGAGGTCTTTCAGCCAGGTGGTCCTACGCGCGGGGAGGCACTCCGCCTTAGCCTAGATCACTCACTCTTTCGGGCCGGTGGCAGGTGTCGCCCACCAAGCTCGATGACTGACCGGCTGCGCTGCCAGGACACCGCTCCGGCTGCCGAGAGCTGTCCCACACTACGCACGAAGAAAATCACGGCTCATGTCCCACGGCACACCTGCGCGACGACGCCGCCCCAATCCGACGTCGCTATGACCTCGGACGGGAAATGCACGCCGTCCCGTCTTACGCACTAGTCGATGGCCTGGCGCAGCAGTGGAGCAAAGGTCTCGCACTCCCGGGGGGATAGCACCACGCAGCCGTCGAGGCCGGTTCGGAGCATGGCGGGCGGACCTAATACAGGTACTCGTCGTCGCCTGGGCGCTGCGGGACGAAGACGGCGAAGGTGTCCTCTGAAGTTCGCATGGCGAAGTGAGCTGCTGCTAAGCCTGGCACCCAGAGACATTGCCTCGTTACACCTGGACGCGGACGAGCTGATCCGCGGGTCCGCCCTTCGGGTCAGCGTTGGAGCTGCAAAGTCCCCGGCGGCCCAGAAGGGGATTTGACCATGAACTATCGCTGGCCGGTAGGACGGGCCTTTAGGTATGCGAGCTTTTGAGGGCGTACCGAGTGGAAGGTAGCTGTTTGGTGGGGCTGCACCGCCGGCCGTCACTAGGTTCGCCACTTAATGCTGGATGACGACCGGTGGGAGAGCGTCATCACCGGT
>CAYZVQ010000365.1:0-3721 GCA_964481925.1 uncultured Acidimicrobiaceae bacterium
CGGACCGCCATCCGGGCGATCTCCAGCGACCGGGCGGCGGTGCGCATGGCCGTCAGTAATGCCCTCACCACTATGCGCCGACCGGTGTCACGGGCCTGAGCCATCCCGTTGGCGAAGCCCGCCAGCACGGCTTCCACGACGGCCTCGAGGTCCAGGCCGTCCTCGGTGTGCAGCTCGGGGGCGAAGCGGACCTCGGCGTACACGACGCCGTCCTTGGCCAGGTCCGCCACGCATTCCCGGGCGACGCGCTCGAGTGCCTCCGCCGTCTGCATCACGGCGACCGTGTGGGCGAAGCCCTCGAGGTAGCGGACAAGGTCCAGGCGGGGCTCCTTCGCCACGAACCAGCGCCCGAGCTCCGCGGGGTCGACGGTCGGGAGGCCTCTGTAGCCGGCGGCGGCGGCCAGCTCGACCAGCGTCTCGGGCCTCAGGCCGCCGTCGAGGTGGTCGTGGAGGAGCACCTTCGGCGCTCTAAGGATCTGCTCGATGCTGGGGGCCGCGTTCTGCACTGCGGGTTCAGCCCACCCTGGAGCGGTGGGCCGGTTCAGGCCCCCCTGGTCCACGTCGGACCTCCAGCTCGGAGCGGTCGAAAGCTCCCGGTAGCAGGTCGCCCAGGCGCTGCGGCGAAGCCTCGGGGCCGCCATCGACGAGAAGTTCGGGCCCACCGTGCTCTATCAGTACTTGCCGGCAGCGACCGCAGGGCGCCAGCGGCCCGCCGTCAGCGGCCATGACACTGACGGCCACCAGCCGGTTATGGCCGTGGGCGACGAGAGCCGAGACGAGCCCGCATTCGGCACAGAGGGTCAGGCCGAAGGAGGCATTTTCAACGTTGCACCCGGTGACGACGTGACCGTCATCGCACAGACCGGCGGCTCCGACCCGGAGGCCCGAGTAAGGCGCATAGGCCCGTGCCGCGACGCCAGCAGCGGCTTCACGCAGCACCGGCCAATCGGGGACGGGCCCGTCCTTGACAGGACCGGGGACGCCCAGCACGGCCGAGTCCCCTCCGGTGGGCACGCCGTCGACATTACACTGCTCTGGGCGTGGAGCCCCCCGAGCCGGCGCCGCCAACCCGCCTTCCCGGCCCGGTGGTCATCGTGGTCGGCGACGTGATCGTCGACGTCGTGGTACGCCCCCTCGGCCCTTTCAACCGGGGCAGCGACACCCCGTCGCGCATCGCCCTCACACCGGGCGGCTCGGCCTCCAACCAGGCGGTCGCGCTGGCCGCCGCCGGAGCGCAGGTGCACCTCGTCGGCGTGGTCGGCGACGACGAGCTCGGTCGCGCGGCCGCCCGTGCCCTGGTGCTGGCCGGCGTCAACGCGCACCTGCGGGTGGCGCCCGGGGACCAGACCGGGGTGGTCGTCGCCGTCATAGACGCTTCCGGGCAGCGTTCGATGCTCACCGACCGGGGCGCCAACCTGCGCCTCGCCGAGCGGGACGTCGCGCCCGGGCTGCTCGGCGCCGGTCGGCACCTCCACCTCTCGGGCTACGAGCTGCTCGACGAGGCCACTCGGCCGGCGGCGCGGGCGGCGCTGGACCTCGCCTTTGGCGCCGGGATGACGCGCTCGGTCGACCCCTGTTCGGCCGGCCCCCTGGCCGCCGTGGGCCGGGCGGAGTTCCTCGCCTGGACCGAGGGGGTCGAGTGGTGTTGCGCCAACCTGGACGAGGGCCGGGCCTTGACCGGCGCCAGTGGGCCCGAGGAGGTCCTGGCCGGCTTGCGCCACCACTACCGTGAGGTCGCGCTGACCCTGGGGGCGGACGGCGCCCTGTTCTCGGGGCCAGGGTCCGAGCTCCTGCATTGCCCCGCGGACCGGGTGGCCGTCGTCGACACCACCGGGGCGGGCGACGCTTTCACGGGGACCTTTCTCGCCCGGCGCTTACGCGGCGAGGAGCCGGGCGCCGCGCTACGGGCGGCTCTGGCCGCCGCGGCCCGGGTGGTGGGCTCGCCCGGTGCCCGCCCCTGGAGCTGACTACTCCCTCGAGTACGGCTTGCCGTCGGCTGCGGGCGGCCGCACCCGCCCGACGAGGCCGCAGACCACGGCGATCGTGATCACGTACGGCGCCATCGACAGGAAGGGCGCGGGTATCCCGACGTTGAGCACTCCCAGCACGCTCTGCAGGGACTCGGCAAAGCCGAACAGCAGTGCGGCTCCGAGCGCGCCGTAGGGGCGCCAGCGGCCGAAGATCATCGCCGCCAGCGCCACGAAGCCGAGCCCTGCGCTCATGTCGGTGGTGAACTCTCCGATCGAGCCGAGCGTGAAAGCTGCGCCGCCGAGGCCGGCGAGGGCCCCGCCGATGACCACGTTGGAGTACCGGGTCCGGATCACGTGCAGCCCGACCGTCTCCGCCGCTCGCGGGTGCTCCCCGACGGCCCGTACCCGCAGGCCCCAGCGGGTCCTGAACAGGGCGACGTTGACGGCGACGAGGAGGACGGCGGCCAGGTAGATGAAGAAGTTCTGGTCGAACAGGACCGGGCCGACGATCGGGATCTTCGAGACCAACGGGATCTCCCAGGCCGAGAAGGTGATGCCGTTGTTGAGGGTGCTCTGGTAGGGCGTAAGCACCTCGTACAGGAGGTAGTTGGTGAGGCCCAGCGCAAACGCGTCTATGACCACGCCGATGATGATCTGGTCGGCGCCGTAGCGCAGGGCGAGGAAGGCGAGCAGCCAGCCGAAGATCGCACCCGCTCCGGCGCCGCACAGCACACCGAGCCACAGGTCGCCGGTCCAGGACCCGATCATGGCCCCCAGAAAGGCGCCGGCCAGGAACTGGCCCTCGATGGCGATGTTGATGACGCCCGACCGCTCGCACAGGATCCCTGACAGCGAGCCGTAGACGAGCGGCGTGGCGCCGATCAGCGTCCCGGCCAGCAAGCTGACGAAGTTGAGCGTTCCCCCGCGCGCCGCCCAGGTGAGGAACGACCACAGGAAGACGATCGTGCCGAGCGTGAAGATGGCGTAGGTGCCGCGGCTGCGGGGCCAGGCGTAGAGCAATGCGCCGAGGCCGGCGCAGACGATCGCCAGGATGATCGATATCCACCGCACGTCCATCGTGAGGGGCGAGACGTTGACGGCGGGCGACTGCGTGAGGATGAAGGTGGAGTGCACCTTGCCCTCGACGCCGACGCCGAAGGCCCAGAACATGACGACGGCCAGCAACACGAGGAAGATCCCCATGCCGTGCCGGCGGCCGGCCGGGACGAGCCGGGCCTCGACAGGGGCCATCCCGGCGGCGGTGACGGTGACGGCGCTCACGCCGTCCACCCCTTGGTGGCGATGCGCGCTTGACCTCCCCGCGCCTCACGCAGCCGGAACACTTCGCGTACAAGCGCGGGCGTGGCCACCATGAAGACGATCACGGCCTGGATCACCGTCGTGAGGTCGATCGGGAGGCCGGTCACTGCCTGCATGTTGCGCCCGCCCGAGATGAGCGCGGCGAACAGCAACGAGCCGAGGACGATGCCACCGGGGCTGTTGCGGCCCAGGAGCGCCACCGTGATGGCGTTGAAGCCGGTGTTTCCGCCGTAGCTCGTGGAGAGCAAGAAGTCGGTGCCCGAAAGCGTCGCCATGCCGGCCATGCCGATGAGCGCCCCCGAGATCGTGAGCACGAGGACGGTGATGAGCCGGGCGTCCATGCCCGCCGTTTTGCCCGCGTCCGGGTTGAGGCCGATCACCTTGAACGAGAAGCCGAGCCGGCTCCTTCGCATCAGCCACCAGATGACCAG
>CAYZVQ010000365.1:3821-4906 GCA_964481925.1 uncultured Acidimicrobiaceae bacterium
CTGCCCCTGACCACCGATGTTGAACACCCCGGTGGAGAACCCGAGCCCCACGCCGAGCCCGGCGAGCATGAGGGGGGTGGCGGCCACGAGCGTCTCCGAGATCGGGTTGAAGGCTTGCGTGAGATCCTGCGCGTGGGGATTGAAGATCGAGCCCTCGACCAGCGCCGAGTAGGCGGCGGCGACGGTCGACCAGCTCTCGCCGAACGCGTGGCCCGGGTTGCTCCCGATGTGCCCCCACGCCTGCAGCACTGTCGGGCTGGTGCAGAGGATCAATAGCGCCCCGAAGACGAGCGCGGCAAACATGGCGCAGACGGTGACCACGAGCGCGTTGGCCTCGCCGAGCCGGCGCAGCAGGTCGATGGCCCGCGAACCCCGCCCTGCCCCGACCGGCTCGCCCGACCGCTCCGGCTCCGCGGGCACGCCCGACGGACCGAGGTCGGCGGTCCCCGCGCCGCTGCTCATGAGCCCGCGCCTTTCGTTGCCGTGGTGGGGGCGTCTCCGGAGACGCCGGCCATCATCAGGCCGATCCGCTCCCGACCGGCGCTCGGGTCGACGACGCCCATGATCCGGCCCCTGTACATGACGGCGATGCGGTCGCCCAGAGCGAGCACCTCATCGAGCTCGGACGAGACGATTAGGACCGCCGTGCCCTGGTCACGGGCGGCGACGATCTGGTTGTGGACGTACTCGATCGAGCCGACGTCGAGGCCACGGGTCGGCTGCGACGCCACGACCAGCTTGACCGGCCGGCCCAGCTCACGCGCCAGCACGACCTTCTGCTGGTTGCCGCCCGAGAGCGAGGAGACGGGATCGTCGACCGAGCGGGCGCGGATGTCGAAGTCCCGCATGCGCCGTTCCGCGTTCTGCTTGACCGCGCCGAGGTCCCGCGATGCCCGACCGGCGTACGGGGGATCTCCGTACATGTCGAGCACGAGGTTGTCCGCCAGGTCCATCGGGAGCACCAGGGCGTCCTTTTGCCGGTCTTCGGGCACGTGGGCCACGCCGGCGTGGAGGCGCTGGCGGGGCGTGGCGTGCGTCAGGTCCTTGCCGGCTACGAGGATGCTGCCGCGCAGGGCGCGGCGCAG
>CAYZVQ010000366.1:0-4905 GCA_964481925.1 uncultured Acidimicrobiaceae bacterium
CGGCCACGTTGGCGGCGGCGAGATCCGGTAAGCCGTTCCTAGGTATTTGTGTGGGGATGCAACTTCTCTACGGGGGATCAGAGGAATCGCCCGGGATCCCCGGGCTGGGGATTTTTCCCGGTCAAGTCGCCTTGTTGCCCGAAGGCGTGAGGCGGCCGCAGATCCAGTGGAACTTGCTCGACGTCCGCGCTCGAAGCCGCCTGCTGGCCGGCTTCGACCACGGGGCGTGGGCTTATTTTGTCCACTCTTATGCCCCGCCTATCGGCCCGGAGACGGTTGCCACCTGTGACTACGGGGGGCCGGTGGCCGCCGCCGTGGAGGAGGGCGCCATCTGGGCCACCCAGTTCCACCCCGAGAAGTCGTCGTCGGTAGGTCTCGGCATACTGGCCAATTTCGTGAAAGCGTGCCAGTAGAAGTGGACCTTTTCGCCGCTATCGACCTGAGGGACGGCCGCTGCGTGCGCCTGGCCCAGGGCGACTTCGGGCGGGAGACGGTCTATGGCCACGACCCCGTCCAACGTGCCCTGGCTTTCGAGGCGGCCGGCGCCCAATGGCTCCATGTCGTGGACCTCGACGCCGCCCGGACGGGCAAGGCCGGCAACCGGGCCGTTGTGGCCGATATAGCCGCGGCGGTGAAGATCCCCGTGCAGGCGGGTGGCGGAGTACGCAGCGAGGCCGATGCCGAGGAATTGTTCGGCGCCGGCGTCGAGCGCGTGATCGTGGGCACTGCCGCGCTGTGCCAGCCGGGTTTCCTGTCCGGCTTGGCTGGGCGCTGGCCGGGCCGGGTGGCGGCGGGTGTCGACCACTTCAACGGGGAAGTGCGGGTGAAGGGCTGGGCGGAGGGCTCGGGGCACAAGGTGGCCGATGCCGTGGCCGAGTTGACCGCAGCCGGTGCCGCCGCTGTGGTGGTCACCGAAATATCCCGTGACGGGCTGATGGTCGGGCCCGACGTGGCCGGCTACCGGGCCTTGCTGGAAGTGTGTGCCGTGCCCCTGATCGCCTCGGGAGGCGTGGGCTCCCTCGAGCACCTGCGCCGGCTGGCCTGGTTGCGGGTGTCCGGCCGCCCGCTGGCCGGCGTCATTGTGGGCCGCGCCATCTACGAGGGGCGCTTCAGCGTGCCCGACGCCGTGGCCGCCACCCGGGGGATGCCCTGATGAGGGACGCCCGGGCATGAGAGCGCTGGGGCTATGAGGGCGGTCAGGGTGGTCCCGTGCCTCGATGTGGACGGGGGGCGCGTGGTCAAGGGCGTCCGCTTCGAGGGGCTCCGGGATGCCGGTGACCCCGTGGAGCTGGCCGCCCGCTACGACGAAGAGGGCGCTGACGAGGTCGTCTTCTATGACATCACCGCGTCGGCGCAGGAGCGCCAGACCATGCTCGACGTGGTGGCCCGCACCTCTGAAGAGGTCTTCATCCCACTGACGGTGGGCGGCGGCGTGCGCTCCCTGGAGGATGCCCGCAGGCTGCTCCGCCTGGGTGCCGACAAGGTGAGCGTCAACTCGGCGGCGGTGGCCCGGCCCGAGCTCGTGCAGGAGATCTCGGCCACGTTCGGGGCCCAGTGCGCCGTCGTCGGGATCGACATCCGCCGAGCCCCCGGACCGCAGGCGGAGTGGCAGGTGTACACCCACGGCGGCCGCGTCCCGACGGGCATAGACGCTCTGGCCTGGGCCGTGCGCTGCCAAGAGCTCGGGGCGGGAGAGCTGGTCCTCAACTCGATGGACCGGGACGGCACCCGGGAGGGCTACGACCTGGAGCTCACGCGCCGGGTGGTGGACGAGACCGGCATCCCCATCGTGGCCAGCGGCGGGGTCGGTGTGCTCCAGGACCTGGTCGACGGGGCTGTGATCGGCAAGGCGGACGCCGTGCTGGCGGCCTCGATATTCCACTTCCGGGAGTCGACCATCGCCGAGGCCAAGGCGGCGCTATCGGCCGCCGGGGTGACCGTGCGCCCGCCGGCCTCGGCGCCCCGGAGGTGACCGGGTACAGGCCCGGGTGGCCCCTTGGGGGCTGGGCGCGATAGCTTGCCGTTCAATGGGCCCGAACGAGCTCGGCTCTCCCAAGCAGGCGATCCAGATGCTGACCGACAGGGTCCTGGTCCAGGTGCCGCGCTCGGAGGGCGAACGCAAGTCCAAATCCGGGATCCTCATCCCGGCCACGGCGGAGATCCCCCGCCGGCTGAGCTGGGCGGAGGTGGTTGCCACCGGGCCTCAGGTGCGGTCGATAAAAGCCGGCGACCAGGTGCTGTTCAGCCCTGAGGACCGTTTTGAAGTGGAGGTGCAGGGCGACAACTACCTGATCCTGCGCGAGCGCGACATCCACGCCGTGGCCGCCGAACGGGTCACGGACGGTACCGGCCTCTACTTGTAATACTCTCGGGGATGAGCAAAGTTCGGCTACTGGTGGGGACACGCAAGGGCGCCTTCGTCCTGACCTCGGACGGCAAGCGAGAGAGCTGGCAGGTCGACGGCCCCTACTTTGGCGGGTGGGAGATGTACCACCTGAAGGGCTCACCGCTCGACCCGGACCGCATCTATGCGTCGCAGTCCAACGGGTGGTTCGGCCAGCTCGTACAGCGTTCAGACGACGGTGGGAAGACCTGGACGGCCGTGGGCAACGACTTTGCCTACCAGGGCGACGTGGGTACTCACATGTGGTACGACGGTTCGTCCCGGCCGTGGGAGTTCACCAGGATTTGGCATTTAGAGCCGTCGCCCGACGAGCCTGACACGGTGTTTGCCGGCGCTCAGGACGCGGCCTTGTTCCGGTCCACGGACGGAGGGACAACCTGGCATGAGATGACGGGACTGCGCCGCCACGCAACCGGGCCGGCGTGGCAACCGGGTGCCGGCGGCCTCTGCCTGCACACGGTCCTTCTTCGCCCGGGCGCCCCGGAGTGGATGGCGGTGGCCATTTCGGCGGCCGGGGTGTTCCGCAGCGACGATGGGGGAGAAAGCTGGCGACCGGCCAACAATGGCCTGCGATCGGAGGGTGTGCTCCCGGACCCTGACGCCTACGAGGGCCACTGCGTTCACAAGCTTGCCCTGCATAAAGCGTTCCCAGATGTGCTTTTCATGCAAAAGCATTGGGATATTATGCGCAGCGATGACGGTGGAGGTACTTGGCGAGAGGTAAGTGGCAACCTCCCGAGCGACTTCGGGTTTGCCATTGACGTGCACGCCCACGAGCCCGAGACCGTCTATGTCGTGCCCATCAAAAGCGATTCGGAGCACTACCCGCCCGAGGGAAAGCTTCGGGTCTATAGGAGCCGGTCCGGGGGCGATGAGTGGGAGCCTCTGACGGAGGGACTGCCTCAGGCTGACTGTTACGTGGACGTGCTCCGTGACGCGATGTCCGTGGACTCGCTCGACCCGTGTGGGGTTTACTTCGGGACGACCGGTGGACAGGTGTACGCCTCCTCAGATGCCGGGGATAGTTGGTCGGCGGCCGTCAGGGATCTGCCACCCGTGCTCTCAGTGGAGGCACAGACCCTCCCGTGACGCCTGGTCCTGGCATGACCGTGGTCAGGGCCCGCCTACCCACCCAGTTGCGGGACCTGGCGGGGGTCGGCGGGGAAGTCGAGCTGGAGATCGTCGGGGCCGTCACGCTGGCGTCCGTGCTGGAGACCCTCGAAGCGCAGTTCCCGGTGCTGAAAGGGACCATCCGGGACCGGGCCACCGGAAAACGGCGTGCGTTCATAAGGTTTTTCGTAGGTGAGGTCGACCTGTCCAACGCCTCGCCCGACGCCGCCCTGCCCGAAGGCGTAGCGCGCGGTCAGGAGGCTCTCGTCGTCGTCGGGGCGATGGCGGGCGGCTGAAGCCGGGACTGAGGCCGGCCCGGTCCCGGGCTCAACGCGTTTTGGCCCGTGGCTCATGATGCCGTCGATTACGATGCCGTCGCTTACGATGCCGTCGCTTACGATGTGAGGATGCCTGTCGCCATATCTATCGTTGCCGATGCCGAGCAGTTGGCCGCCGTCACCTACAACGCCGACGGCCTGGTCCCCGCCATCGTCCAAGAGCACGGGACGGGCGAGGTGCTGATGATGGCGTGGATGAACGAGGAGACGCTGCGCGAGACCTTGGAGTCCGGGCGGACGGTGTTCTGGTCCCGAAGTCGCCAGCAACGCTGGCGCAAGGGGGACTCCTCGGGCGAACGCCAGTGGGTAAAGGCCGCCTACTACGACTGCGACGGGGACACGCTGCTGTTCGTGGTGGAGCAGGAGGGGGCGGGCGCCTGCCACACCGGTGAGCACAGCTGCTTCTACCGCCGGTTCGGGCCCGAGCCAGCAGTACCGGGGCTACCACTGACCGGGGCCACCACTGACGGGGGCCACCACTGACCGGGGCCACCACTGACCGGGGCCACCACTGAATAGCCGGGCGCCGGCCGGGGTGCGCCCCACCCGGGAGGAGTTCATCGAACTGGCCCGGGACTGGAGCATCGTCCCGGTCTGGCGAGAACTGCTGGCCGACCTGACCACGCCCGTTGCCGCGTACGCGCGTCTGGTCCAGGACGAGCCGGGGTTCGTACTGGAATCGGTCGAGCACGCGGGGACGTGGGGGAGATGGTCGTTCATCGGCCGCCGGCCGTCGGCCACCCTGACCCTGCGGCGGGGCCAGGTGTCGGTGGAGGGCTCGCTCCACGCCGACGTGCCCACCGACCGCGGGATCTTGGCTGCCATCGAGGCCGTGCTTTCCTATTGTAAAGCGCCCGAACTGCCCGGTTTGCCCCCGCTGCACGGCGGCCTGGTCGGCTACCTCGGCTACGACGTCGTCCGGGAGATCGAACGGCTGCCCGAACCCCCTCCCGACGAGCTCGGCTATCCCGACGCCATCGTCTCGGTGGTGGGACAGGTCGCCGCCTATGACGCCTGGCGCCAGCGGGTCACGCTGGTGGAGGCCGTGCCCGT